>NZ_CP097484.1:4347500-4647500 GCF_023546765.1 Methylobacterium tardum
GGCGAAGGTCCTCTACGAGGGGCCGGAGCCCGGCACGCTCATCCAGCACTTCAAGGACGACGCGACGGCCTTCAACGCGAAGAAGCACGAGGTCATCGACGGCAAGGGCGTGCTGAACAACCGGATCTCCGAGTTCGTCTTCCAGCACCTCAACGACATCGGCGTGCCGACGCACTTCATCCGCCGGCTGAACATGCGCGAGCAGCTGATCCGCGAGGTCGAGATCATTCCCCTCGAGGTCGTCGTGCGCAACGTCGCGGCCGGGTCGCTGGCCACGCGGCTGGGCCTGGAGGAAGGCACCCAGCTGCCGCGCTCGATCATCGAGTTCTACTACAAGAACGATGCGCTGAACGACCCGATGGTGTCGGAGGAGCACATCACCGCCTTCGGCTGGGCCACGCCGCAGGAGATCGGCGACATCATGGCGCTGGCGATCCGCGTCAACGACTTCCTGTCGGGCCTCTTCCTCGGCGTCGGCATCCGCCTCGCCGACTTCAAGATGGAGACCGGTCGCCTCTGGGAAGGCGACATGATGCGCATCGTGGTCGCCGACGAGATCTCCCCGGATTCCTGCCGCCTGTGGGACATTAAGTCCTCCGACAAGCTCGACAAGGACCGGTTCCGCAAGGATCTCGGCGGCCTGATCGAGGCCTACACCGAGGTCGCCAAGCGGCTCGGCATCATGTCGGAGAACGAGAAGGTGCAGGGCGGCGGCCCGCGCCTGGTCCAGTAGGCGCGCTCAGGCGGCCGGGCGGCGCAGGAGCGCCGGGCGGGCCTCCGGAAAGCCCGGCCGCAGGCGGGCATGGGTCGAGAGGTCCGGGTCGAAGCCCGGATGATAATGGGGGTCCTGCACCAGCAGCGGCCCCCATCGCGTTTTCAGCGCCGCGATCTCGCGGGCGTGGCGGGCGCGGGCCTCCGGAGTCCAGCGGCGGCTCGCCGCCTCGCGGTGATGCAGGACCGCCTCGGGGACCAGCAGCGTGCGAAAGCCGGCCGCGTTGAGGCGCAGGCACAGATCGACGTCGTTGAAATCGACGGCGAAGACCGCCTCGCCGAAGCCACCGACCGCCCGGAACTTGTCCGCCGCGACGACCAGGCAGGCGGCCGTCACTGCCGAGACCGCGTGCGTGACGCGCAACGCCGCGAGATAGCCGGGGGCGTCGCCTGGGAAGTGGCGGTGGCCATGGGTGACGAGGCCGCCGGTGCCGAGCACGATGCCGCCGTGCTGGATCCGGCCTTCGCCGTCGAGGAGCTTGGCGCCCACCGCCCCCACATCCGGGCGAAGGGCTTCCCGGGCCATGAGCGTGAGCCAGTCGGGCCGGAACGCCTCGACGTCGTTGTTGACGAACACCAGCAGGTGGCCGCGGGCGCGGGCCGCGGCGGCGTTGTTCATGGCGGCGAAGTTGAACGGCCCGGGACAGGGCACGACGTGCCCCAGCCCCTCGTCTTCCAGGGCGTGCAGATAGGCCAGGGTTTCCGGCTCACGGCTGTCGTTGTCACAGACCAGGATCTCGAGACGGGGCCAGTCGGTGCAGCGCCGCAGGCTGTCGAGACAGGGGCGGAGCAGGTCGAGGCGGTCGCGGGTCGGGACGATGACGCTGGCGAGCGGTCGCGGATCGGGGAGCGGGCTCAGCACCTGCACCAGCCCGTCCGACCCGAATGCGACGCGGGTTTCGGCGCGGCCGGTCCGGTCGAGATGACCGCGCGCCACCGCGTCATGGAAACTCTGGGGCCCCTCCCCTACCGCGCGCCGGACCGAGAGGACCTCCGGAAGGTGACCGACCGCGCTGGAGCCGAACCGCTCCGCGATGCGGAACGCCGCATCGGCGGGACTGACAGGTTCGACCTCCGGATCGAAAGCAGTGCTCCGATAGGCCAGGACCGGTCCGAGATAGTCGAAGGCCGCCAGCCGGTCGGCATCGAAGACCGGCGGCAGCAGCGGCAGGACCGGTCCACCGGGCCGATCCTGGATGAGCGCGTCGCCGTAGATGGCTTGAACGTCCGGATGGGCGGCGAACATAGCTTCGATGCGGTCGGGGGCACCGGCGACGAGCTGGCCGTCGCCGATCAGGCGGAAGGCGCGGCTCAGGTCCTCGGATGCGGGCCGAAAGCGGTGCAGCAAGCGCGGCGGGAGCGCGAGCCGGTGATCGATCCCGACGAGCGAGGCGAGACTCTGACGGGCGCGCAGGCGCTTGCCCGTCAACCGGGCCGCCGCGATCGCGGCGGCGGCCCGCGGCCGGCTCAGGAGGATGCGCAGCGCGGCGGCCAGCCGGCGCCAGGATCGGCGGGGAGATCCGAGACGCAGATTGCCGCCGGAGCTCGGGCGCTCCGGCCTCATTCCAGATCCTCGCCGAAGGTCGTGAGCGACAGGGCGGGATGGTAGAACGGATCGTGGCGGATCACGGCACGCCAGCGCTCGGAGAACCGGGCTGCCTCCTGCTCGAAACGCGCGCGCTTCGCGCCGACGGAGGGTCCGCGGCTGACCGATTCGAGATGGGCGAGGGTCGCGTCCGGCGTCCAGACCGTCTTCCAGCCGGCGGCGCCGAGGCGCAGGCAGAAATCGACGTCGTTGAAGTCGACCGGGAAGGCCTCGGCGTCGAAGCCGTTCACCGCCAGATACTTCTCCCGCGCGACGGCGAGGCAGGCGGCCGTCACGGCGGACACCTCGTGGGCGACCCGCAGGCGCCCGAGATGGCCCGGCGTGTCGCCCGGACGGCGGCGCAGGATGTGACCGGCGCGGCCGCCGAGGCCGACGACGACGCCGGCATGCTGCAGGGTGCCGTCGCCGTAGAGGAGCTTCGAGCCCACGGCGCCGACCTCGGGCCGGCAGGCCAGCCGGACCATCGCCTCCAGCCAGCCGGGCTCGAGCACCGCCACGTCGTTGTTGAGCAGCACGATCACCGCGCCCGAGGCCTCGGCGACGCCGGCATTGACCATGGCGGCGAAGTTGAAGGGCTGCGGATCGATGCGGATGCGCACGCGCGGATCGGCGCGCAGGGTCTCGTAATGGGCCAGCACGGCGGGATCGGTCGAACCGTTGTCGGCGATGATCAGCTCCAGGGACGGATAGGCCGTCTCGTGCAGGACGCCGCGGCAGACCCGCGTGATCAGGTCGAGCCCGTCGCGCGAGGGGATCACGACGCTGACCTTCGGTGCCGGATCCGGCAGGGGCCAGTCCAGGCGGACGGCGCCGTCGCGGAAAGCGGCACGAATGGGTGAGCTCTGGCTCTTCAGTCGAGCCCCGAGCGCCTCCGCCCGGGCGGCCGGATCGAGGAGGTCATCCACGGTGCGGGCGAGGACACGCGGAACATGCGCCGCGCGCGCCGACGTCGCGGCGAGATCGATGGCCAGGGCGAACTGCGCCATCGGGCCGACCGGCCCCGGCCCCGATGCGGCGAGAAACGCGCGTGACAGGAGAAGAGGCCGCCCTGGATAGCCCGTCGCCAGGGCGAGATCCGGGCTCCAGTCCGGCTTCAGGTGCGGTGTCCCGTCGGGGCCGACGGCGTCGCCGTAGGCGAGATCCGCTTGGGGAAGGGCCTGCGCCAGCAGCGCCAGGGCGTCGGGAGCCGGAATGTCGCCCGCCCGCAGCAGGCACAGGGCCTCGGCGCCAGCGATCAGGTCGTCCGCGGACGCGCCCGCGTCCCAGCGTCGATGGAGGGCTCGCGGATCCGGCGTCTCGGGACCGTCCCCATCCCAGGCGACGCAGAGAGCCTGCGCGGGGTGCGTCTGCGCGAGAAGCGCGTCGAGCGTGGCGGATAAGGCCGCCGTCTCGCCGGGCCGCGCCAGGACGAGGCAGCGGATCCGCAAACCGGTGACGGGGAGTTGCGCCGGTCGGGCCCGTGCCGCGAGCCAGGACGGAAACTGCGCCATCGGCGTCACCGCGCAGGCGCCGCGCAGCGTGTCGCGATAGCGCCGCTCGGATCCCCGTGCGCCCTCGTAGAGGGCACCGAGGAAGCGCCAGGGCCGGCGCACGAGACATTGGGCGAGGACCCCGATCTCGCGCCGCGATCCGACCCGTTCCAGAACGAAGTCGGGTGCCGCGCAGAGGCGGATCTCCGTCGCATCCGACGGGATCAGGCCGAGCCAATGGGCGATGCCGGACGACGCCCCCGGGAGGACGAAGTCCTGCGGGACATTCTCGGGCCCGCGCAGGACTCGGAGGATCGGGCGAGGCTGTGCCGGCGCGGGATCGCCGCCGTAGCTTAGCACGATCCAGCCGGTGGTGCCGTCCGGCAGGACGATGCGGTGATCGAAGACCGGATCGTCGGTCGGCTCCAGGTAGAACTGCGTCTCGCGGCCAAGCCAGAGCCGGCCGCGGACGGCCGGCGCTCTCAGGGTCACGGGTGGGTGAAGGGGATCGCCGAGGCGCGCCGCGGCGTCACTGGGCAGCGTCGCCTCCGCCATCGGGGGCCGCAGCGACCGCGGGCTTGCGCCGCCGCGGCTTCGCGGCGGCCTTTCCGCCGCCGCCCTTCGCAGTGCCGACGCCCACCGCGATGTCGTAATCCGCCGTCAGGGCGACCGGGACCAGGAGCTCGTCGGCAACGATGGTGGCGAAGCCTTGGGCCTCGCCGGGTCCGACGGTCACGCTGGCGCGCTCGACGCGGCTCGTCACGACCTTGCCTTCGTGGCGGATCTGGAACGTCACCGGCACGTCGAAGCGGCCGGGTGCGCCCGCCGGGCCGAGCAGTACGTTCACCTCCACCCCGGCCTTCACGGTGATCGAGCCATCCTGGCGCCGCGTGCATTCGCGGGCGAGGCGGCCGAGAGAGAACTGGGTGCGCACCGCCTCCCCCGCGAGGGTTCGGGAGGCCGCGCCGCCCTCGGCGACCTCGACGGGCGGGCAATAGGCCGGATCGAGGCTCTCAGCCTGTGACGGCGGCACCGTGGTGCCGCCGAACTTGAACAGGTTGGAAAAGACGTTGCCCTCCTCGGACTTGGCCGGGACCGCGACCAGCACAGAGGCCAGCAGAAGGCTGCCGAAGCCGAGTGGGGCGACCGAGCGGGAGATCAACGTGTTCCGCGGCGTCTTCGCGGAAAGCTTCAGAGAGATGTGCCGATATCTCAACATCGCGCGCCTCCCGGCCGGCATCGTCATTTCAGGCTGTCGAACCCGGCCGCGAAGCCTTTCATCGAGAGCGGGATGCCGACGCCTTCTTCGGGCGTCTGGAACACGATGAAGGTGGCCTGCGAACCGTTCTTGAACTGGCGGATCAGCCCGTCGTCCATCACGACCTCGGCGACGCAGCCGGTGGTCAGGCAGCGGACGAACCCGGCCCGGCCGATATCCGTCTGGTCGATCTTCAGGCCGAGGCCCGAGGGCAGCAGGACGCCGAGCGGCGCGACCACGCGCAGGAGATAGCCCCGGTTGTCCGCCGTCTTCAGCACGATCACCACGAGGGTCAGGTTCGGGCGATCCTCGGCGGCCAGATACTGCACCAGGGCGCATTGCTCGGCCTTGGCGCCGGCCGGCGTCTCGCAGCGCAGCTGCCAGTCCTCGAAGGTCTTGCGCACCATGCCCTGGGCGGCCGCGGGCCCCGCGGGGGCAAGCGCTGCCGCGACGAGGGCGAGGAAGACCGGCAGCGCGACGCGCCGGGCAGCGCGCCGGAAACGAACGAGCCTCGCGTGAAGCGGCACCGACGATCCCTTCGGAACGCTCCGGCCGAGGACCGGCGGGAGCCGTACAATCGGGCGTGTTCCGACCATGGCCGGACCCGCGCTGTCAAGCGATGCGGGCGCGGTGTTGCGCTTCGACGCTATCCGGGCGGGCTGTCCCGGCCTAGATAAATCCCCGTCAGTCCTCCAGCGCCGGATCCTGAACCCGTGATGCGCCTGCTCGCCCTCTCGGCCGCCTGCCTGATGGCCACCCTCGCGCAGGCCGGGGCCCAGTCCCTGCCGGTCGACGAGACCACCTATGTCGAGCGCTCGCTCAACCGCAGCGACACGCTGGTGGTCGAGCATCCGCCGGTCGCAGCGAACCCGTACGGCCGCCGCAACGGCCAGGCGGCGATCGCCGGCTTCTGCCGGGACGGCGGCGTGATCCGCCGGCGCGACGCGTTCGGCAACCCGGTGATCATCCGCCAGCGCGAGGTCTGCGACAGCGTCGCCCCGCGCACGCTCATGCCCGGCGAGGTCGATCCGCGGCCGGCATGGCCGGCCGATGTCGTGGTCCGCCAGCGCGTGCTGCGCGCCAAAGGCTGACGACGGGCTGACGCTATCCTGATGACGGCCCGTCCGGCCGCTCAGCCGTAACGGTGAAGGCTGCTGCCGTTGCGCTTGAGCCAGGCTTCGGCGGCCTCCACGTTCGGGCAGAGGTCGCCCAGGAGCGCCCAGAACCGCGGCGAATGGTTCATCTCGCGCAGGTGCGCCATCTCGTGGGCGACGAGGTAGTCGAGCACCATCGGCGGTGCCAGGATCAGGCGCCAGGAGAAGTTCAGTTCGCCGCGCGCCGTGCAGGACCCCCAGCGGCTGCGGGTGTCGCGCAGGGTCATGCGGGTCGGCCGCTGGCCGAGACGCGGTGCGTAGCGCTCGATCGCCTCCGCGAGGTCGCGCCGCGCTTCCCGGGCGAGGAAATCCCGGACCCGGCGCGCCACATGGGCCGGGTCGCAGGAGACCGAGATCACCGACGCGTCGTTCTCGCGCACGACGCGCACCGCGCCGCTGCGGGTGTCGCGCAGGCAGATGCGGTGCGCCTCGCCGCGCAGGGGCACCTCGGCCCCCGGCTCGAAGAGCACGCGCGCGGGCACGCGCGCGAGCCGCGCGGCGATCCAGCCCGCATGGCTCGCGGCGAAACGCTGCGCGGTGTTCACGGCGGTCCGGCTGGGCAGGGTGATCACCACCTCGCCGGTGGCGGCCGAGACCCGGAGGGTGATGCGGCGCGCGGTCGGGCGCCGACGGAGCGCAATGTGAAGGCTCGCTCCCTCGTGCTCAACCTCGAGGTGTTCCGGATCGGGGCGACGCAGCAGCGCGAGGGGCATGCTCGACTTTTATCCGGGCGGAGACCGCGGCTCCAGATCCCGAGCCGAGGAATTCACGCGGCGGAGCGGTGCAGGCGGGGAACGAGCGCTCGTCCGGCGACGTCCCGTCGCGTCAGCCCGCCAGCGCCCGGGTCCACACCTCGGTCTCGGGCAGCACGAGCAGGGCGGCGGCCGCGAGGGCAATGCCGTAGGGAATGCCGGTCTTGGCATCGTGCAGATGCAGGGCGAACGGCATGCGGGCGATCCGGCCGGGCAGCGGGTGCGACCGCGCGAACAGGATGCCCAGGGTCAGGGCTCCCCCGAAGACCGACGCGACGAGGAGATAGTCGCCGAGACCGTCGAAGCCGAGCCACAGGGCGGTGGCGGCCGCCAGCTTGGCATCGCCGCCGCCGATAATTCCGAAGGCGAAGAGCGTGAAGGTCGCCACGAGCACGGCCGCGCCGGCGCCGAGATGGAAGCCGATCTCGGTCCAGCTCATCGGCCCCGTCAGGGCCAAGACCGCGAAACCGGCGACGAGGGCGAGCGAGATGCGGTTCGGGATCAGCATCGTGAGCAGGTCGCTCGCCGCGGCATAGGCCATCAGAAACGGGAACAGCACCAGCAATCCGAAGCCGGCGAGGCCGAGACCCGGGATCCCCGAAACCGCCACGGAACTTGCCATGCCTGCGCCGACCATCGCGGGACCAACCTTGACGTTGCTTGCTGCGGAGGATCGATCCAACGGGGCCGGGCCCAGCCTGCCCCCGCGCACTCAGACCTGGACCAACGGCCGCGCCGGCCGGTCGAGACATCCCCGTCTGTCCATTGACAGCCAGGGAGTCTCAGACCTGCCGCAGATCGTGGCCGTCGAGGTCGCGATCAGTTCATGTTCGTGGAGATCTGGTTGAACTTGTTGCCGAGGTTGTTACCCAGGGTCTTCAGCGCGGCGATGATGACGACCGCGATCAGGGCGGCGATCATGCCGTACTCAATGGCGGTGGCGCCGGACTCGTCCGAAGCGAAGCGCGAGAACAGGGTCTTCATGAGGAGAGATCCTTCGATCAACACAGTGCGACTAAAAGCTTGCGCGATGACCGATGAAGAGTTTTCAGGTCTCGATCGGCGGCCTGCACAGACTGCCAATTACGCCTTGAAAATCGGTTAAATCGATTGCGCATGGGTCGATTAGGCCGACCGAGTGCGAGCTTGGTGAAGGTTGGGTTTCCCTGATGCCCCGCGCGCCGGACTTCCGGTCTTGCTTAGCGCTTCCTTCACCGGTGCCCCGTAGTGTCACGCGATGAGGCGGCGTCTCGGACCCCGCCGGCCCTTTCCCGAGGACTTTCGATGCGCCGCACTCTGTCGCATGCGGGCCGAACCGGCCTCATTCTCTGCCTGATGGCGGGCGCCGCCGCGGCCGCCGGCCAGCCCGATCCCCTGCCGGTGGTGACCATCCTGGTGGACAATGCCAAGGTCATCCGCCTGCCCGAGAAGACGTCGACGGTCATCGTCGGCAATCCGATCATCGCGGAAGTCACGCCGCAGAAGAACGGCGTCCTCGTGCTGACCGGCAAGAGCTTCGGATCGGCGAACCTGATCGCCCTCGACAATGCTGGGGCGATGATCGCCGAGACTACGATCCGGGTCGAGGCGTCGCGGGATTCGACAATCACGGTCCAGCGCGGGCTCGAGCGGGAATCCCTGTCCTGCACGCCGAATTGCCAGCCCTCGGTTCAGCTCGGCGATTCCGCCAACTTCTTCGGGGCGACCAGCGGCCAGGCCGATGCTCGCCGCAAGCTCGCAACGAGCGGCGGCGGGGCGGTACCAGCCGCCGATCACTGACGGGCCAGGATTTCGATCGCGACACCGAGCTCGTCCTGAGGCAGGATCACCGGGTCTTCTTGTGACCCGTCCTGGTCCCGACGGCCGTGGCGGCAGGAATATGTCGGGGCCGATGACCGCCATCTCACGCAATCCGCCGCCGCCTTCCGTCGATCCCGCGCTGCTCGCGGCCTTCGACGGCGTTCCGACCGCGACCATCAGCGATTGCCTCGACCGGATGCCGGTCCTCGCGGGCCTGCGCGCCTTCCACGGACGCGCGCGGCTCGCCGGCACGGCCTTCACGGTGCGCGTCCGGGCGGGCGACAACCTCGCCATCCATCAGGCGCTGGAGGAGGTCCGTCGCGGCGACGTGATCGTGGTCGACGGCGGCGGCGACACGAGCCGGGCGCTCGTGGGCGACATCATGAAGGCGATCGCCGAGAGCCGCGGCGTGGCGGGCTTCGTGGTCGACGGCGCCGTGCGCGACACCGAATCCTTCGCCGACGGCGCTTTCCCCTGCTACGCCCGGGCCGCTACCCCGCGCGGCCCGTTCAAGACCGGACCCGGCGCGCTCAACGTGCCCGTCTGCGTCGGCGGCTGGACGGTCAATCCGGGCGACGTGGTGATCGGCGACGCGGACGGCGTCGTCACCTTCCCGCCCGCCCTCGCGCCGACGCTGCGCGAAGCCGTGCGCGCCCAGGCCGCCCGCGAGGCGGAGGTCCTCGCGCAGATCCGGGCCGGACGGTACGACGGGCGCTACGCCCGGGTCGCGAAGGACTGAGCTCCGTCGGGGCCGCCGACGAGCCGCTGCCACAGCGCGTCGGCGGCGACGGTCCGGCTCTCGGGCGCGCGGAACAGGCGGATCTCGACCGGCACGTCCAGGCTGTCGGGCCCGGCCCTGACGAGGTGGCCCTGCTCCAGGGCGGCCTCGGCGAGCGTCAGCGGCAGCCACGCGACGCCGTAGCCCTCGCGGGCCATGGTCATGAGCGTCGCCGCGAGGTGCGAGGTGAAGACCGCCTCCCGGTCGCCCGCGATGCCGGTCGCCGCCAGGATGCGGCCGAGGCCTGAGGCGCTTCCATAGGCGAGATGGCGTGCCGGACGGCCCGGCGCAGCAAGCGGCCAGAGCGGTGCGCCGCCGTCGGTCGGCGCGCAGAGCGGGACGAGGCTGTCCGCGCCGACGCGGACGGATTCGAACCGCCCGTCGTCGAGTCGGGTCTGGGCATCGGCGCGATAGTGGCAGAGAAGAAACTGCACCTCGCCGGCCAGCATGATCGCCTCGCAGGCCTCCATGCTGTCCGAGATCAGGTTCAATGCGCCGAGCGCCTCGAACTGCACGCAGCCCCGGATCCAGCCGGGGAAGAAGGTGAAGGACAGGGCGTGCGTGGCGGCGATGGCGAGGCTTGCCCCGGCGCGGTCGCCGGCCGCCCGGGCCTCCCGGCGGGCCCGCTCCAGGCCGCGGATCAGATCCTCCGCCTTCGGGCGGAACCGGTCACCGGCGCGCGTCAGGACGGCGCCCTGTGCGCCCCGAAGGAACAGGGGCGTCCCGATCCAATCCTCCAGGGCGCGGATCCGCCGGCTGAAGGCCGGCTGCGTCACGTGCCGGGCCTCCGCGGCCCGCGAGAAGGTCCGGTGCTCGGCGAGCGCCAGAAAATGGCTCATCCAGTCCAGGTCCATGCGGGACTCCCTGGTGGTGCCGCACGGCCGATGCCGGCCGCGCATCGCGCGACCCGGAATCGGCATTGGCCTCCCGGCCGCCACCAGGGTTAGAGCGCGATTACCGCCCCTGCCAGGAGAGAGCCATGCGCATCGTCGACGTCCGCGAGGTCACCAAGCCGATCGCCTCGCCGATCCGCAACGCCTACATCGACTTCTCGAAGATGACCACGAGCCTCGTGGCGGTGGTGACCGACGTGGTCCAGGACGGGCGTCGCGTCGTCGGCTACGGCTTCAACTCCAACGGCCGCTACGGCCAGGGCGGCCTGATCCGCGAACGCTTTCGCGATCGGCTCCTGGAGGCCGATCCGGCGAGCCTCCTGACCGATATGGGCGACAACCTCGATCCGCACCGGATCTGGGCCGCGATGATGCGCAACGAGAAGCCCGGCGGCCATGGCGAGCGCTCGGTGGCGGTGGGCACCCTCGACATGGCGATCTGGGACGCGGCGGCCAAGATCGCCGGGAAGCCGCTGTTCCGGATGCTCGCGGAGCGGAACGGCGTCGCGGCCAACCCTCGCGTCTTCGTCTACGCGGCGGGCGGCTACTACTATCCCGGCAAGGACGATTCCGCCCTGCGGGCCGAGATGCGCGGCTACCTGGACCGCGGCTACAATGTCGTGAAGATGAAGATCGGCGGCGCGTCGGTCGGCGAGGACCGGCGCCGGATCGAGGCGGTGCTCGCCGAGATCGAGGGCCGAGGCCGCCTCGCGGTGGACGCCAACGGCCGCTTCGACCTCGAGACCGCCATCGCGTATGCCCGGATGCTCCGGGACTATCCGCTGTTCTGGTACGAGGAGGCGGGCGACCCCCTCGACTACGCGCTCCAGGCGGCGCTCGCGCCCTACTATCCCGGGTCGATGGCCACCGGCGAGAACCTGTTCTCGCACCAGGATGCGCGTAATCTCCTGCGCTACGGAAACATGCGGCCCGACCGTGACTGGCTGCAATTCGACTGCGCCCTGTCGTACGGGCTGGTGGAGTACCTGCGCACCCTCGACGTGCTGGCCGAGTTCGGCTGGTCACCGTCCCGCTGCATCCCGCATGGCGGGCACCAGATGTCGCTCAACATTGCGGCCGGCCTCGGACTCGGCGGCAACGAGAGCTATCCGGACCTGTTCCAGCCCTATGGCGGCTTCCCGGACGGAGTCCGCGTCGAGGACGGCCACATCACCATGCCGGAGCTGCCGGGCATCGGCTTCGAGGGCAAGGCGGACCTGATCGCGGTGATGCGCGCCCTGGCTGAGTAGCCCGCCGGTCCGGGGCGGTCTTGCGGAGCGCGGCGCTGCGATGGACGATGGCGCCATGGATTCCGGCCCCCTCACCTACGCAATCGGCGACGTCCACGGCTGCGCCGCCCTCCTCGACGCCTTGCTGAAGCGGATCGGCGACCACGCCGGCGGCCGCGCGCACCGGCTGGTCTTTCTCGGGGACTACATCGACCGCGGCCCGGACAGCGCCGCGGTGATCCGCACCGTCAGCCGCCTGAACTGGGCCGAGCCCGAGCGCGTCGTCTGCCTGATGGGCAACCACGAGCGGATGCTGCTCGACGCCCTGCAGACGCCCCAGGCGGCGGAGCACTGGCTCTACAACGGCGGGGAAGCGACGCTCGCCGCCTTCGGTGCGCGGGAGGTCGGCGATCTGCCGCGCGACACCCTCGACTGGCTCGAGGGCCTGCCGACCCTGCACGAGGACGAAGCGCGCTGGTATGTGCATGCCGGCTTCCGGCCCGGCGCCGAGATCCCGGATCCGGACGATCACAACCGCCTCTGGATCCGCGAGCCGTTCCTGGACGGTGACCACGATTTCGGCCGCCACGTGGTCCACGGTCACTCGCCGCAGCGAAACGGGCGTCCCGAGATCCGCCGGTTCCGAACGAACCTCGACACCGCCGCGGTCTATGGCGGGGCGCTTACCGCGGGGGTCTTTTCCGACACGCAGGGGCCACCGGTGAAATTCCTGCAGGTTCGGGCCGGCTGAGGCGCAACGTCCTTGCGGGCGGAGCGAGGCAATCCAGCCGGCGCCGCGCTGATCGATGTCCCGCTGCCCTGGATTGCTTCGCCGCGCTCGCAAAGACAGCGGCGCTCACGTCGCGAGCCGGACTGTCAGGCCCCACGCCGCGCCGGCACGAGCGCGCCCAGGATCCCGACGAGCCAGCCGCCCATCAGCGCGAAGCCGCCGATGGGTGCCGCCATCGGGAAGAGCGGGTGCTGGAGCCACGTGCGCACCGCGAGGTCACCGCAGAACAGGATCAGCCCGAGGATCAGCAGCCCCGCCGCGACGCGGGCGAGACCGGCCCGGGCGAGACTCGCCGCCCCGAAGCCGACCAGTGCCAGGATGGCGGGGGCGTGGAACAGCAGGAACTGCGCCGCCGTCTTCAGCGAATCCGCCCCGGGGATATGCGCGGCTGCCGCGCTCAGCGCGACCCCGAGCAGGCCGGCAAGGCAGGCGAGCGCCGCCAGAGCGCGGTCCAGGCCTGAGAGCCTCACGCGCCGCGCTCCACCAGAAGCTTGGCGATGGCCGCCCGCAGCTCCGGCACGCCGGAATCGTCGCGGCTCGAGGTCAGGATCACCTGCGGATACGCGGCCGGACGCTTGGCGAGCCCCGCCTCGATCCCGGCGATACGGCTCGCGACCTCGCCCTTCTTGAGGGAATCGCCCTTGGTCAGCACGACCTGATAGCTCACCGCGGCCTTGTCGAGGCCGTCGAGCACGTCGGTGTCGATCGACTTGAAGCCGTGTCGGGCGTCGATGAGCATGAACACCCGGGCGAGGCTGGCGCGGCCCTTGAGGTAGGAATGGATCAGGCGGGTCCAGGCCTCGACCTTCGCCTTCTCGACGGCCGCGTAGCCGTAGCCGGGCATGTCGACCAGCGACAGGCGCTCGCCGATCCGGAAGAAGTTGAGCTGCTGCGTCCGCCCCGGCGTGTGCGAGGTCCGCGCCAGGGTGTTCCGCCCGGTCAGTGCGTTGATCAGGCTCGACTTGCCGACATTCGAGCGGCCCGCGAAGGCGATCTCGACGCCCTCCATGGGTGGCAGGCGGTCGAGGGTCTGGGCGGCCGCGTAGAAATCGGCGGCGCCTGCGAACAGGAGGCGGCCGGCCTCGAGGAGGTCGGCCGCGTCGTCGTTGGTCTCGGTCACGGTGTCTCGCCCGTCAGCTCTTGGTGGCGGCCGCCTTCGTGCCGTTGCCGCGCCGGAACGTGGTCCGCAGGTTGTCCCACAGTTCCACCTTCACACCGTTGCGGCGCATGATGACGTATTGCTGGATCACCGACAGGGTGTTGTTCCAGGCCCAGTAGATCACGAGGCCGGCCGGGAACGAGCCGAGCATGAAGGTGAACACGATCGGCATGAAGGTGAAGATCTGCGCCTGGACCGGGTCCGGCGGCGCGGGATTCATCTTCATCTGCACGAACATGGTCACGCCCATGATCAGCGGCCAGACGCCCAGGTGGACGAAGTCGGGCGCCGGGAAGGGCAGCAGGCCGAACAGGTTAACGATGCTCGTCGGATCCGGCGCCGCGAGGTCGTGGATCCAGCCGAAGAACGGCGCGTGGCGCATCTCGATGGTGATGAACAGCACCTTGTAGAGCGCGAAGAAGACCGGGATCTGGATCAGAACCGGCCAGCAGCCGGCGACCGGATTGATCTTCTCCTTCTTGTACAGCTCCATCGTGGCCTGCTGCGCCTTCAGGCGATCATCCTTGTAGCGCTCGCGGATGGCGGCCATCTCGGGCTGCACGGCCTTCATCTTGGCCATGGAGACGTAGGACCGGTTCGCGATCGGCAGGAACAGCAGCTTCAGGCAGAAGGTCACCACCAGGATCGAGACGCCGAAATTGCCGAACAGGTGGTAGAAAAAGTCCAGCGCCCGGAACATCGGCTTGGTGATGAAGAAGAACCAGCCCCAGTCGATCATCAGATCGAAGTGCTTGATGCCGAGGTCCTTCTCGTAGTTGTTGATCAGGTTGACTTCCTTGGCGCCCGCGAACAGCCGCTGCGTCGCGGTCGCCGAGGCGCCCGCCGCCAGGTTCACGGCGTCGCCACGCACGCTCGCCTGGTAGACGTTGGTGGTGCCGTCGGTCCGGTCGGTGAAGGCGCCGGTATAGGGCGTGTCCTGATCGGGGATCGCGGCCGCCGCCCAGTACTTGTCGGTGATGCCCACGAAGCCGCCGGTCACGCCGGTCCAGGCCCGGCCCTTGGTGTTGGCGCCGCCATAGGCGCCCTCCTTGGCGAGCTTGTCGTAGGTGAATTCCTGGAGACCGTCGTTGCCGAGGTAGCCGATCATGCCCTCGTGCAGGACGTAGTAGCCCTGGGTGTGCGGCTTACCCCAGCGGGAGACGAGGCTGTACGGGTAGAGCGTGATCGGTCCCGAACCCTTGTTCTCGACCTCGTCGCGGACCGTGAACATGAACTTGTCGTCGACGGCGAAGATCCGCTTGAACACGAGGCCGGCGCCGTTGTCCCAGGTCAGGGTCACGGGCATGCCGGGCGAGAGCGTCTTGCCGTCGCTGGTCCAGAGGGTGTCGTTGTTGGGCAGCGGCCCGGCATTGGCGCCGACCCAGCCGAACTCGGCGTAGTAGGGCGTCTCGCTGCCGGCCGGCGAGAACAGCACGATCTCGGGGCTCTTGGGATCGACGGTCTCGTGGTAGTTCTTGAGCGACACGTCGTCGACGCGGCCGCCCTTCAGGGCGATCGAGCCGGAGAGCGCCGGGGTCTCGATCCGGATGCGCGGCGAGCGGGCGAGCGCCGCCTCGCGGGAGACCGGGCCTCCCTGCGCGGTCGGCAGGGTGCCGGGCGCGGGTGCGGCCGGGCCGCCCTCCTTCGGCGACGGCGAAGGCACGCCGTCCGGGGTCACGCCCGGGGGCTGCTGCTGTTGCTGCGCGGCCTTGTTCTGCGCCTCGATCAGCCGCTGCTGCTCCATGCGCGGGCCAGCCACGAAGTACTGCCACCCCAGCAGCACCAGCAGCGACAGGCCGATGGCCACGAACATGTTCGTCTTGTCATTGCCCATCAGGGACACCGCCGCACGCGTTCGGAGTGGCATCAGGACCGGCGCCGGCCCCGGGGGACCTGTGCGCGCCGGTGATTCGGGGATCTCTGTCGCACCCCTGCGACGGGCCGATGTCGGCTTCGCCGAGAGGCGCGGCCTGCGCGGAGGCGCGGTCCGCATCGCGCGGGAGAGATGCTGTCTGAGGTGTGGTCTTGGACCGACGGCCGCCAGAGCGATGGGGGGACCGATCGCCGCGGGGCGCCGCCGGGCGGGTCACGGCCGGGATCGCGCGCCGCAGGTCCTCGGCCAGGGCCTCGAAGGAGGCGTCCAGCGCCGGGCGCCGGGCGATCAGCACGATGTCGGCCGGCAGGCCAGCGAGCTCGCCCGGCAGTTCGGCCGCGACCAGCCCGACGGCCGCGCGCAGGCGGCGCCGGATGCGATTGCGCTCCGTCGCGTGGCCGACACGCTTCGTGATGGTGAAGCCGAGACGGAGTCCGGGGCAGGCCTCCGGGTTTCGGAGACGCCCCTGCGCGGTCATGCGCTCGGTGTGGAAGCGACGCCCCTCGGCCGCCGCCAGGAAGTCGGGTCGTTTCTTGAGCCGCTCGATCGTCGCCATCGATGGTTCGATCCCGGCCGATACCACTTGCCTCGTGGCGCGGGGCCTGACGGCGGCCGCGCCCGCGAGGATCCGGCTTCAGGCCGACAGCTTCTTGCGGCCGTGGGCGCGGCGACGCGCGATCACCTTGCGGCCGCCGGCGGTGGCCATGCGCGCACGGAAGCCGTGACGGCGCTTACGGACGAGCTTGCTCGGCTGGTAGGTTCTCTTCATGGCTCAGAGCCTTCAAAGGTCGAGGCGCGCTCGCGGGCGGCTGACGCCGCACCCGACCTTCACGCGTCCTTGGTTGTCTGCAAACACGAAGGGCGCCCATGCGGGGCGCCACGTCGCGAGTGGCGGGCTTATGGCGGATGGACCCCGCGAAGTCAACGTTTCGCCGGTCTCAATGGCCCTCGAACTGCATCAGGGCGCGCACCTCGACGCCCATGTCGCGCAGGCGCTGCGCCCCGCCGATCTCGGGCAGATCGATGACGAAGCACGCGGCCACGATCTCGGCCCCGATCTTCTGGAGCAGGTTCACGGCCGCGGTCGCGGTGCCGCCGGTGGCGATCAGGTCGTCGACCAGCAGCACCTTGTCGCCGGGCCTGACCGCGTCGACGTGGATCTCGATCTCGTCGGTGCCGTATTCGAGGGCGTAGGCCATCGACACGGTCTTGTGGGGCAGCTTGCCCTTCTTGCGGATTGGCACGAAGCCGCACGAGAGCTGATGGGCGATAGCCCCGCCCAGGATGAAGCCCCGCGCCTCGATGCCGGCCACCTGATGGATCTGGCCGCCGGCGTAAGGGTGCACCAGCGCGTCCACCGCCCGCCGAAAGGCGCGCGGGTCGCTGAGGAGCGTGGTGATGTCGCGGAAGATGATCCCGGGCTTCGGGTAGTCGGGAATCGAGCGAACCGATTCCTTCAGCGCGACGTGGCGGCGGGCTTCCATGCGTTCGGCCTTCCGTGGAGACGAGCGGGCTTAAAGCAGAAGGTTGCGGTGCTGACCAGCTTCCGGCGGCTCAGGCCAAGCCGATGAAGCTGGGCTAACCAGACTTGGCTGCACCTTGGATCGACAACTCCGTCATTCCAGGGCGCCGCAGGCGAGCCCGGAATCCAGAGCCGCCGACAGCGCTATGCTGGACACACGGTGTGGATCTGGATTCCGGGTCCTGCTGCGCAGTCCCGGAATGACGGCGGGGTTGCTACACGCCGGCAGCACGCCGAAGCGTTGAACCGCGTTCGCGGTCCTGGGCTCAGGCCGCCTGGACCTTCTTGAGGATGGCGACGAGCTCCCGGTGCAGCCCCTCGTTGCCGGCGGCGACCGACCGAGGCGCCAGCGGCTCGGCCGCGCCGTCCGCCGAGCTCACGAAGCCGCCCGCCTCGCGCACCAGAATCACGCCGGCGGCGAAATCGTAGGTCTGGAGGTCGCGCTCCCAGTAGGCGTCGAGGCGCCCGCAGGCGACGTAAGCCATGTCGAGGGCCGCCGAACCCATCCGGCGCGTGCCGCCGGCAACCGCCATCACGGCGCCGAGCTCGCGCAGGAGGCGCGGATGGCTGCCGCGGCCGAGATAGGGCGTGCCGTACCCGACCAGCGCGTCGGCCATGTCCTGGCGTCCGGAGACGCGCAGGCGCCGGTTGTTGAGGTAGGCGCCCTTGCCGCGCTCGGCGACGAACAGCTCGTCCTTGATCGGGTCGAAGATCACGCCGGCCACGATCTGGCCTTCGCGCTCCAGGCCGACGGAGACCGCGAAATGCGGCACGCCGTGCAGGAAGTTCGACGTGCCGTCGAGGGGATCGACGTGCCAGGTGTGGCTCTTGTCGGTGCCCTCGATGATCCCGTTCTCCTCGAGCACGAGGCTGTAGCCCGGACGCGCCTTCATCAGGGCGTCGCGCAGCACCTCCTCGGCCTTGCGGTCGGCCGCGGAGACGAAGTCGCCCGGACCTTTGCGCGAGACCTGCAGGTTCTCGACCTCGCCGTAGTCGCGGCGCAGGCCGCGCGCGGCCTTGCGCACGGCATCGACCATGACGGTCATGAGGGGTGAGGAGATCATCTTTTCGAGACTTTTCGCGAGGACGGGTTGGCGCAGTCGTTACAGGCCGGCGCCGAAAAAGACGAGATGGGGGCGGGGGATGGGCTGGGTGCCAGCCTGAACGAGCCTTACCGGCTGAACGGCGAGGCGCGGGTCCCCCTCTCCCCGGCAGGAGAGGGACAGGGTGACGGATCAGGTCTCGCAGGAAGAAACGCACCCTTCAGCGCGTCGAGAGCCTGCCCCATTCCGAAGCCAATCATCCCTCACCAGACCCTCTCCCGCGCGGGAGAGGGGGTCGGTCGCGCTCTGTCAGCTGCGTCGAAAACTTCTACTCCGCCGCCTCGGCGACGAACACCGTCCCGGCCCGCGGCAGGTCCAGCGCCTCCCAGGTTTCCGTCAACGCCGCGGCCAGGCGCGCGATGTGCTCCGCGTCGTGGAACGGCGACGGCGTGATCCGCAGGCGCTCGGTGCCGCGCGGCACCGTCGGGTAGTTGATCGGCTGGATGTAGATGGCGTGGTGCTCCAGCAGGTGGTCGGCCGCCGCCTTGCACAACTCGGCGTCGCCGACCATCACCGGCACGATGTGGGTCTCGGTCTCCAGGACCGGCAGGCCCGCCGCGCTCAAGGCCGCCTTGGTGGCCGCCGCCTGGCGCTGATGCGCCTCCCGCTCGGCACTCGAGCGCTTGAGATACCGCACCGACGCCCGGGCCGCCGCCGCCACGGCAGGCGGAAGGGCCGTCGTGAAGATGAAGCCCGGCGCGAAGCTGCGCACCGCGTCGCAGATCGCCGCCGAGGCGGTGATGTAGCCGCCGACGCAGCCGAAGCCCTTGGCCAGCGTCCCCTCGATCACGTCGACCCGGTGCATCACGCCGTCGCGCTCAGCGATGCCGCCGCCGCGCGGGCCGTAGAGGCCGACGGCGTGGACCTCGTCCAGGTAGGTCATCGCCCCGTAGCGGTCGGCGAGGTCGCAGATCTTGCCGATCGGCGCCACGTCGCCGTCCATCGAGTAGACCGACTCGAACACGATCAGCTTCGGCCGGTCGCCGGCCTCCTGAAGCAGCTCCTCCAGGTGCTGGAGATCGTTGTGGCGGAAGATCTTCTTCGCGCAGCCGGAATGGCGCACGCCCTCGATCATCGAGTTGTGGTTGAAGGCGTCCGAGAGGATGAGGCAGTCGGGGATCAGCTTGGCGATCGTCGAGATGCCGGCTTGGTTCGACACGTAGCCCGAGGTGAAGACGAGGCCCGCCTCCTTGCCGTGCAGGTCGGCGAGCTCGCGCTCCAGATCGGCGAGGGGCGAGTTGTTGCCGGCGATGTTGCGGGTGCCGCCGGCCCCGACGCCGCAGCGGGCGGCGGTGTCGGTCATGGCCGCCACGACCTCCTTGTGCTGCCCCATGCCGAGATAGTCGTTGGAGCACCACACGGTGATCTCAGTGGTCTTGCCCTCGGGCTGGCGCCACTTCGCGGTCGGGAACCGCCCGGAGATCCGCTCGATGTCGGCGAAGACGCGGTAACGGCGCTCGCCGTGCAGCTGATCCAGGGCACCGCGGAAGTAGCGCTCGTAGCCAGAACCCGCGCGCGTCGATCCCGCTGAGGCGAGCATCGTGCTGGGCATCCGGGTCACGGTCATCGAGCGTCCTTCGCGTGTTCGGCCGCGCGGGCGGCGCCGTCGAGCGCCCGGGTCCCGCGATCGAGGTCCGGCCTCGGTCAGTCCTTCGCGTGAGGGGCGCAAGATACGCGCGGATCTGGAACTGGTTCAAGGTAAGGTTCGGGCATCGCTGCGTTGCATCCGTTGAGAGGCCGGCGCGAACCCGCTAGCGTCCCCAAGGATCGTCCGGTCCGAACTTGGCTCCAGCGCCCTGTAACAGCCCATGGCACCAACCGCAGATCGCTCATCCGGCCGGGATGTGCCCGCCCCAACCTTGCGGCGACCAAGGGTCGCGCCATGACGGACTCGAAGACCGACCCGAAGGTCGAGCGCGCGGAACGGCTCAAGGCAGCGCTTCGCCAGAACCTGCGCCGCCGCAAGGCCCAGGGCCGCGGCCGGGCGGAGGCGAGTCCGGCTCCGGATGCGGACCAGTCCTGCGCGCGCGAGCCTGACGGAAGCGGTCCTGATTCCGACAAATCCGGTCTATAGGGCACGGCTAAGCCTGGGCGCTTCCGCGCCCGCGAGCAGTACGGCCAGCCGCGCGCCAGTGGGTGCGCCGCCCGAGGACACACGATGGACCGCATCCACATCACCGGCGGCGTGCCGCTTAACGGCATCATCCCGATCTCGGGCGCCAAGAATGCGGCGCTGCCGCTGATGATCGCCAGCCTGCTCACCGGCGAGACGCTGGAGCTGATCAACGTGCCGCGGCTCGCCGACATCGCCGCGTTGACGCGGATCCTTGGCAACCACGGTGTGGACCACATGGTCGTCGGCAAGCGGCCCGGCCAGACCACCGAGACCGGCCAGACCGTCCGGCTCACCGCCTCGAACGTCATCGACACCACCGCGCCCTACGAGTTGGTCTCGACCATGCGGGCGAGCTTCTGGGTGATCGCGCCGCTGCTCGCCCGCTTCGGCGAGGCCAAGGTGTCGCTGCCCGGCGGCTGCGCCATCGGCACGCGGCCCGTGGACCTGCTGATCATGGCCCTGGAGAGGCTCGGCGCCGAGATCGAGATCGATGCCGGATACGTGGTCGCCCGGACGAAGAACGGCCTGCGCGGGGCCGAGATCGACTTCCCGAAGGTCACGGTCGGCGGCACCCACGTGGCGCTGATGGCGGCCTCGCTCGCCTACGGCACCACGGTGATCGAGAACGCCGCCCGCGAGCCGGAAGTGGTCGATCTCGCCGAGTGCCTGAACAAGATGGGCGCCAAGATCCGCGGCGCGGGAACCCCGCGCATCGAGATCGAGGGCGTGGCCCGGCTCGGCGGCGCCCGCCACGAGGTGCTACCCGACCGGATCGAGACCGGCACCTACGCGATGGCCGTGGCCATGGCCGGGGGCGACGTGGTCCTGAAGGACACGCGGGCCGACCTGCTGCACTCCGCGCTCGACGTCCTGTCGACCACCGGGGCCGAGATCAGTCAGGTCGAGGGCGGGATCCGGGTGCGCCGCAACGGCGCCGGCATCGCGGCGGTCGACATCACCACCGACCCGTTCCCGGGCTTCCCCACCGACCTGCAGGCGCAGTTCATGGCGCTGATGACGCTGGCCAAGGGCCAGTCGCACATCCGCGAGACGATCTTCGAGAACCGGTTCATGCACGTGCAGGAGCTGGCCCGCCTCGGCGCGAAGATCCGGCTCGAGGGCGACCTCGCGATCGTCGAGGGCGTGGAGCGGCTGAAGGGCGCGCCCGTGATGGCCACCGACCTGCGCGCCTCGGTCTCCCTGGTCATCGCGGGCCTCGCCGCCGAGGGCGAGACCCAGATCAACCGGGTCTACCATCTCGACCGCGGCTTCGAGGCGCTGGAGGCCAAGCTCGGCCGCTGCGGGGCGCAGATCGAGCGCGTGCGGGCCTGAGCCCAGGGACGCGGCCGACCGGCCGTCCTCGCGATCAGGGCTGCGCGACGCCTCTCGACGTCGCGCGCCCCTGGTGTCCCACGTCGCTACCCGCGTGATGACGGAGCGAAGCCCGTCCACCGCAGGTGTCTTTCGGCAAGCCCGCCCGTCAGTCGCCGATCTGCCCGCGCTTGTAGCCGAAGCCCGGGATCTCGCAGCCGCACAGCGCATTGGGCGGCCCTGGCGCCGTCACGCAGGTTCCGCGGGCGGTCACGCAGACGCTGTCGCGCCACAGCGGCCGCTCGTCGCGATAGCGCCCGCGATAGCGCGGCCCGTCGTCATCCGGCGGAGGTGGAGGCGGGCGCCGCGGCCAGTCATACGCGTCGTCCGGAGGCGGCGGCCGGCGACCCCACCGCGGCGGAGGCTCGTCGAACCGGTCCGGGTCGGGACGGCCGAACACGTAGGGCCGCGCGTCCGGGCCGACCTGCGCCGCGGCAGGACCTCCGGCCGTCATCCCCAGCGTCAGCACGATCAGCCCCGCCTGCGTGATGCGCTTGCCCATCCCCGATCCTGCCTCGGCACGTTGGAGAGGCAATGTTACGCGGCCGCGCTGGGCCGAACCTGGGCTGGATCCGGATCGCCAAGCGGCTCAGGCCGTTGCC
Organism: Methylobacterium tardum; assembly: GCF_023546765.1. Taxonomy (NCBI): domain Bacteria; kingdom Pseudomonadati; phylum Pseudomonadota; class Alphaproteobacteria; order Hyphomicrobiales; family Methylobacteriaceae; genus Methylobacterium; species Methylobacterium tardum. Next base: position 4,369,747 of record NZ_CP097484.1, read on the forward strand.
CGAACGGGAGCGTGCCGCTACCTACGCCCTGCCGCGGGCCGCTCCCGTCTGATCCGATCCGAGATGACGTTTCCCGAGGACAACTTCATGGAGCTGCTCAGGCTCGCCGCCCTCGACGCCGAGGACCTGACCGTGATCTCCGCGCACCTCCAGGACGCGATCCTGCGCCCGGAGGATCTGACCTATCTGGCCGGCGAGCACCGGTTCCTGATGGTCGCGCGGCGCTTCGACTGGACGCCGAACGCCCCGCCGAGACGGCGCCTCGCCGGTGTCCATTTCGAGCGCGTGCTCACCGTGAAGACGCGTGGCCTGACACCCGGCGACGCGACGCCGATGAGCCTGCTGGCCCTGACCTTCACGCCCACGAACGCCCCCTCGGGCCACGTCGATCTGGTCTTCTCCGGCGGTGCGGCGGTGCGGCTGGAGGTCGAATGCATCGAGGTCCGGATGAAGGATCTGGGCCCGGTCTGGGAAGCGGCGACCCGTCCCGGCCATGACATCGACACGCGGGATACGGCCTCCGGCACGGCGGCCTGACGAGAGACAGAAGGCATCCGATGGTCCGGCTCGACAGCAGCGATCCGCAATTCACCGCCGATTTCGCGCGCCTGCTCACGGTCAAGCGGGAGATCGCCGAGGACGTGGACGAGGCCGTGCGCGGCATCATCGGGGATGTCGTCGCCCGGGGCGACACGGCCCTGGTCGAATTCACGCGGCGGTTCGACCGGCTCGGCGCGGGGTTTTCCGCGGAGAACCTCCGGGTCACCGACGCGGAGATCACCGCGGCGGTCGCCGCCTGTCCGGCCGAATCCCTGGACGCCCTGCGCCTCGCCGCCGAGCGGATCGAGAGCTTCCACCGGGCGCAGCGTCCGACGGACCACCGCGCCACGGATGCCCTCGGGGTCACCGCCGGCTGGCGCTGGACGGCCCTGGAATCGGTCGGCCTCTACGTGCCGGGGGGAACGGCGAGCTACCCGTCCTCCGTGCTGATGAACGCGCTCCCGGCCCGGGTCGCCGGCGTGCCGCGCCTCGTCATGGTGGTGCCGACCCCGGACGGCCAGATGAACCCGCTGGTCCTGGCCGCCGCGCAGCTCGCGGGCGTGCACGAGGTCTACCGGGTCGGCGGCGCCCAGGCGGTGGCGGCGCTGGCCTACGGCACCGCGACCATCGCGCCGGTCGCCAAGATCGTCGGGCCCGGCAACGCCTGGGTGGCGGCGGCCAAGCGCCGTGTCTTCGGCCAGGTCGGCATCGACATGATCGCCGGCCCGTCCGAGGTGCTGATCCTGGCCGACGGCCACGCCAACCCGGACTGGATCGCCGCCGACCTGCTGGCCCAGGCCGAGCACGACGTGGCCGCGCAGGCGATCCTGATCACCGACAGCGCCGAACTCGCCGGCGCCGTCGAGGCCGCCGTCGAGAGCGCGCTGACCACCCTGCCCCGCCAGGAGATCGCCCGGGCGAGCTGGCGCGATTATGGCGCGATCATCCGGGTCCGGGCCTTCGGCGAGGCCGTGCCGCTGGTGGACCGCCTCGCCCCGGAGCACCTGGAGATCGAGACGCAGGATGCCGAGGCGCTCGCCGCCAAGGTGCGCAATGCCGGTGCGATCTTCCTCGGATCGCACACACCGGAAGCGATCGGCGACTATGTCGGCGGCCCCAACCACGTCCTGCCGACGGCCCGCTCGGCCCGGTTCTCCTCCGGGCTCGGAGTCCTCGACTTCATGAAGCGGACCACGATTCTCGCCTGCACGCCGGAGAGCTTGCGGGCGCTCGGCCCGGCAGCGATAAACCTCGGCCGGTCGGAGGGCCTTGAGGGGCATGCCCGCTCCGTCGCGATCCGGCTGAACCTGTGAGGTTTTGGGGATGGCGGAGAAGCAGCGCGGGCCGAACCGCCTCGCGAAGGTGAGCCTGGACGAGGCGTCGATCGCCCGCGGCAACCCGGATCAGGAGCATGAGCGGGCGATCGCGCTGTTCGACATCCTGGAGGACAATTCCTTCACCATCCCCGGCCGGGAGGGCCCCTACGCGCTGACGCTCGGCCTCGTCGAGAACAAGCTGTCCTTCGCGATCAGCACGGTGGACGGCGAGCCGGTGATGACGCACCTCCTGTCGCTGACGCCGTTCCGGCGGGTGATCCGCGACTACGAGATGATCTGCGAGAGCTACTACAACGCGATCCGCACCGCCTCGCCGTCGCAGATCGAGGCGATCGACATGGGTCGGCGGGGCCTGCACAACGAGGCGTCCGAGACGCTCAAGCAGCGCCTCGACGGCAAGGTCGACCTCGACCACGATACGGCACGCCGCCTGTTCACCCTGATCTTCGCCCTGCACTGGAAGGGCTAGGGTGCCGTTCGGCCCTGCGCGCGATGGCTGAGCCCCTCCCCGAGACCACACCGAAGAAGCAGCGGGTCCAGTCCGTCCTGTTCATGTGCAACTACAACGCCGTGCGCTCGGTGGCGGCGGAGGCGATCGCGCGCGCCTATTTCGGCAAGTCGACCTACGTGCAGTCGGCGGGTGTGCGCTCCGGCGAGCCCACGGACCCGTTCATGATCGCCGCCCTCGGCGAGATCGGGATCGACGCGAGCCGGCATCGCCCGCGCACCATCGAGGAGTTGGAGGATTGGGAGGGTCTGAACTTCGACCTGATCATCACCCTCGCCCCGGAGGCGCATCACCGCGCCCTCGCCCTGACGCACACGCTCGCCGCCGATGTCGAGTATTGGCCGACTCCGGACCCGACGCTGGTGCAGGACGCCTCCCGCGAGCAGCGCCTCGACGCCTATCGGGATGTCCGCGACGGGCTCACCCGGCGGATCAAGGCCCGGTTGAAGCCGTAGCGGGACGGGATCGCGGCACGCGGCCGGGACGAAGCCCGTATCTCAACCCGAGCAATGCCCCGCCCACCGGGACAGGCCGAGAGCACGGCCTCGCAAAGCGCGGTCGACTTTGTCACGCGTTCAGATTTCGATCGTGCAGGACAAGTGATCGACGGCGGCCATCATGATGTAAAGTTCCTTCGCGGCTCGATCCGGGGGAGAACATCATGAATAAAATGATCCTGCTCGTTGCGATTGCCACGAATTACGCCGGACTGACACACCAAAGCCTGGCGCAATGGCGTCCTACGGGCGGACTACTTGACGTCACACTGACGAATCAATGCGGGATGACGGGCGGAGAAGTCGCGTCCGCGAGGCCGGACGGCATCTTCTACTGTCCGTCGCGGGCCGCCGCCGTCGATGCCCAGGTCGCCGATGCCAGTCATTTCTATTTCGTCCAGGCATACGGATCGCTCGCCATCCACACCACATCCAAGAAGCTGGCCGATTGCTGGGCCGCCCACGCGCTCGCGACGACGCCGAATGGCCCGCATTACGTCAAGCAGTGGATCAAGCACTGGCGGATCTACGGGACTCCGGACCTGATCTACGGCGCACGCGAACAGCGGATCTCGAACGTACGCAGCTGTTGTGCGTGCGGGGCGTAGGCCGGAACGCGGCCGGCCGCCCCGGCGAGGCCTGCATCGGCGCCGGGATGACGCAGGCGGAACCGCTCAAGCCGCCCGAACGGTGACGAGGAATACAACCATCTCGGTCTTGAACGCGTCGGCGTGCTGCGACAGGTCCGAGGCGGCTGCAAGCACGTGCGCCGTCGCGGTGCCGGTCTGCGCGGCAGCCTGCGCTACGGTCGTGATCGTGACGGTGACCGCGCGGGTGCCTGCCGTCGCGTCCGCAACATGGCCGACGGTGTCCCGCGTTTCGGTGCCCTGCCCCTCTACCGAAACGGCCACGGATTCCGCCAGCCCGGCGATCTCACGGATCCGGCCCAGGATTGCGCTGATTGCACCGACCGCATCGCCGGTGACACGCTGGATCCGGCCGATCTGCCCGGCGATATCCTTCGTCGCCGCCGTCGTCTGCCCGGCGAGCGCCTTTACCTCGGCGGCCACCACCGCAAAGCCGCGCCCGGCGGCGCCGGCACGAGCCGCCTCGATCGTGGCGCTCAGCGCCAGCAGGTTCGTCTGCTCGGCGAGCGCAGGATCAGCCGGACCACGCTGCCGATCGCTTCCGCCACCTCGTGCAGCTCCGTCACCGGGGCGGCGGTCTGGTCGGCCTCGTCGACGGCCAGCCGGGCGATGTCGGATGAGGCGCCGACCCGGCGGCGGATCTCCTGAATCGAGCCGTCGAGTTCCTCGGTCGCGGCCACGACCGTGGAGACGTTGGCCTCGGCCTGCCTAGCGGCGGCGACCCAATTGGAGTCCCGAGCTGTCCCCTGGGCCGTATCGGCCATCTGCCGCGCGGTCGCCTGAAGCGCAGCGGCAGGGTTTCGGCTCGCCCGGCCGGGGGGGCATCGCGCGACGAACACGGTCCCCGCCCCATCACCGGGTCGGCAACCTATCCGCGGCCGCCGATCAACCAGGCGCGGAAGCGGCTGGCAAGCATTGGCCGGGCGCGAACCACGTCGTCGTCGGCGAGGAGCGGCGAGCCCGCCAGGGCCGACAGATACGCGTCCTCGGTGTCCCGACAGGCCCGAAAGGCCGCGTCGGCGGCCAGTTCCCGCTCGGTGAGCACGGCCTGGATCTCGAAGTTGCGGTTGAGGCAGTCGCGCCAGAGGTCGTGCCGCATCGCGGCGTCGCCGCTCGCCCGTGCCGTACCGCAGCCGACGACCAGCAGCGCCGCGAGAGACAGGACCGGCGACAGGTGGCGGGCTGGCAGCATCGATCAGGCACTCCGTCCCCGGACAGAATGCCCCCGACAGGGTTAGCAACCGGTTAAGATATCGGCTCGGAGCCGGGCGGCCTGAGACCCCTCAACGATTGGCGGTTGTGACGGGGGAGGTGACGCCGCCGAGCGACACCCAGGAAACGGCGTCCTGGCTCTCGCGCTTGATGAACACGTAGCCGGTCCGGTGCCAGGGCAGGATCGCGTTGGTCTTGTTGTCCAAGACGAGGTCGCCCCGGTCGGTGACCAGCGTCAGCACCGCGTGGCCCTCGCCCTTCTCGTCGATCACCACAGTCATGCGCATCGCCCGCCGCGGCAGGCCCGCCTCGGCCAGCATGTGGCGCTTGAGCAGCTGGAAGTCCTCGCAATCGCCGATGCCGTCCTCGGCGAGGTCCCAGCGGTCGGCCACGTGCAGGTGGTCCTGGTCGGTCATCGGCTCGACCGCCTTGTTCACCCGACGGTTCACCGACACGATCGTCGCCCAGGTCGCCGGCGTCAGGCTGATCCGCGACGGCTCGGTCCGGTCCACCGCGCATTCAGCGGCGTAGGACTGGCAGAACGTCACCCACGCGGCGATCGGACGGGCATCGCCCTGCACCTTGGCACCGGCCTCGGACGGCAGGCTCGCCAGCGTCTGGGCCGCCGCCGGGAACGCGAGCCCGGCCAGGCCGAGGATCGAGAGGGCGAGGCCGACGGCCGCGCGGCGAGGGCCGGAGAGCCGACGCGATGCGGAGCCGGAGACCAGTCCCTGCACCTTGGAAACCGCGAACCGCATCGCCGTGACCCAACCGTTAAGCTCTCGTTAACGAAAGCTCTCACGCCGGCGGGCCGGCGGCAATCCGCCGATTAACAAAAGGTTAATGCTGTGCGCAACGCGGATAATGCAGGACAGCCACATCGTTGTGATCGCGGGTTCGCCGCCTGCGCGAAAACGTGAATGAGCACCGAGACCTTCCTGATCGGCGAACGTCGTTATCCCCGCGCCGCACCCCCGAGAAACAGCCTGTGGGCGGCAGGAGGAACTCTCATGCGGTGCGCAGCAAGCAGGGTTGCCGGGTTCGTCCTGGCCGGACTCGCAGCAGGTGCTCTCGGTCCGGCCGCGGCCTTCGCGGCCCCGACCACGCCGCCCGCAGCGTCCGGCGGGACGAGCGCCGCGGACCTGAAGAGCGACGGTCCGACACAGCCGGCCAAGGTCCAGGACGGCCAGTACACCGACAAGAACGGCGATCCGACCTACCACGTCACCGACAGCGGCAAGAAAGTCGACTGGTACACGATGTCCGGCTACCTCCGGTACAACGCCAATTGCATCGTCTGCCACGGGCCGGACGGGATGGGCTCGACCTACGCGCCGTCGCTGGTCGATGCCCTCAAGGGCATGGACTACGCGCACTTCGCCGGGATCATCGTCGGCGGCAAGAAGGACGTGAACGCCTCGCAGGAGCTGGTCATGCCGGCCTTCGGGGATAATCGGAACGTCATGTGCTACATGCCCGACATCTACACGTATCTGCGTGCCCGCTCCGACGGCGCGCTGGGCCGCAACCGTCCACCCGAGCACGAGCCCAAGCCGGCGGCCTTCGAGAAGGCCGAGGATGCCTGCATGAAGTGAGGGTCCGACTGGACCTGACGGGGCGGTCCTGACGGACTGAACCTGAGCGCGCATCGAGCCGCAAAGTTGCGCGGTTCGGTTGCGCACGACATACTCCCCGCAAGACGCTGAAGAGCGGGCGCCAAGCTCGCCGAGGGGGTCGCAGGGGGTGGAACGTGGCTCAGGGATCGGGGGTTCGCCGCCATCTGTGCGGCATCTGGACGGCCTGGACGGAGGCGGCCTCGGCCACCGACGCGGTCGGGGACGTGGCCCGGGCCGTCGGCGATTCCGCCCTGTCGCAGATCGTGGTGTTCTTCTCCGCCGACTACGATGCCGAGATCCTGGCGCGCGAGCTGGAGACCCGGTTTCCCGGCGTTCCGGTGGCCGGCTGCTCGATGTCGGGCGGCATCGCGCCGGCCGGCGGCCTCGACCGCGGCCTCGTCGCCATTGCGTTTCCGGCCGAACGCTTCCGCATCGTCTCGACGGTGCTGGATGCCATCGACCATCTCGACGTCGAGCGGACCGCGTCCGCGGTCCGCGCGCTGCGCCGGACGCTCGATCCGTCGGAGCGCTGCCGCGAGGGTGACCCGGCCGCGGCCGGGCGGCGCTTCGCGCTCTCGCTGATCGACGGCCTCACCAATGCCGAGGAGACCGTGGTCTCGGCCATCGCCTGGGCGCTCGACGGGATCCCGATCGTCGGCGGCTCGGCCGGCGACGACCTGCGCTTCCGGGACGCGGTCCTGCTCCACGGCGGCAAGATCCACCGCAAGGCGGCGGTCCTGGTGCTGGTCGAGACGGATTTCTCGGTGGAGATCTTCAAGAGCGACAATTTCGAGCCGACGCGGACCAAGTTCGTGGTCACGGCGTCGGACGGCGAGCGGCGCACCGTGCACGAGCTGAACGCCGAGCCGGCGGCGCGCGAATACGCGATGGCGATCGGCCTCGACCCCGAGGGCCTGTCGCCGATGAGCTTCGCCGCCTACCCGCTCGCCGTGAAGGTCGGGGGCGAGTATTTCTGCCGCTCGATCCGCCGGATGAACGAGGACGGCTCGCTAAGCTTCTTCTGCGCGGTCGACGAAGGCGTCGTGCTGACGCTGGCCGAGCCGCGCGACATCGTCGCCTCGACGCGGGCGGAGCTCTCCCGGCTCGATGCGGCGCTCGGCGGCGTCGACCTGATCATCGGCTTCGAATGCGTGCTGCGCCGCCTCGACGCCGAGAGCCGGCAGGTGCGCCACGGCATCACCGACCTCTACCGCCGCTACAACGTCGTCGGCTTCGAGACCTTCGGCGAGCAGTACCGGGCGATGCACCTGAACCAGACCTTCACGGGCATCGCCATCGGCAAGAGCCTGGCCGTGGCGGAACCCGGCGACGCCCTGCACCCGGTGGCCTCGTGACCGTCCATGCCGGCGGGCTCGAGACCGACGCGTCCCTGCACCGGCGGATCGAGAAGCTCGAGCGCATCAACGCCGCGCTGATGTCCCATGTCGAGCGGACCATGGACCAGCGGGGCAGCGCCTACTCGCTGTTCCAGACCGCCATCATGCTGGAAGGCCGGGTCCGCACCCGGACCGAGGAGCTCACCGGGCTGATGCATCGGCTGGAGCGCTCCAACGCGGCGCTGGGCGCCGCCAAGGAGGAGGCCGAGACCGCGAACCGGTCCAAGACCCGCTTCCTGGCGGCGGCGAGCCACGACCTGCTGCAGCCCGTGAACGCCGCCCGCCTGTCGATCTCGGCGTTGGCCGACCTCGACGTGCCGCCGGAGGCGCGCACCATCGCCGGCCAGGTGGAGCGCGGGCTCCAGACGATCGAGGACCTGATCAAGACGCTCCTGGACATCTCCAAGCTCGATGCCGGCATCGTCCGGCCGCAGCTGCAGCCGGTGTTCCTGCCCGACCTGCTGGCGGAGCTGGCGGAGAGCTTCAAACCGTTCGCGGAGCGCAAGGGCCTGCGGCTCTCGGTGCGCTGCCCGGACCTGACCGTCACCAGCGACGTGGTCCTGCTGCAGCGCATCCTTCAGAACCTGGTCTCGAACGCGGTCCGGTACACGAGCGCGGGCGGCATCGTCCTGGCCGCGCGGCGGCGCGCCGGCGGCGTCCGGGTGGAGGTGACCGATACCGGCTGCGGGATCAGCGCCGAGGAACGCGACCTCGTCTTCGACGAGTTCTTCCGCGGCGGCGCGCGCACCGCCACCGGGGAGGAGCCGGGGCTGGGCCTCGGCCTGTCGATCGTCCGGCGCATGGCCCAGGCGCTGGACCATCCGCTCAGCCTCGCCTCCCGGCCCGGCCACGGCACCCGCGTCGCGCTGTCCCTGCCCCTGAGCGCCGTCCCGGCCGCCGCCGCGCCGCCCGCTCCCGTGGCGACCCGGCTGTCGGGGGCGCATGTCGTGGTGGTCGAGAACGACGCCTCCACAGCCGACGCCCTCGCGCGCCTGCTCCACAACTGGGACGCGCGGGTCTCGACCTTCCGCGATCTCGCCGGCATCCGCGCGGCCGTCGCGGCCGGGGCGCCGCCGCCGGACATCCTCGTGCTCGATTACCACCTCGGCGACGGCGCCTGCGGGCTCGACGTCGCCGCCTACCTCCAGGCCGGGCGCACCGATCCGCTCCCGGTCATCGTGACGACCGCGGATCATACCGAGGACGTCGAGGCGCGGGTCGCGGCGGCGGGGGCCGAGCTGGTGCGCAAGCCGATCAAGCCGGCGCAGCTCCGTTCGCTGCTGACCTACATGCTCGCCTGAGCGGCGACCCGGGCCGCGCACGGACGCGCCGATCGGCCGCCCGAGGCGAACAAACCCGCCCGCGCCGTGACATACAACACACGGCGCCCCTCGACGGGCCGACGGCGCTGCGCGACAGGAAGCCAGTCTTCGTGGCGCGACCGCGCCCGGATTTTCCCAACGATCGACGTCACGGCCGTCCGGGACGCCGCAGGAGCGCGCGCGATCATGGCGCAGGTCCCGCCCGGTTCAGGCGCCGCCGCACAGGGCAGCAGCACCGACGGCCTGCCGCCGCGGGAGCGCGTCCTCGCCATGGCGGCGGTCGGGCTCGCCATGACCATGGCGGTGCTCGACGGCGCCATCGTCAACGTCGCCCTGCCGGTCATGGCCAAGGACCTCGCGGTCAAGCCGGCCGATGCGATCTTCGTCGTCAACGCCTACCAGATCGCCGTCACCGCGAGCCTGCTGCCGCTGGCCTCCCTCGGCGACATCTTCGGCTTCCGGAAGGTCTACCTGCCAGGCCTCGCGATCTTCGTGGCCGCGTCGCTGGCCTGCGCGGTCGCGCCGAGCCTGCCGCTGCTGATCGCGGCCCGGATCGTCCAGGGTCTCGGCGCCGCGGCGATCATGAGCGTCAATATCGGCTTCGTGCGCTTCATCTACCCGCACCGGATGATCGGCCAGGGCGTCGCCAACGTCGCGCTGGTCGTGGCCGTGGCCTCGGCCGCGGGCCCGACCGTGGCGGCCGCGATCCTGTCGGTGGCGACCTGGCCCTGGCTGTTCCTGGTCAACATTCCGGTCGGCCTGCTGGCGCTGGCGGTGGCCTCGCGCACCCTGCCGGTGACGCCGGCGAGCGGGCGGCCCTTCGACCGCGTGAGCGCGATCCTCAACGCGCTGACCTTCGGCCTCCTGATCATCGGCATCGACGGCCTCGGGGACCCGGAGGGCCAGCGGATCGCCGTCGCGGAACTGGTGGGCGCCCTCGTGATCGGTGCGGTGTTCGTGCGGCGCCAGATCCGGCTGCCCGCACCGCTCCTGCCGGTCGACCTCCTGCGGATCCCCGCCTTCGCCCTGTCGATGGCGACCTCGGTGGCCTCGTTCTGCGCCCAGATGGTCTCCTACGTGGCGCTGCCCTTCTACTTCCAGGACGTGCTGCACCTCTCCAGCACCCAGACCGGCTTCCTGCTGACCCCCTGGCCGATCGCGGTCGCCGCGATGGCGCCGGTCTCGGGGCGGCTCGCCGACCGCTACCCGCCCGGGATCCTCGGCGGGATCGGGCTGGCCATGATGGCCGCCGGCCTCGTCTGCATGACGCTGCTGCCCGCCGCGCCCGCCACCCTCGACATCGTCTGGCGCCTCACCCTGTGCGGCCTCGGATTCGGCCTGTTCCAGTCGCCGAACAACAAGGTGATCGTGACCTCGGCCCCCCGCGAGCGGGCGGGCGGGGCGAGCGGGATGCAATCGACCGCGCGCCTCACCGGCCAGTCGCTCGGCGCCGCCCTCGTGGCGGTGATCTTCGGCCTGACCCACGGGCTCGGGGCCGATCGGGCCGTGACCCTCTCCCTGTCCTGCGCGGTGGCGCTCGCCGTGATCGGCGGTTGCGCCAGCGTCCTGCGGCGGAGCCGGAGCGGCTAGACGGCTCCGGCATGCCACCGACCGGGCGGGCCTGCGTTGACGCCCAAGTTCAGTCGCTCGATCGTCACGTACTGGAGAATCCCATGGATCTCGATCTCACTGGCCGGAAGGCCCTCGTCACCGGCTCGACCGCCGGTATCGGCTACGCCATCGCCAAGGAGCTGTGCGACCTCGGCGCCGAGGTCGGCATCAACGGCCGCACGCCCGAGCGGGTCGAGGCGGCCCTCGCCAGGTTGCGGGGCGAGGCGAGAGCCGGCCGCGCCTTCGCGGCGGTGGGCGACGTGTCGACCGACGCGGGCGTCGCCGCGCTGGTGCGGGATCTGCCGGCCGTCGACATCCTGGTCAACAACACCGGGATCTTCGAGCCGAAGCCGTTCTTCGAGATCCCCGACGCGGACTGGCAGCGCTTCTTCGACGTCAACGTGATGAGCGGCGTGCGTCTCTCACGAGCCTACGCGCCGGCATGGCGGAGCGGGGCTGGGGCCGGGTGATCTTCATCTCCAGCGAGTCCGGCATCAACACGCCGACCGAGATGGTCCATTACGGGATGACCAAGACGGCGCAACTCGCGGTCTCGCGCGGCCTCGCCCAGACGGTCGCGGGCAGCGGCGTCACCGTGAACAGCGTCCTGCCCGGCCCGACGCTCTCGGAGGGCGTCGCGGAATTCATGACGCAGATGGCCGGCGGACAGGCCGATGCTGACCTCGAGGCCATGGGCCGCAAGTTCGTCGCCGAGCATCGCCCCACCTCGCTGATCCAGCGCCTCGCGCGCGTGGAGGAGGTCGCCAACCTCGTCGCCTATCTCTGCAGCCCGGCGGCGAGCGCCACGACCGGCGCCGCCCTGCGGGTGGATGGTGGTGTCCTCCAGGGCCTCGCCTAACGCCGCTTCGGATCACGGGACAGGCGTGACGGGCCGCAGCTCCTGTGCGGGCGACAGAAGGCGCATCGCGCGACCGTCCTCGGCCGCTCGCGCAATCCGCTTCGCTGTATGAAGGCGTCGCAGCCGCTTTTAACCTCGTCATTCCGGGGCGCCGCAGGCGAGCCCGGAATCCAGACCCGCTGACGCGCCAGGATCTTGCACCGACAGCGGGTCTGGATTCCGGGCTCCGCTGCGCGGCCCCGGAATGACGGCGGCTCACCGTTCGCTGGGCATCCTCGTGACGGGCGGCTGCCGCACGCAAATGAAGCGACGAAACTCCTAGAGCCGTCGGCCCGGTGAAGGGCCGGGCTTGGCTCTAGGGTAAGATCAGGCCTTCAGGTGCGCCGCGAGATGCTTGTTCATCTCGAACATCGAGCACTTGTCCTTGCCGAAGACCTTCTTGAGCTTGTCGTCGGCGACGATCTCGCGCTTGTTCTCGGGGTTCTGAAGGTTGTTCTTCTTGATGTAATCCCAAACCTTGCTGACCACCTCGCCGCGCGGCAGCGGGCTGGTGCCGACGATGGCGCCGAGCTCGGCCGAAGGCTTCAGCGGCTGCTGCAGGGCATTCGGCTTGGTGCTGGCGGACTTGGTCGCAGCGGGCTTCGCAGCTTTGGCCGGAGCGGCCTTCTCTGCAGTCTTGGTGGTCTTGGCTGCCTTCGGCGCAGCCTTCTCGGTCTTTGTGGCCATAAACTTCCTCCGGTTCTCGGGCCGCAGGCCGGGGCATGATCGCCCCACGGCCGAGCCAGCATAGCAGCAACTAAGCGGTGCCGCTGCCGTTCCAAGGGGAAATCGCCTTCGCGCCCCCCTCATCCACAAGGCAGGCGCCAGAATCCACGCCGGAGCGGCCGGATTGGCGCGAGCGGGAAGATTATTCACCGGATTCGCGCCGGTGAAACCTGCTCTTAATGATCCTTCCGCTGAAGTACAGTCATGATCGCCCCCGCCCTCACACTCGCGCTGCTGCTCGCCACCGGGCTGATCACTGGTCTCGGGCTCAGCATCCGGGCCGAACCGGCCGCTTCCGGCATGGAGCCGGGTCGCGGCCTCATCTGAGCTGAGCGCGGCGCATCGCTGTTGCGGCCCGGGCCTGCCCGGTGCATCTGCCGGCCGGCATGACTGATCCGACCGCACTCACGGCCCTGGAAAGCACCGCGCACATCGTTCAGGTGGCGCTGAGCCCCGTCTTTCTCCTGTCCGGCATCGCGACGCTGCTGAACGTCTTCGGTGCCCGGCTCGCCCGGGTGGCGGATCAGGCCGACCGCGTCTCCGGCCTGCTCGCCGGTGCGGGCGAGGCGGAGCGCATCCTTCTGGGCCGGCGCCTCGACCGCCTGCACCAGCGTTCGCTCGCCCTCGACGCCGCGGTGTTCCTGGCCGCCCTCGGCGGCGTGGCCACCTGCGGCTCGGTGCTGACGCTGTTCGTCGGAGCGCTGCGCGACAACACGGTGGCGACCCTGCTGTTCGGCCTTTTCGGTGCGGCGATCCTGTGCACGCTGTGCGCCCTCATCGCCTTCGGCTTCGAGATGCTCCTGGCGAGCCGCTCGGTTCGCGACCGGATCAACCAGCGGCGGGCGAGCGCCGGCCTGCCGGCCGATCTCTGAGCACGCCTCAGGCCGAGCTGGAACGCACGTCTAGCCGCGCCGCAACCGTGCACGGCGCGGGGCGCACGGAACCCGTCCGCATCGACCCGCTTGGTCCGCAGGGATTACCGGATGCGGCCCCTGCCGCGTCGACGAACCGGGAGTGACCATGCCGACGGACCTGCCCAAAGAACGCGCCGTGCGGAAGCCGGGCACGCTGGAACTCGATCCCGCTGGCGAGGGCATCGCCATCGACGAGACCAGCCGGCTGATCGGCTCCAACAAGGTCGAGGGCACGGCCGTCTATGACCGGACCGGCCGCCATCTCGGCGCCGTCCACAATTTCATGGTGGATAAGATTACCGGGCAGGTCGCCTACGCGGTGCTGGCCTTCGGCGGCTTCCTGGGGCTCGGGGAGAACCACCATCCCCTGCCGTGGAAGGCGCTGACCTACAGCACCGAACTCGGGGGCTACGTGGTCGATATCGACCCGGGCGTCCTCGCCGGGGCGCCGAGCCACGGGCCGGGTGAGGACGGCTTCGCGGATCCGGCCTATGGCGGCCGGATCGAGGATTACTACGGACGGCGTGCGCCGACCGCCTGAGCGGTCGGGCGGCCCGCGCCGCGCCGCGCGCTCAGAACTTCCCACCGAGGCCGACGCTGCCGCCGGGCGACAGCATCGGACCCATCGAGCCGCTGCCGCCGCTGCCGCCGACCGCGGCGTTGCCGCCGTCGAGATCCTCGCGCCGGATCCGGCGCTCGCCGTTATCGGCGCTGCGGGTCGAGGCTCCGGCGCTCTTCGGGATCGCGAGCTGCTTCGTCGGCGCGGTCTGTAGCGGCTGGCCGTCGGCGTCGACCGCGGCGTTCCGCGGCTCGCGGTTCGGCAGCGATCCCCGCAGGGACGGCGGGAGCCCGACCTCCGTGGCCGGCATCACGCCGCCACCGCCACCGAGCGCCTGGCAACCTGCCACGAGGCCGGCCAGGGCAACGCCGAGCGCGAGGCCGCGCGCAGCGGCGCGTCGCGACGAGGGGAGGGTCGACATCGTGCAGTCCTCGCAAGGGGCCGCGGTGCTGTCCACGGCTCGCATGAGCTCTCGCATGAGCTTGTGCGCGGGTTTCTACGCCGGGGATGCGGCGAAAACCAGACAGTAACGTCTCCGACTGGCGGCCGCCTTCCGCAACGGTCCGATCCTTGCGGCCCGCCCGGCGTGATCCATAACTTCGCCCAGGTCCTGCGGCACGAGAGCCCATCGCGGGTGGGGTCCGGCCGGCGGCGGACCTCGAACCGGCCGATACGGTCGCGGTTGCGCCGGCGTGCCGGCTGGGCCCGACCCTTCCTCAGAGGACGAAGCGTGTTCAGAACCAACCGGATGATCGCGGTCGTGACGCTTGCCCTCTGGGCATCGGGGGCCGCGGCGCAGGTCCAGTCCAGCGGCAGCGAGGGCGCATCCGGTCAAGCTCCGCCCTCGGCCCCCGCGGCGAATCCGGCCTCGGGCACGACCGCCGCGCCGGCCCCCGCGGCACCGCCCGCCCCGACCCCGCCGGGACCTCCCCCGGCTTCCCCGCCGCAGGCCCAGCAGCAGCAGGGCACGCCGGCCACGGTCCTCGACACCCAGGATTACGAGAGCCTGCTCGGTCGCAGCGTGCGCAGCGCCGGCGGCGACGAGCTGGGCCGGGTCATCGACATCATCATCGACAAGGACGGGCATCCGCGCGCCGCGATCATCGATTTCGGCGGCTTCCTCGGCGTCGGCACCCGCAAGATCGCGGTGGATTGGCGCGCCCTGCGCTTCGCCGCGGATGGCGGCAAGGAACGCAAGCTGTCCGTCGCGCTGACCCGCAACCAGGTCCGCGTGTCGCCCGAATACAAGGCCGGGGAGCCGATCGTGGTGCTCGGCCCCGCCAGCCCGGCGGCGCCCGGAAGCGAGGGCGAGCAGGCGGCCACCGCGGCCGCGCCCGCCGCGCAGCCTGCACCGGCCGCGGTCGCTCCGCCCGCCACACCGGCGGCCACTCCGGCCAGCCCTGCGGCAGCGCCCCCGCCCGCGCCCACGGGCGCCGCCCCGACCACGGCCGCCAGCCCGCCGGAGAAGGCGCCGGACAAGTGACGGTGGCCCGATTGAAGGTTCGAACCGCCGCCTCCCCCGCGAGCGCGAGGTGTCCCGGCAAGATATCCGCTCCCGCCCCCTCCGCCTGAAGGATCAGGCGGCCGAGAGCGCGCGCGAGCCGATGCCGATGACCGAGGCGCATCCTGCCGGGCGCACGATCGCGCCGGCGAGCCGCTACGGGCTCGATGGCTTCGCGTTCTTCGTCGCCAATCTGCAGACCGGCTTCGGGCCGTTCCTGGCGGTCTACTTCTCGCAGGCCAAGTGGACGCAATCCGACATCGGCTTCGCGCTGACCGTCGGCAGCCTCGTCGCCCTGCTCGGCCAGGTGCCGGGCGGCGCCTTCGCCGACGTGGTGCGCTCGAAGCGCTTCGCCGCCGCCGTGGCGGTGATCGGCATCGCGGGCAGCGCCTTCGCTCTCGCGGTCTGGCCGAGCTTCCTGGTGGTGCTGCTGGCGATGGCGGTCCATTCGGGGGCGAGCTGCGTCCTCACGCCGGCCATCGCGGCGATCAGCATCGGCCTGGTCGGGCGCGCCCATGCGGGCGAGCGCCTCGGCCGGAACGCGAGCTTCGCGGCTTTGGGCAACGCCCTCGGCGCGGCCGGGATGGGCGCGATCGGCTACTACCTGTCGAACGGCGCCGTGTTCTACCTGACGGCCGCGCTCGGGATCCCGGCGATCATCGCCCTGTCGCGCATCCGCGCCCAGGACATCGATCCGAGCGTGTTCAAGGAGCCGGCCGCGCCGCAGCAGGCGCCGCGCCCGTCCGGACAGGACGGCATCCGCTCCCTGCTGACCAACCGCGGGCTGCTGTGCTTCTCGGCCTGCATGGTGCTGTTCTTCCTCGCCAACGCCGCGATGCTGCCGCTCGTGGGCAGCGTCCTGACCCTGCGGGCGAGCGAGACCGCGACCGCGCTGATCGCCGCCTGCATCATGATCCCGCAGGCGGTCCTGGCGGTCAGCGCCCCGGCGGTCGGCCGGGCGGCCGAGCGATTCGGGCGCTATCCGGTGCTGCTCCTCGGCTTCGGTGCGCTGCCCGTCCGCGGCCTGCTGCTCGCCTACACGACCAATCCGTACGGCCTCGTCGCCATCCAGGTGCTCGACGGGGTCTCGGCCTCGGTCCTCGGCGTGATGGTGCCGCTCATCGTCTCGGATCTCACCCGCGGCACCGGGCGTTTCAACCTCGCCCTCGGCGCCGTCGGAACCGCCATGGGCATCGGCGCCGCCCTCTCGACCTCGCTCGCCGGGATCATGGCCGACCATCTCGGCAGCCACAGCGCCTTCCTGGGGCTGGCCTGCATGGGATTTGCGGCCTTCATGCTGGTGGCGCTGATCATGCCCGAGACGCGCCAGACCGATCCCGCCGCCTGAGCGGCCACGGCATCGGTTTCGCTTGCGTATGTCTGAACCGCTCAAGCGGCGTTCAGGTTAGAGCGATAAAAGCGCGCGATACAATGCGGGACGGTGCAACAATGGCAACGCTCTCGCGTTGCCGCTGCGGGTCAGTTTGCGCCCGCGCTGCACTCCGCCTTAACCCGCAAGCCCACGCCGCGCGAATACGGAATGGTCACCGCGATGGAAGAGCTGCACCGATACGCCGACAGGCCCTTCGCCTTCGTCGGGCGGTACCTCCGCCGCCGCTGGCTGCCGCACTTGGTCATCCTGATCTCCGTGCTCGGCGCCGTCGGCTTCTCGGTCTCGACCGACTACGCCCTCAAGGGCGTGGTCGACGCGCTCACGAAGGGACCCGGCCCGGGCAACACCGTGGTCTGGAGCGCGCTCGCGGTCCTGATCGGCTTCATCGCCGCCGACAACATGCTCTGGCGCGTGGCGGCCCTGACCGGCGCCTTCACCTTCGTGGGCATCACCGGCGACATCCGGCGTGACCTGTTCCGGCACCTGACCGGCCATTCCCCGACCTTCTTCTCGGACCGCCAGCCGGGCACTCTGGCGTCGCGCATCACGGCGACCTCGAACGCGATCTTCACGGTCGAGAACATGTTCGTGTTCAACGTGATGCCGCCGACGGTCGCGGCCTTCGGGTCGATCGCCTACATCGCCACCGTCAACACCACGATGGCGGCGATCCTGGCCGGCGTGTTCGCCGCGGTCGTCGTGCTGATGTTCAAGATGGCGTCCGCCGGCAAGCCGCTGCACCACGACTTCGCCGCCAAGGCGGCCTCCGTCGACGGCGAGATGGTCGATCTCGTCGGCAACATGTCGCTGGTGCGCGCCTTCTCGGCGTTCAAGCGCGAGGGCCAGCGTTTCGAGGGCACGATCGCCACCGAAATGCGGGCGCGCCGGTCGTCATTGCTCTACCTCGAGAAGCTGCGCATCGTGCACGCGGTGCTCACCGTGCTCGCCGTGTTCGGCCTGCTCTACTGGGCGATCCAGATGTGGGAAGCCGGCCAGGCGACCAACGGTCAGGTCGTGCTGGTCTGCACCCTTGGCATCCGGATCCTCGCCGCCACCCGCGACCTCGCGGTCGCGCTGGTCGACGCGACGCAGCACACCGCCCGCCTGTCCGAGGCGCTCCACACCCTGCTCCAGCCCCACGACCTCGTGGACCATCCGGAAGCGAAGCCCCTCACCGGCCAGGGCGCGCAGATCGCCTTCGAGCACGTCGCCTTCAGCTACCCGGACGGGCGCCCGGTCTTCACGGATTTCGACCTCGTGATCGAGCCGGGCCAGCGCGTCGGCCTCGTCGGCAAGTCGGGCGGCGGCAAGTCGACCCTGTTCTCGCTGATCCAGCGCTTCTACGACGTGCAGAGCGGGTCGATCCGCATCAACGGCCAGGACATCGACCGGGTAACGCAGGAATCCCTGCGCGAGGCGATCACGGTGGTCCCGCAGGACGTGTCGATGTTCCACCGCTCCTTGCGCGAGAACATCCGCTACGGCCGGCCCGACGCCACCGACGAGGAGGTTTGGCAGGCCGCCGAAGCCGCCCACTGCACCGACTTCATCCAGGCCCTGCCGGAGGGCTTCGACACCATGGTCGGCGACCGCGGCGTCAAGCTCTCGGGCGGCCAGCGCCAGCGCATCGCCATCGCGCGGGCCATCCTCAAGAACTCGCCGATCCTGCTCCTCGACGAGGCGACCTCGGCGCTGGACGCCGAGTCGGAGCAGGCGATCCGGCACGCTTTGGCCAATCTCATGAAGGGCCGCACCGTCATCGCCATCGCCCACCGGCTGTCGACGCTGCAGGATTTCGATCGCATCGTCGTTCTGGAGGGCGGCCGCATCGCCCAGGACGGGTCGCCCGACAAGCTGACCCATCTCGACGGCTTCTTCCGGGAGCTGATGAAGAAGGAATCCATGGGCACGGCGCTCGCCGCCGCCTGACGCGGTCCCCGCGAGGTCTCCCCCGTCATCGCGAGCGAAGCGAAGCGACCCAGGGCAACGCGCCAATGATCAGCGTGGCGCCACCCTGGATTGCTTCGCTGCGCTCGCAAGGACGATAGCCCGCCCGATGCCGGCGTCCCCAAGGGCCCAGCCGCTCCGGTTCTCTTGATCCGTCCGTGCTGCTAGATCACGCGACGGCCGGACCGGACCTTGCATCGCCCGAGATGTCGCCAACCGGCCCGGTTCCGACGCATCGCGACGCGTGAGCTTCACCGTGCCCGATCTTGCCCTCGTCATCCGGGACATCTCCGAGGAGATGGCTCTGCGCCCTGACCGGGGCGCCGTCGCCGACTACATCCCCGAACTCGCCCGGATCGACCCGAACCAGTTCGGCATGGCGGTGATCGATGCCGAGGGTCGCGTCTTCGCGGGCGGCGACAGCGAGACGCCGTTCTCGATCCAGAGCGTCTCGAAGGTGTTCACCCTCACCCTGGCGCTCGGCATGGTCGGCGACCGACTGTGGAAGCGCGTCGGCCGCGAACCCTCGGGCAACCCGTTCAACTCCATCGTCCAGTTGGAGCGCGAGCGCGGGGTGCCACGCAACCCATTCATCAACGCCGGTGCGATCGCGGTCACCGACGTGATCCTCTCGGGACACGCGCCGCGCGAGGCGCTCGGCGAGATCCTGCGTTTCCTGCAGTTCCTGGCCCAGGATTCGAGCATCACCATCGACGAAACCGTGGCGGCCTCGGAGAAGCGCACGGGCTTCCGCAACACCGCGCTCGCCAACTACATGAAATCCTTCGGCGTCATCGACAATCCGGTGGACTTCACCCTCGGCGTCTACTTCCACCACTGCGCCATCGCGATGAACTGCCGCCAGCTCGCCATGGCGGGCCGGTTCCTCGCTCATAACGGCATCAACCCGTCGACCGGCCACTCGGTGGTCTCGGCGGAGCGGGCGCGCCGCATCAACGCGATCATGCTGACCTGCGGCCATTACGACGGGTCGGGCGAGTTCGCCTATCGCGTGGGCCTGCCGGGCAAGAGCGGGGTCGGCGGCAGCATCCTAGCGATCGCGCCCGGCAAGGCCTCCATCGCGGTCTGGTCTCCCGGTCTCGACGCAGCGGGCAATTCCCATCTCGGCCGGATCGCACTGGAGCGGCTGACGCAGCGCATGGGCTGGTCGGTCTTCGGGGCGTGAGCGGATCCCTTGCGCGGCGCCCGCTTCCACGGCACTGCGCCGGCTGGGCGCCGCAGCGTCTGGGCAGGACACAGAAGCATGGCGACGCGTACCGCGGTCCGGGCTGCCGCTGAGATTCCGGATGCCAGCACCATCCTGGCGCGTCTCGACCGCCTGCCGGCCACCCGCACGGTGTGGCAGCTCGTGGCCCTGCTCGGCCTCGGCTTCTTCTTCGAGCTCTACGACCTGCTGTTCACCGGCTACGTGGCCCCGGGCCTCGTCAAGGCCGGAATCCTGACGCCGACGACACCCGGCCTGTTCGGCGCCAGCGGCGTCGCGAGCTTCGTGGCCGCCCTGTTCACCGGCCTGTTCATCGGCACGCTCGCCTGCGGCTGGCTCGCCGACCGCTTCGGACGCCGGGCGATCTTCACGTGGTCGCTCCTCGCCTACACGGCGGCCAACGTCGTGATGGCCTGCCAGACCGACGCCTTCGGCCTCAATCTCTGGCGGCTCATCGCGGGGATCGGGCTCGGGCTGGAGATGGTGACGATCGGCAGCTACCTCTCGGAACTGGTTCCGAAGGCCATCCGCGGCCGCGCCTTCGCCCTGTGCCAGGGCATCGGCTTCACCGCCGTGCCGGTGGTGGCGTTCCTGTCCTACCTGCTGATCCCCCGCGCACCGCTGGGGATCGACGGCTGGCGCTGGGTCGTGCTGATCGGCGCCTCTGCCGCCATCGTGGTCTGGTGGATGCGCGCGGGCCTGCCGGAGAGCCCGCGCTGGCTGGTCGAGCACGGGCGGCTCGCGGAGGCCGACGCGGTCCTGAAGCAGCTGGAGGCGCGCATCGCGGCCGAACACGGTCGGCCGCTGCCGGCCCCCGCCGCGCCGGAGCCGGTGTCGCCGCGCGGCGCGTTCCGCGACCTGTGGATTCAACCCTATCGGCGCCGGGCGCTGATGATGGCCGGGTTCAACGTGTTCCAGACCGTGGGCTTCTACGGCTTCGCCAACTGGGTGCCGACCTTGCTGGTCGCGCAGGGCATCACCGTGACGTCGAGCCTCGCCTACACGGCGCTGATCGCGCTCGCCGCCCCGATCGGGCCGCTGATCGGCCTGGCCATCGCCGACCGGTTCGAGCGCAAGCACGTCATCGTGGCCGCCGCCCTCGTCTACATCGTCTGCGGGCTGACCTTCGCGCAGACGCGCGACGTCACCGCCATCGTCGTGCTGGGGATCGGGCTGACGCTCGCCTCCAACGTGATGTCCTACAGCTTCCATGCCTATCAGGCCGAGCTGTTCCCAACCGGCATCCGCGCGCGGGCGGTCGGCTTCGTCTATTCCTGGAGCCGCTTCTCGGCGATCTTCACGGGCTTCGTCATTGCGTTCGTGCTGCGCGAGACCGGCACGCCGGGGGTGTTCCTGTTCATCTCGGCGGCGATGCTGGCCGCAGGCCTGCTCGTCGGACTTCTGGGTCCCCGTACACGGGATGTGGCCCTGGAGAAGATTGCCGGGTGAGGCTCCGCGCGGGCTCGGCTGCGGATTGAGGCGGTCGCGGTCGCGGCGTGCCCGGGGCAGCGCGTCGTGCAGGACTTGGCCGGGCTCCCGAAGTCGGAGGTGCTCGTAGCGCCGAGAGCGCTTGATCGCGATCAGGACATCGGGCGGAAGCGGGATCAGTTCGGCTGGCCAGCCGGGCCACCCAGAGCCGAGCATAGGCCAGGATTTGACAGGCTCCGCAAGTGAAGAAGACGCGGCCGGGCAGGTTCCATCGCTGCACCGGATTGCGCTTCACCCGGGGATCCTGCGCAGATACCTGCACCGTCTCGACCTCGGGCCGGCTCTCAGCACCCAGGACCTGTGCTACGCTCGGAGCCATGGTCGCACAGCCGAAGCTGCGGATGAACGTCGGCGAGTTCCTGGCCTGGGCCGAGGATCGGCCCGGACGCTTCGAGCTGGTCGACGGCGAGGTGTTCGCGATGTCGCCGGAGCGGGTCCGGCATGCCGAGGTCAAAGCCGCGACTTATCTGGCTCTCCGGTCAGCGCTGAACCAGGCGCAACGTGCCTGCTTCGCCCTGCCGGACGGTATCAGCGTCCGCATCGATGAGGATACCGTCTTCGAGCCCGACGCCCTCGTCTATTGCGGCGCGCGCGCCCATCCCGATGCGACCGAGATCGCCGCCCCCATCATCGTCGCCGAGGTACAGTCGCCGAGCACACGTGCCGTCGATTCGGGCCTCAAGCTGGCCCGCTACTTCAGCCTCGCGAGCGTGATGCACTATCTGATCGTGGATCCGGTGAAGCGCGTCGTCATCCATCACCGCCGCGCCGAGGGCGGCCTGATCGAGACCCGCATCGCGACCCAGGCGACGCTCGACCTGACCCCGCCCGGCCTGAGCTTGCCCGTGCCGGACCTGTTCGCCGATCTCCCGCCAGCCTCCGACGACGCTTGATCCGAACCAACGCGGATGCCACAGCCGCGCGAACGCGAATCAGGACGCCCGTATGACCGCACCCCTCGATCTCCTCGTGCTCGGCAACGCCATCGCCGATGTGATCGCCCGCACGGACGACGCCTTCCTGTCCACGCAGGGCGTCACCAAAGGCGCCATGCAGCTCATCGACGAGGGGCGGGCCGAGGCGCTGTTCCAGGCGATGGGGCCGGCCACGATCGTCTCGGGCGGCTCGGGCGCGAACACCGCGGTCGGCGCAGCGCTTCTGGGGACCAAGACCGGCTTCGTCGGCAAGGTCCGGGACGACGAACTCGGCGGCCTGTTCAGCCACGACCTCAAGGCGACCGGCGTCGGCTTCACCGTCCCGGCGGCGAGCGAGGGGCCGGCGACCGCCCGCTGCTTCGTCCTCGTCACCCCGGACGGCGAGCGCACGATGAACACCTACCTGGGCGCCTGCCAGGGCCTGACGCCCGACGATGTCGACAAGGCGCTCGTGAGCTCCGCCCGCGTCGTCTACCTCGAGGGCTATCTCTGGGATCCGCCGGCCGCCAAGGATGCGTTCCGCAAGGCCGCGCAGATCGCCCACGCATCCGGAAATGCCGTCGCGCTGACCCTGTCGGACGCGTTCTGCGTCGGCCGCTACCGTGACGAGTTCCTGGAGCTCGTGCGGGATGGCAGCGTCGACATCCTGTTCGCCAATATCGGCGAGTTGCAGAGCCTCTATCAGACCGACGATCCCGAGGCCGCCGTGGCGGCACTCCGGGACGAGCGCAACCTCCGCGGCCGCCACCTCCTCGGCCTCGTCACGCGCTCGTCGGACGGTGCGCTGGTCGTGCAGGGCGGCGAGGTTCGTTCGGTCGAGGCGAGCCCGGTGCACGAGGTGGTCGACACGACCGGGGCGGGCGATCTGTTCGCAGCCGGCTTCCTGGCCGGCCACGCTCGCGGGCTCGACAACGTCGCCAGCGCCGTGCTCGGCACCCTCGCGGCCGCCGAGGTGATCCAGCATATCGGCGCCCGCCCGCAGGCGGACCTGGTCGGCCTCGCGAAGGCGCGCGGGCTGCTCTGACGCGCCCGGCACGCCCCAACTCCGGATCGGGCGGCCCGGCCGCCCGGCCGGTCTCAGGCGGCCCGGACCGTCGCGAGGAACCGGGTCACCTCGCCGCTGAGATGCTCGGCGTGGCGCGACAGCGCGGCGACCGAGGCGAGAACCTGCTCGGCTGCGGCCCCGGTCTCTGTCGCCGCTCCCGCCACCTCGGTGATCGTGGCGGTGACCTCGCCGGCACCCAGTGCGGCCTGCGAGACGTTGCGGACGATCTCCTGGGTGGCGGCGCCCTGCTCCTCGACCGCGGCGGCGATCCGCGTGGCGACCGCGCTGATCTCCCGGATCCGGCCTCCGATCCGGCCGATCGCCGAGACCGCGTCGCCGGTGGAGGTCTGGATCCGGCCGATCTGGCCGGCGATCTCCTCGGTCGCCCGGGCGGTCTGGCCGGCCAGCGCCTTCACCTCGGCGGCGACGACCGCGAAGCCGCGGCCGGCCTCGCCCGCCCGAGCCGCCTCGATCGTGGCGTTCAATGCCAGGAGGTTGGTCTGCTCGGCGATGGTGGTGATCATCGTCACGACGTCGCCGATCCGCGCCGCCGCGCCGCTCAGGTCCTGGACGAGCTGGGCGGTCGATTCGGCCTCCTCGACGGCAGCCTGAGTCAGCGCCGCAGACCCCGACACCTGCCGGCCGATCTCTTGGACGGAGCTGCCAAGCTCCTCCGCGGCGGAGGCCGCCGTGTTGACGTTGACGGCGGCGAGCTCGGCCGCGCGCGCCACATCGGTGGAGCGCCCGGCGGTGCCCGACGCCGCCTCGGTCATGCGGGAGGCCGTGTCCTGCAGCGCCGCGACGGCCGTCGCGACGGTGCCGATGATGCCGCCCACCGCACCTTCGAAGCCATCGGCCATCTGGCGCAGGCCGGATTTGCGCCGCGCCTCGGCCTCGGCGCGAACGCGGGCCGCCTCGTCCTCCAGCGCCCGGGCGCGGATCAGACCCTCCTTGAACACCTGGACCGAGGCCGCCATGGCGCCGATCTCGTCGCGCCGCTCGGCGCCGGGGATCACGACGGTGAGATCCTGCGCGGCCAGTCGGCTCATGGCGGCGGTCATGCTCCGGATCGGCCGCGCGATGTGGCGCAGGACGTCCCAGAGCGTAGCGCCCGTCACGGCCAGCCCGGCGAGGAGCAGGCCGAGCGTGACCATCCAGGCCGTGCGGTAGGCGTCTTCGGCACGGATCGTTGAGGCTTCGGTGCCCTCGGCATTGAACTTCGCGAGATCCGACAGCGCGCCGAACACGTCGACCAGTGGCTGGCGGGCCGGTGCGATGGCGTCGCGAGCGCCGGCCCGATCACCGCGCTTGAGGGCCGCGATGATCGGCTCACGCGCCGCCAGGTAGGCCTGCCACCGCGTCTCGCACACCTCCCACAACGTCCGCTCGCGCGAAGACCCGACGAGGGCCCGATACCGCCCGAATGCCTCCGGGATCGACGCATTCATCTCGGTGAATTCGGAATCGAGATCGCGGTTTTCGGTCTCGCCGACCGCGACAACCTTGCGGATCGTCGTCGTGTGATACCGGAGCGCTAAGAACTGCAACTCGGCGCGCTGGTCGTCCTTGCGCATCCAAACGTCGCGCATCTCCCGAGCGGAATTGTTGACTGAATTGATCTGCGCTATATCGACCACTGAATTTACAAAAAGAATTATCAGACCGAATATCGCAATAAAAACAAGTCGAAACGTGATGCTCCTGCTCCAGATCATCATACCGTCACCTCGGATGCCTGCCGCGAATCAGACGGCGACACCATCACGACTGAGCATGAAAGTCCCGTTGCTTTGATCTGATCAGACCGGCGATCCGGAAATCGGTCGATCAGGGCCGCAGCAGCACCTTGCCCATGGCGGCCCGGCGGGTCAGCAGGCCGAACGCCTCCGGGAACTCCGCCAGGGGGTAGACGCCATGCACCTGCGCGGTGAGCTTACCCTCGGCGACCCAGCCGAGGAGCCGGCGCTGGTCGGCCCGGTGCGCCTCCGGGTCGCGGTCCAGGAAGGCGCCCCAGTGGACGCCCTGCACGTCCAGTTCCTTGAGGAGCATCAGGTTCAGCGGCAGCCGCGGGATGGCGCCGGCGGCGAAGCCGATGACGAGGTAGCGCCCGCGCCAGCCGAGCGCCCGCAGGGCCGGCTCCGCGTAGGCGTCGCCGACCGCGTCGTAGATCACGTCGACGCCGCCGCCGCTGATCCGGCGCAGCTCGTCCTTGAGGGTCGCGGGATCGTAGACCAGCGTCGCCTCGGCGCCGTGGGTGCGGGCGACCGCGAGCTTCTCCTCCGAGGAGGCGCAGGCGATGACCCGGGCGCCCATCAGCCGACCGAGTTCCACCGCCGCGAGACCGACGCCGCCAGAGGCGCCGAGCACCGCGAGCCACTCGCCCGGCTGCAGGCGCGCCCGGTTGGCCAGGGCGTGGAGCGAGGTGCCGTAGGTGATGGTGAGGCCGGCCGCCTGCTCGTCCGGCACCGCGTCCGGTACCGGCGTGAGCCGGGCGGCATCGACGGCGATCCGTTCGGCGCAGCAGCCGTGCCCGGCATGGACGATCACCCGGTCCCCCATTGCAACGCCGGAGGCGCCCTCGCCCAGGGCCTCGACCACCCCGACGCCCTCGCCGCCCGGCGAGAACGGCAGCGGCGGCTTCACCTGGTAGCGCCCGGCCGTGATCAGCGTGTCGAAGAAGTTCAGCGCCGCCAGCCGGATCCGGACCAGGGCCTGCCCGGGACCGGGCACCGGGTCGGGACGCTCGACGATCTCCAGATGCTCCGGCCCGTCGAGCCTCGTGCACAGCAGCGCCCGCATGACGTGTCCCCTCCCCGGCAATTTCGCCGATCAGGCCCGAACCGGCCGCGCGGTCAAGCCGTTCCGATCATCTCGCGGATGCGCGCGCCGAGCACCTCCACTACGAACGGCTTGGTGAGCACCTGCATGCCCGGATCGAGCGGGCCGTTGCCGAACACCGCCGCTTCCGCGTAGCCGGTGATGAACAGCACCTTCAGCCCCGGGCGCTTGACCCGGCCGGCCTCCGCCATCTGGCGCCCGTTCATGCCGCCCGGCAGCCCGACATCGGTGACAAGCAGGTCGATGCGCACGTCCGATTGCAGGACCCTGAGGCCGGCGCCGCTGTCGGCGGCCTCGATGGCCGTGTAGCCGAGATCCTCCAGCACCTCGGTGACCAGCATTCGGACGGTCGGCTCGTCGTCGACCACCAGCACGGTCTCGCCCGGGGCGGCCCGCGGGGGCGTCCCGATCCCGGCCTGCGGATCCTCCTCAGCCACCGCGCCGCGATGGCGCGGCAGGTAGAGGCAGACCGTGGTCCCCTGCCCGACCTGCGAGTAGATCCGCACCTGCCCGCCGGATTGCTGGGCGAAGCCGTAGATCATCGAGAGGCCGAGCCCGGTGCCCTGGCCGAGCGGCTTGGTGGTGAAGAACGGCTCGAACACCTTGCCGACGATCTCGGGCGGCATGCCGGTTCCGGTATCGGTCACGCAGAGCGAGAGATACTGGCCGGGCGCCATGTCGTGCCGGCGCGCGGCGCGCTCGCCGAGCCAAGCGTTGCTGGTCTCGATGGCGAGGCGGCCGCCCTCCGGCATCGCGTCGCGGGCGTTGATGCAGAGGTTGAGCAGCGCGTTCTCGAGCTGCGGCGGATCGACCAGGGCCGGCCAGAGACCCGCCGCACCCAGAACCTCGACGACGACCGAGGGGCCGACGGTCCGCCGGATCAGGTCCTCCATGCCGGCGACCAGCCGGTTCACGTCGGTGGGCTTCGGATCGAGGGTCTGGCGCCGCGAGAAGGCCAGGAGACGGTGGGTCAGGGCAGCGGCCCGCTTCGAAGCGCCCTGGGCAGCCGTGATGTAGCGGTCCACATCCATGACACGGCCCTGGCCCAGCCGGGTCTGGATCAGCTCCAGCGAGCCGGAGATGCCGGCGAGCAGGTTGTTGAAGTCGTGCGCGAGGCCGCCTGTGAGCTGGCCGACCGCCTCCATCTTCTGCGACTGCCGCAGGGCTTCCTCGGCGGCCGCCAGGGCGTCGGCCCGCTCGCGCTCCGCGGTGAAGTCGCGACCGACCGCGGCGATCACTCCGTCGCCCGGCCGCGCCGCCCAGCTGATCCAGCGGTAGCTGCCGTCCCGGTGGCGGTAACGATTGTCGAAGCGTGCGAGGCGTTCGCCCGCGGACAGCCGCCGCGCGCCCTCGACCGTGCGGGGCAGATCGTCCGGATGCACGAGATCGATCAGCCTCGTCCCGACCAGTTCGTCCGGGCGCCAGCCGAGCACCTCGGTCCAGGCCGGGTTCACCGCGGTGATCGTTCCGTCGAACCGGCAGCGCAGCATCATGTCGGACGAGAGCGTCCACAGGGCGTTGCGGTCGGCGGTGCGCTCCTCGACCTGCTGGGCCAGGGTGCCGTTGAGCTTGTGCAGCTCCCCGAGGGCCGCCTCCAGCGCGGCCTGGCTCTCCTGGAGGGCGGCGTCGGCGAGCACCCGCCCGGTGGTCTCGTTGGTAAAGATGAACAGCCCGGCGACCCGGCCCTCGGCATCGAGGACCCGCGAGTACGAGAACGTCCACCACGTCTCCCGGGCGCCCCGGTCGGTATCGAGCTGCCACGGCAGATCGACGAACCGCTCCGAACGGCCCGCCATGGCGGCATCGATGATCGGCTTCGCCTGCGTCCAGGCATCGGCCCAGACTTCGCCGAACCGCGCGCCCATGGCCCAGGGCAGCCGCGGTCCGAGCAGCGGGAAATACGTATCGTTGAAGAAGAAGTGGAGATCCGGCCCCCAGGCGAGAATCATCGATTCCGGCGAGTTGAGCACGAGCGACAGGGCCGCGCGGAACTCCACGGGCCAGGTTTCCGGGGCGCCGAGGGGATGGCCGGACCAGTCGCGCGCGCGGATCATGCCCGCGGCTTCGCCGCCGCCGGCGAGGAAGGCGAGAGGGTCGGTCAAGGGCTGCGAGCGGTGCAGGTCATGAGCGCCCCGCGTATGGCGGTCTTTGACGGCATCTCCAAGCCTGCCGGCCCGATCAGCCGGGCCGGACTTCGGAGTGGTGATCGTGCAGCGGCCATCATCGCGGATGTCCCGATCACCCTTTCGCCGGCCCGCTCGCAGGTTTCACTTCACGGGCCATCGAGGCAACCCGGATCAAGGCGCTGCCGTCCTTGCGAGCGCAGCGAAGCAATCCAGTCAGCGCCGCGGTCTCAGACGTCACGCCGCCCTGGGTCGCTTCGCTGCGCTCGCGAAGACGGAGATGGACCGAGCTCCGATCCGCGCGCTGCTCATGCCGCCGGCACGATCTGCGCGGCAGCCCGGCTCAATGCGCTTCCTGCCAGTTCCCCGCCGCCTTGGCCTCTACCACAAGCGGCACCTTCAGCGTCAGGGCCGGCGCCGGCGCCTCCTCCATCACCGAGGCGATGATCGGGATCGTGCGGTCGACCTCATCCTCGGCGACCTCGAAGACCAGTTCGTCGTGCACCTGCAGCAGCATGCGGGCGTTCAGTTTTTTGGCAGCGAGCGCCGCCTCCATCCGGATCATCGCCCGCCGGATGATGTCGGCGGCCGAGCCCTGGATCGGCGCGTTGATCGCCTGCCGCTCGACGCTGGCGCGCTCGGACGGGTTGTTGGAGCGGATCTGCGGGTAGTGGCAGACCCGGCCGAACAGCGTGGTCACGTAGCCCTTGTCGCGGCAGCTCCGCTTGGTGGTGTCGATGTAGTCGCGGATGCCCGGGAACTGCTCGAAATATTGCTTGATGAACGCCGAGGCCTCCTCGCGGCCGATGCCGAGCCGGTCGGCGAGGCCGAAGGCCGAGATGCCGTAGATGATGCCGAAGTTGATGGTCTTGGCCCGCCGCCGCAGGTCCGGCGTCATCTCCTTGAGCGGCACGCCGAACATCGCCGAGGCCGTGGCCGCGTGGATGTCGATCCCGTCCTCGAACGCCTTCCGGAGCTCCGGGATGTCGGCCATGTGGGCCAGCAGCCGCAGCTCGATCTGCGAATAGTCGGCCGAGATCAGCCGGTTCCCGGGCGCGGCCACGAAGGCGCGCCGGATCCGCCGGCCCTCCTCGGTGCGGATCGGGATGTTCTGCAGGTTCGGCTCCGACGAGGACAGCCGCCCGGTGGTGGTCGCCGCCAGCGAGAACGAGGTGTGGACCCGCGCGGTCTCGCGGTCGGCATGGGTCTGGAGCGAATCCGTGTAGGTGGATTTCAGCTTCGAGAGCTGGCGGTATTCCAGGATCTTCTTGGGCAAGGCGTGCCCCGCCTGAGCCAGTTCTTCGAGGAGCGTAGCGGGCGTGGCCCACTGGCCCGATGGCGTCTTCTTGGCGCCCGGCAGGCCCATCTTGCCGAAGAGGATATCGCCGATCTGCTTCGGCGAGCCCACCGAGAATTTTTCCCCGGCATCCTCCTGGATCTCCTCCTCCAGGCGGACGAGGATCTGCGAGAAATCGCCCGAGAGGCGGCTCAGCATCTCGCGGTCGACCCGGATGCCGCGCTGCTCCATCCGGGCGATCACCGGCAGCAGAGGCCGCTCCAGGGTCTCGTAGACCGCCACCCGGTGCTCGGCCACGAGCCGCGGCTTCATCATCCGCCACAGGCGGAGCGTCACGTCCGCATCCTCGGCCGCGTAGGCGGTGGCCTTGTCGATGGCGACCCGGTCGAAGGTCACCTTGTTGCGGCCGGTGCCGGCCACATCGGAAAACGTGATCGGCTGGTGGCCGAGATGGCGGCGGGCCAGCTCGTCCATGCCGTGCCCGCCCTTGCCGGCGTCGAGCACGTAGGAGATCAGCATCGTGTCGCCGAAGGGCGCGATCTCGATGCCGTAGCGGGCCAGCACGACCCAGTCGTATTTCAGGTTCTGGCCGACCTTGAGGACACCCGGATTCTCAAGGAGCGGCTTCAGCCGACTGAGCGCCTCCTTCAGCGGGATCTGGCCCGGCACCGGTTCGGCCACGTCGGAGGCGGCAGCGCCCTCGCCGAACAGGTCGGTGGCGTCGGCCTGCACCTTGGCGGCCTGCACGTGGGCCAGCGGAATGTAGCAGGCCCGGCCGGTCGCCACCGCCAGCGAGACGCCGACGAGGCCGGCCTTGTGGGCGTCCAGGGCGTCGGTCTCGGTGTCGACCGCGATCACTCCTGCCTCGTGGCCTTCCGCGATCCAGGCGTCGAGCTGCTCCAGGGACGACACCGTCTCGTAGGCGGCGGTGTCGAACGGCGCGACCGCCTCCGCGGCCCGGGCCGCCACGACGTTTCCGGGGGTCGCCTCGACGGGCGCCCGGGGCTTGGCCGGCGCGTCCGGCAGGTCGAGATCGGCGAAGGGGTCGATCTCGCCGCCCTCAGGGGGAGCAGCGCCCGGCGAACGCTCGGCGCCGGCCGCGGCGGTCTCGGGATCCGGCGGCACGGAATCGCCGAAGAACGGCACCGCGTCGCTGCCGCCGGCCGCATTGCCGTAGCCGTGCGGACGGGCCCCGGGCAGGAGCCGCGGATCGGGCTTCACCGCTTCCGGGTCGACGTGCAGCATCTGGGCGATGCGGCGGGTGAGCGTGTTGAACTCCATCGCCTTCAGGAAGCCGACGAGCTTCTCCGGATCGGGCTTGGGCACGCCGAGATCGCCGAGCGCCACCGGGACCGGCACGTCCTCCATCAGTGCGACGAGCTTGCGCGAGAGCTTGGCCTGATCGACGTTGGCCAGCAGGGTCTCGCGGCGCTTGGGCTGCTTGATCTCGCCGGCCCGCTCCAGCAGGGCTTCGAGGCTGCCGAACTCCTTGATCAGCGCCGCCGCGGTCTTCAGGCCGATGCCGGGCACGCCCGGCACGTTGTCGGACGTGTCACCGATCAGCGCCAGGGCATCGCCGATCTGGTTCGGCTGCAGGCCCTCCCACTTGGCGACGATCGCCTCGACATCGAGGTTGCGCTCGGGCCGGTAGCCGGCCTTGCCCTTCGCGCCGGATTCGAAATCGTAGAACCGCACCTGCGGCCCGACGAGCTGCATCAGGTCCTTGTCGGACGAGACGATGATGACGCCCGCGCCCCGCGCCTCGGCCTGGCGGGTATAGGTGGCGATGAGGTCGTCGGCCTCGTAGCGCTCCAGCTCCACCGCGTGCAGGCCGAAGGCGCGCACCGCGTCACGCATCAGCGGCATCTGGCGCTTGAGGTCGTCGGGCGCGTCGGGGCGGTGGCCCTTGTAGTCGGGGAACATCTCCTTGCGGAACGAACCCTCCGACTTGTCGAAGACGATGCCGAGATGGGTCGGCATCGTGCCGGCTGCGCCCTCCTGCAGGAACTGGGCGATCTTCGTGCAGAACAGCCGCACGGCGCCCGTGGGCAGCCCGTCGGAGGGGCGGGAATTGTACTTCTGGTCCTGGTTGATCGACTGGAAATAGGCCCGGAAGATGAACGACGAGCCATCGACCAGGATCACCTGATCACCGGGGCCGACAGGCTTGGTCTCGGGGCTCGCGTCGGGCTTCGCGTCGGTCATGGGCTCAGGCGGCTCGGGGCGATCAGGGGTCGGGCGCGCGGGCGAATTCGGCGCGGCAGGCCGCGACGAGAACGGGCAACTCGTGGTGGACGGTGAGCCAGACGATGTCCAGCCTCACCTGCCCCGTGTCGTGCCGGCAGCCGATCGACGCCGCATAGAGAGCGGCCGCGTCAACATCGTATCAGCATCGCCGAACAGGCGGCCGGCTCAGGCTCACGCGGCGAGTTCGCGCCCCAGCGCCTCCACCCGGCGCAGGTCGTCCACGAAGGCCGCGTAGGCCTCCTCCTTCGCCTCGTCCGGCAGGCGCAGCAGGTAGGACGGGTGCACCGTGATGAAGCCCTGGAAACGGTTGTCGTGCCGGTCGAACCGGAACGGCCCGCGCGCCCGGGTGATCGGGATTGCCTTGCCGGTCAGCGCCAGCACGGCGGTCGCGCCGAGCGCCACCACGAGCTTCGGAGCGACGAACTCGAGCTCCCGATCCAGCCACCAGCGATAGTGGCTGACCTCGCCGGCCGTCGGCTTCTGGTGGATGCGGCGCTTGCCGCGCGCCTCGAATTTGAAGTGCTTGACCGCATTCGTGAGGTAGCTCGCCCCCCGGTCGATCCCGGCTTCCGCCATGGCGCGGGAGAGGAGCTGGCCCGCGGGGCCGACGAAGGGCCGGCCCTGCCGGTCCTCCTGGTCGCCGGGCTGCTCGCCGACGAAGGCGACGGTCGCGCCGACCGGCCCCTCACCGAGGACGGCCTGGTTGGCGCCCGGCACCAGCGGCTCGGTCCGGCGGATGATCGCGTTCAGCTCGTCGAGGCTCTTGGGATCCTGGTCGGCCATGGCGGCGACGGCGCGGACGGGATCGCGGCGTGTGGGCATGGTCGGCTCCCTCTCGATCATGGCATCGGTGCGCCCGGCCGCCGCCCGGACCAGGGCGGGGATCGCGGCGGTCTCGGGCATGTTGTGCCAGTACTTCTTGGGCATCTCGGCCCGCATGGCCTTCAGGTTGGTGCGGGCCGGGTTGAAGGTGCTCTCATAATAGGTCTGCCAGCCGGCCTCGAACCCGTCACCCTCCGGGAGCTGCGCCCGGTCCCCGGGCGGCCCAAAGGTCAGGGTCTCGGTATCCCAATGGGCCGAGCCTTCGGGGGTCAGGATCGACCAGCGCATGCCGCGGAAGCGGTTGACGAAGAAGGGGGCTGCCGCTTCGAGAATGTGGTGATCCGGCTCGAACCACGCGACGTAATGCTCGCCGCCGCTGTCCTCGGCCCTGCGGAAGCGCAGGAAGGCGTGCATCTTGTGGAGGTCGCGCCCGATCGCCTTCGCCATCCGGTGCAGGCGGTGGACCAGCGGATCGCTGCCCACCTCCATCAAGTGCCGCTCGCCGTGGCAGACCCGCCAGATCAGCGCGTAGAGCAGGCTGTAGCGCTCCGGATTGCGGTGGGGGATCACCTGCGGGATCAGGGCGGCGACGGGTTTCGGCAGGGCAAGCGGCGCGGCCGGGGTATCATCCGCATCGGCGCCGAACAGGCCGGGCGCGTCCGACACCGACCACGTCACAGCCTCCGGCGGGACGCCCTGCGCCACGAGGCTTCGGACGGCTTTGCGGAAGCCGTCGAGATCGGCGCCGGGGCGTAAGGTGATGGCGCGAGGCCGGTGCGCGTCCCCTCCCCCCGCAGCGGGGGGTGGGAGGGTCGCGTTTCCGGCCCCCATCAAAACAAACTCAGTTGCTGCGCCGCCTCGGCGAGTCGCGCGCGCAGGTCGAGCCGGTCCGTGAGCCCGACCGGACGGTGGTCGGCGGCGATGAGAAACGGCCGCACCCGCTTCAACCCCGAGGTCAACCGGGCGACGTCATCCAGGCGCAGGGTCGCGTGGCGGCGCGCCTTGACGATCTTGTCGACCGCCCGCGCGCCGAGCCCCGGCACCCGCAGGAGCCATTCCCGGTCGGCCCGGTTCACGTCCACCGGGAATTTGTCCCGGTGCTTCAGCGCCCAGGCGAGCTTCGGGTCGATGTCGAGGGCGAGCATCCCGCCCTCCGACGCGTCGGCGACTTCGTCGGGGGTGAATTCATAGTACCGCAGCAGCCAGTCGGCCTGGTACAGCCGGTGCTCGCGCTGGAGCGGCGGCGGCTTCGGCGGCAGGATCGCCGAGCCGTCCGGGATCGGGCTGAAGGCCGAGTAGTAGACGCGCTTCAGGCCGACGCTGCCGTAGAGCAGCGCGCTCTTGCGGATCAGCGCCTCGTCGGTGGTGGCATCCGCCCCGACGATCACCTGCGTCGAGTGTCCGGCCGGCGAGAAGCGGCGCTTCTCGGCCTTGGCCTGCACGATGCGCTCGCCGATCTGCGCCATCGCCCCCTGGATCGCGGCGCCGTCCTTCTCGGGGGCGAGGCGCTCCAGGCTCGCCTCGGTGGGCAGCTCGACGTTGATCGACAGCCGGTCGGCGTAGAGGCCCGCCTCCTCGATCAGCCAGGGACTCGCCTCCGGGATCGACTTGAGGTGGATGTAGCCGGCGAAACCGTGATCGCGCCGGAGCGACTTCGCCACCCGGGTCAGCAGCTCCATCGTGTGGTCCGGCGACTTGATGATGCCAGAGGAGAGGAACAGGCCCTCGATGTAGTTGCGTCGGTAGAAGTTCAGGGTGAGGTTCACGACCTCCTCCACGGTGAACTTCGCCCGCCGGACGTTCGAGGAGCGCCGGTTGACGCAATAGGCGCAGTCGAACAGGCACCAGTTGGTCAGCAGGATCTTGAGCAGCGAGACGCAGCGCCCGTCCGGCGTGTAGGCGTGGCAGATCCCGGCCCCTGTCGTCGAGCCGAGACCGTCCTTGCCGGCGGCCCGTTTCGGCGCGGCCGAGGAGGCGCAGGAGGCGTCGTACTTCGCGGCATCGGCCAGGATCCGCAGCTTCTTGGCGAGGGTCTCGTCCATCGAACAGACAATGAACGACGCGGTCGAAGGTGCAAGGCCGTCCGGCGTTTTGCCCCGAGCCGCGATGCCGCACCCGTCACTCTGCCGCGTCTGGCTCCGTGTCGAGCTCCATATCGATCACCTGCCGGGCGTGACCGTAGGCGAACCCGGCCCGCGCCAGCGCGGCGAGATCGCGGTCCCGATACGCCGCCCGGAGGTCCGGCCGGCGATACGGCCCGAGCCGCCGGCGCTTGGCGTAAGCCTGCGCGGCCTGCGTCTCGATCTCCTCCGCCGCGCCGTCCGGCATCGCCTCGCGCTCCGCCTGCATGGCGGCCTCGACCACGTCCCGCGGGACGCCCTTGGCGGCAAGCTTGGCCGAAACGCCCCGGCTCGACGTGCCGCGGCGCCGGAGCGTGGCGAGGCGGGTATCGGTGAAGCGCACATCGTCCACGAGGCCGGACGAGACCGCCCGCGCGACGGTCGCGGCGATCATCCCGGCGAAGGTGGCCGGATCCTCCCCGCGCAGGCGCGCCCGCTTCTCCACCCGCCGTGCCAGGGTCCGGCGCAGCATCTCGGTGGAGGCGCTGTACCGCTCGAGGTAGTGCAGCGCCGCCCGCTCAAGCCATGTCGGACTGATCGGCTTCGGCGGCGGCGCGTCGGCCTTGCGGCGTTCTGGCGCGGATCCTGCAACGTTTGAAGGTTTCACCGGTTCTTCACGATCTCGACAGGTTTGCGTTTCATGACTTGGGTATGGAACGCGCGCAACGCGACAGGCTCGGCCATGGTCCGACCCCCGTCCTTCGCCCGGCCGCTCTCGGGGACCGTGGCGGCGGCGACTTCACGCCGCGGCGACATCTCTGATGCGCCGCGAATGGCTCCTGGTCCTGGTGGCCCTGGGGCTGGCCGCGGTCGCGGCCGCGATCGTCTACCTGTCGCGGCCGAACACGCTGGTGGTCGCGGTCGGTCCCCAGGACGGGCCGGAAGCCGCGCTGATCGAGGCCTATGCCGGCGCCCTCGACCGGGCCCGCGAGGATGTCCGCCTCAAGGTCGTGCGCTATGGCGACGTCCGCGACAGCGCCATGGCCCTCCAGCGGAACAAGGCCGACCTCGCGGTGGTGCGGCCGGACGTCTTCCTGCCCGAGAACGGCCTGACGCTGGCGATCCTGCACGACGAGGCCCTCGTCATCACCGCGCCCGAGGCAGTGGATATCGGCGACATCCCGGCGCTCGCCCGCAAGCGCCTCGGCATCGTCGTGCGCCACAGCGCCGACCTGCCCTTCCTCACGAACCTGCTCTCCTTCTACGACCTCGTGCCCGACAACCCGGGCGAGGACGCGCCGGAGGACGGCCACGCCGCCGAGGCGGAAGCCGGCCACGTCGTCGTGGTGCCCCTGAAGGTCGGCGATGTCACCGCCGCGCTCAACGAGAAGCGCGTCGACGCGGTGGCGGTGATCGCCAGCCCGGCCTCCAAGGTCGCGGGCGCCGTGGTGCGGGCCGTCGAACTCGGCGCGCCGGAGCACAAGGTCGGCTTCGTCTCGATCCCCGACGGGGACGCGATCCTGCAGCGCTTCCCGGAACTGCAATCGGTGACCATCCCGGCCGGGACCTTCGGCGGCCGGCCCAAGCGCCCCGACGAGGAGGTCAAGACCGTCGGCGCCTCGTACCGCCTGATGGCGCGCGGCACGGTGAGCCGGGTCGCGGTCGCCTCGGCCACCCAGCACCTGTTCGAGTGGCGCTCGCGCCTCGCCTCCGCGGCCCCGGTGGCCAAGCTGATGAAGGCGCCGGACTTCGACACGACGGTGGCGGCGACCTCCGCACGGCTGCCGAACCACCCCGGCGCCGTCGACTATTTCGAGCGCGAGCAGCAGACCTTCCTCGACCGCTACGAGGATTACATCTACCTCTTCGCCTTCTTCGGCGGCACGATCGGCTCCGGCTTCGCCTGGATCGGGCAGCGGCTCGCCCGCAAGCGCCGGGAGCGCGTCGATTTCGTCCTCGACCGCCTGCTCGACATCATGCGCGAGGTCCGCGCGGCGACCAGCAGCACCGAACTCGACGCCATCGCGATCGAGACCGACGGGCTGGTGGCGGACGTGGTCTGCTACGCCCGGGAGCGCAGCATCGATGCCCGCACGGTCAGCGCCCTGATCCTGGCGGTCGACGGAGTCCACGCCGCCATCGCCGACGCGCGGCGGCAGACCGGCGAGGCGGAACCGCCGGCGACCACCCGCAGGCGGACGGCCCGGTTGCTGGCCCTTGATCTGCCGGCTGCGGAATAGTGACCCGCCCCGCGCGGACCGCGGAGGCGCCGCGCCCCATGGCTGGCGGCGTAGGCATATCATGCTAACGGGAGCCATGTTCGATCCCGTCGCCGCCCTCGATACGGTCCTGGAGAACCTCGACCGCGAGGCTCGCGAGCCCACCAAGCTCCGGGCCGCGCTGGTGCCGCAGCTGCGCCGGGTGATCGAGGAGGGCCATCGCGCCGCTGAGGCGCAGCTCCTCGAAGACCGCAATGGGCTGCGCTGCGCCCAGAGCCTCTCGGCGCTCACCGACGCGGTGGTCCGGGCGATCCACGACGCCGTGGTCTGGCGGCTCTATCCGAACGACAACCCCTCCACCGGCGAGCAGCTCGCGGTGGTCGCCACCGGCGGCTACGGCCGGGGCACGATGGCGCCGGGCTCGGACATCGATCTGCTGTTCCTGCTGCCCTACAAGCAGACCGCATGGTCCGAGAGCGTCGTCGAGGGGATGCTCTACGTCCTGTGGGACCTGAAGCTGAAGGTCGGCCACGCCACGCGCTCGGTGGAGGAGTGCCTGCGCGAGGCGCGGGCCGACATGACGATCCGTACCGCCCTCTTGGAGGCGCGGTACCTGTTCGGCACGCGGGTCCTGTACGAGGAGCTGGTGACGCGCTTCGACGCCGAGCTGGTGGTCGGCTCGGCCGCCGAGTTCGTGGACGCGAAGCTGCGCGAGCGTGACCTGCGCGTCTCGAAGGCCGGCTCCTCGCGCTACCTCGCCGAGCCCAACGTCAAGGACGGCAAGGGCGGTCTGCGCGACCTGAACACGCTGTTCTGGATCGCCAAATACACCTACCGGGTGCGCGATCAGATCGAGCTCGTCAGCGCCGGCCTGTTCACGCCGGAGGAATACGCGCTGTTCGAGCGCTGCGACGAATTCCTGTGGCGGGTCCGCTGCCACATGCATTTCGCGACGAAGCGCGCCGAGGAGCGCCTGTCCTTCGGCCTGCAGCCGCGGATCGCCGAGCGCTTCGGCTACGAGGCGCGGGGCGGCCTGTCGGGCGTCGAGCGCTTCATGAAGGCGTATTTCCGCATCGCCAAGGATGTCGGCGATCTCACCGCGATCGTCTGCGCCGAGCTCGAAGCGCGCCACGCCAAGCGCACGCCGGTGCTCGACCGCTGGATCGGTCGGTTCCGCGACCGGTTCCGCGCCACCGCCATCGAGGCGGAGGATTTCTGGATCGACCACGGCCGGGTGAACCTGCGGGCTGAGGACGCCTTCGAGCGCGACCCCGTCAACCTGATCCGCCTGTTCTGGCTCGCTGACCGGCACAACCTCGCAATCCACCCGGACGCCAAGCGCTTGGCCAACCGCTCGCTCCGGCTGATCAATCCGTCGCTGCGCGGGGACACGGAGGCGAACCGCCTGTTCCTCGACATCCTGACCTCCCGGAACGCCCCGGAGGAGGCCCTGCGCGAGATGAACGAGGCGGGCGTGCTCGGCCGGTTCATCCCGGATTTCGGCCGCATCGTCGCGATGATGCAGTTCAACATGTACCACCACTTCACGGTCGACGAGCATCTGCTGCGCACGGTCGGCGTGCTGGCCGACATCGAATCGGGCCGGGTGCAGGAGACCTACCCGCTGGTCTCGCGCCTCGTGCACTCGATCCACAATCGCACGGCGCTCTACGTGGCGATCCTGCTGCACGACATCGCCAAGGGCCGGCCGGAGGATCACTCAATCGCCGGCGCCGCCATCGCCGAGAAGCTCTGCCCCCGCTTCGGCCTGAACCAGGCCGAGACCGAGACGGTGTGCTGGCTGGTCGAGCATCACCTGCTGATGTCCATGACCGCGCAGAGCCGCGACCTCTCGGACGCCAAGACGATCGAGCGCTTCGCCGCGAGCGTGCAGAGCCTGGAGCGGCTGAAGCTCCTGACGATCCTGACGGTGGCTGATATCACGGCGGTCGGCCCCGGCGTCTGGACGGCGTGGAAGGGCACGTTGCTCCGCACGCTCTACGACGAGACCGAGGTCTACCTGTCGGGCGGCCATTCCGAGATCGCCCGCACCGACCGGGTGCGCCTTGTCCAGATGAGCCTGCGCGAGCAGCTGCCGGGCTGGGCATCGGAGGAGTTCGACGCCTACGCGGCCCGCCATGGCGAGGCCTACTGGCTCAAGGTCGACAGCACCCGCCAGCTCAAGAACGCGGTGTTCCTGCGCGACGCGCTGGCCGATGGCCGGACCAGCGCCACCGACGTCGCCCTCGACCCCGTGCGGGGGGTGACCGAGATCACCGTCTACTCGCCCGATCATCCGCGGCTGCTCGCGATCGTCACCGGAGCCTGCGCGGCCGCTGGCAGCAATATCGTCGACGCGCAGATCTTCACCACCACGGACGGCTTCGCCCTCGACACGATCTTCATCTCCCGCGCCTTCGAGCGCGACGAGGACGAGCTGCGCCGGACCAAACGCATCACGGCGGCGATCGAGCGGGCGCTGAAGGGCGAGATCAAGATCGCCGACCTCGTCGCCGACAAGCACCCGTCAACCAGCACGCGCGCCAAGACTTTCCCGGTGCCGCCGGACGTGATCATCGACAACGCCCTGTCGAGCCGGGAGACCGTCGTCGAGGTCACGGGCCTCGACCGGCCCGGTCTGCTCTACGAGCTGACCACCGCCTTCGGCCGGCTGTCGCTCAACATCACCTCGGCGCATGTGGCGACCTTCGGCGAGCGGGCGGTCGACGTCTTCTACGTCACCGACCTCACCGGCACCCGGGTGACCCAGCCTGATCGGCAGGCCGCGATCCGCGGCGCCGTGATGGATGTGTTCGCCGGCGACGTCGCCGCCCTCAAGGCGGAGGGGCTGGAGGCCCTTGTCGCCGCCCCGCCGCCCCGCGAGGCGTGAGCGCCGGGTTGATTTCGCCGCCCCCGGGCCAGATATCAGCGCCGGCTCCGATTGCCCCGAACCACCCTGCCCTGACGACTGAAACACGATGACGAGCAACGACATGCCCCAGGATGACCAGCGCCAGACCACGGTCGAAGCCGGTGCCGGCGCGGCCCAGGATACGGCGCCCACAGGTCAGGGCGCCGAGGCGGCCTCCGTCGATCCTGTCGCAGAGGCCCTGGCCCTGCTTACCGCCGAGCGCGACGAGTTGAAGGACCGGATGCTGCGCACGCTCGCCGAGATGGAGAACCTGCGCCGCCGGACCGAGCGCGAGGTCGCGGATGCGCGCGCCTACGCGGTCACGAACTTCGCCCGCGACGTGCTCAACGTCGCCGACAACATCCGCCGCGCCCTCGACAGCGTCCCGGCCGACGCGAAGGCCACGGCCGACGGCGCGCTGAAAGGCCTGATCGACGGGATCGAGCTCACCGAGCGCGACCTCGGCAAGACCCTGGAGCGCCACGGGGTGAAGATCGTCGAGCCGCAGGGACAGAAGTTCGACCCGAACCGG
Source organism: Methylobacterium tardum (assembly GCF_023546765.1). NCBI lineage: Bacteria > Pseudomonadati > Pseudomonadota > Alphaproteobacteria > Hyphomicrobiales > Methylobacteriaceae > Methylobacterium > Methylobacterium tardum. The sequence goes on from NZ_CP097484.1 coordinate 4,410,114, forward strand.
CATCAGGCCATGTTCGAGGTGCCGAACCCGGAGGTGCCGGCCGGCACCGTCGTCCAGGTCGTGCAGGCCGGCTACGTCATCGGGGAGCGCGTGCTGCGTCCCGCCCTGGTCGGCGTCGCCAAGGGCGGCCCGAAGGCGGCCGCCAACCCGGCCGACGCCGCCTGATCGCGATCACCTGACCGAAACCGCGGCGCTCCCTACTGGCAGGGCAGCGCCGTGGCGAAGCTCGCGATGAACTGCGCCGTCTGGCGGGTCTGGGCCGGCGCCCGCGGATCGCGCGCCACCGTGGCCCGCCTCGACCTCGAGGCGCCGATTGCAGGCACAGCTCGTCAGGATGCCCGAAGCCGGGTCGGTCGAGCAGGCGTCGTGATGCGCGCAGGCGAGATCCAGCGCGTCGATCGGCGCATAGCCGGGGCCGCGGTTCCCCGGCCCGCAATAGTTCCCGTAGATCAGGATCGCGCCTCGGCCGGATGCGCTCGGCGGAACGATCTCCTGTGCCCGCGCGCCCGCGGCACAGGCTGCGAGTCCAAGGACGAGAACGGCCAACTTGGTGAAGGTCGGGCTGGGAGCGATCATGGCCGATCCTGTCGGAAATGTCTCCTGACACCGCGCGGCGACACCCGTGCGGCATCCGGCCCCGACGACCCGAACCAGCCGTGGACGCGATCGACCGGCCGAAGGATTCGCGGAGCCGAATGCCGGGCATAGCGCCTCACCACGGCCAAGCCGTCAAGGTCCGCCGCAGCTAATATTGACTAGAATCGGTAATTCACCCCAGCCCTGACCAGAGCAAACCCTGAATCCTGTTTGCCGGCACCGTAATACGCCGGAACGCTGGCATTGTAATATGTCGATCCAGTGAAGCCACGACCGAGATGGATGTACAGCGCCTCCACTTTGGCGGAGAGTTTCTCGGTGAAGGCATACTCGATGCCGCCGCCCGCCGCGTAGCCGGTCCGATCGGTTCCGGGCAGGGTGTAAGGGTAGGACGCCGCGGAGGACGTGCGGGAACCGCCGCCATACGCGAAGCCGCCGGTTCCGTAGACGAGCACGCGGTCGAAGGCGTAGCCGAGCCGGCCACGGACGGTGCCGAAGTAGTCCAGGCTCGGCCGGACGCTGTAATACGGCGTCGTGCCGAGATAGGCGGCGTCCGCCTTGGCAAAGGACGTCCCCTGGATGTCGGTCTCGAAGCCGAGCACGAAGCCGGAGCCCGGCGTGAACTGGTAATTGTACCCGATCTGCCCGCCACCGGCGAAGCCGCCGGAGCTCTTGCCGCCGGTCACGGTGCCGTAGGTCGGGTCGGTGAAGCCGCTGCTGTCGGTGCGGAAGGCGTAGCCGGCATTCAGACCGGCGTAGAACCCTGTCCAGGTGAAGACCGGCAGCGGCGGCGGAGATGGCGGCGGCGCGCGGCGCGGCAGATCCGCGGCCTGCGCACTGGACGCGAGGCAGCCTGCTGCGGCGCCGAGGAGCGCGGCGCGGAACGATGTCGTCATGGAGGTCTCGTGCGTGGGGCGGCCGAGCCGCGGGGTCACAGGGCCAGCAGGAGCAGGCCGACGACGGTCACGGAGAGGATCAGGCAGAGCGCCAGATCGAGGATCGGGCCTCCGCCGCAGTTGGGCGGCGGACGCACCCGGTCCCGGCCCGTCCCGGACAGGGCGATCACGACCGGATCTCCCCGGGCCGAACGGAGGTTGCGGCGGTCCGCATGGCCCGCAGGGCCCGCGCGGGCGTGACGGTGACGGTACCCGAGGGTACCGCCGCCCCGTCTGAGGGGGTGACGGGAGCGGCGGCCTGCGGCGCCTTCGGTCCGATGCCGCGGTGGACCGTATCCGCGACAGCGATCCCGATGGCGGGCAGCGCGAGGGCGGCGAGGACGCAGGCGATGCGTCCGAGCCGCGGCATGGGGTTGGCCTGTTGGCTTCGGCAGGTGGACGCCGAAGTGAGCGTGAGAGGCGGCAGCGCGTCGGCGACGAGTCTGCGGGGATCCATCGTCATCGGCGCGCTGCTGTGCTTCGTGGGAAACTTGACCACACAATTCGATTACGTGTGCAAATTTCCCACGTCAATTTGGAAAGCGCACATCGATGTGCGGATCCGCACGTTGTGGGATTGTCTCCCACGGCACATGCGCTAACGATGAGCCCATGTCCGAGTCTGCCGATCCCCCGCGCGAGGGCGCCAGTCTGCACGCGCCCTTGGCGCGGCTCCTGCGCCCGCTCGTGCGCCTGCTGGTGGCGCGCGGCATCACCTTCCCGGCGCTCACGGATCTGCTGCGCGAGCTCTACGTGAACGTCGCCGAGTACGATTTTGCCCTCGCCGGCAAGGAGCAGACGGACAGCCGCGTCTCCCTCCTTACCGGCATTCACCGGAAGGAAGTGCGGCGACTGCGCGGTGCCGGCGCCCCGGTCAGCGCCGTGCCGGCCGTCGTCTCGCGCACGAGCCGCATCATTGCCCGCTGGATCGCCGACCCGGCTTTCACCGATCCGCAGGGTCATCCCCTGCCGCTGCCGCGAACCGCCGAGGGCAGCGCGTCCTCCTTCGAGATCCTGGTCTCGGGCATCACCCGGGACGTGCGGCCGCGCGCCGTCCTCGGCGAATGGCTCGACCGCGGCCTCGCCTTCACGGACGCGCAGGACCGGATCGTGCTGGCGGAGGCGGCCTACGTGCCGCGGGGCGACGGTGCGGAGGGGCCGCAGCTCTACTATTTCGGCCGCAACCTGCACGACCACATCGCGGCCGCCGTGGCCAATATCGTCGGCGACAGGCCGCGCTTCCTGGAGCGCGCCGTCCACTACGACGGGCTCTCCAAGGACCTCGCGATCAAACTCGAGGCGCGGGCGCGCGAGATCGCCATGGAGGCCCTGCAGCAGGCCAACCGGGAAGCGCACGCCGCCTGCCAGACCGATCCGGGCGGCGATCACCGCTGGAATTTCGGGCTCTACATCTACACGGAGGCCGCAGCGTCGGCGCCCCCACGGACGGGCGCTGAGGAGCCGGCCGGTGCGATCCTTGCCGAACCGCCGGTTCGTCCTCCGCCTGCTCGCGGGCGCCGCAGCCCTGCGCCCGGGTGCCGTCCGCCCGCAGGAGGCCCCACGCGACCAGGGCATCGGCGGCACCGGCATGATGAGGACCGACGAGCCGCGCAACGGCTCGCTGGGGGAAGGCGACCGGGGCATCGGCGGCACCGGCGTGATCGGGACAATCCGCCGCTTCGGCTCGATCATCGTCAACGGCCTGCGCATCGCCTACCCGCCCGGGGTCGAGGTCCGGATCGACGGCGAGGTCGGGACGGCGGCCGATCTGAAGATCGGTCATGTCGTCCATGTGGTCGCGCGACCCGACGGCGGCGGCCTCGCCACGCGCCGGATCGACGTGACGAGCGAGGTGGTGGGGCGGGTTGAGTCGGTCTCGCCGGGACGAATGATCGTGCTCGGGCAGCGGGTCTCCACCGCGGGTCTGACCGGCACCTGGCAGCCGGGCGCCCGGGTCGCGGTGAGCGGCCTGCGGCGGCCTGACGGCGTAATCGTCGCCAGCCTGATCGAGCCGCGCACGTCCGAACCGGATCGCGTCGCCGGGCCGGTACAGCGCGACGCTGGAGGTGCCCTCACTATCGGAGCCCTGCGCCTGACGGACGCGGAGGCGCTGCCGCTGGGCAGACGCGCCCTGGTGACCGGCACCGAAGCGGACGGCGCGCTGCGCGTGACGAACGCCGCGCAGGTCGGGCTGCCGTTTCCGCCGGGCCTGAAGCAGGTCTCCATCGAAGCCTATATCGGCCGGACCGGCTCGCGCCTGGATGTCGGCTCGGGCTACGCCGTCGCGGGCCATCCGAACGTCCAGGTGCCGCGTACGGGGAGCGCGCGGGCCGTGCTGACCGCGACCATCGCGCGGGACGGCGATCTGACCGTCGAGCGGCTGCAGATCGAGAACCGTATCGCGCCCGAGCCTCCGCAACCGGATACGCCCCGGTTCGAGCGGGAGCGCGACCGGCTCGACCTACGCAACCTGCCCGACGAGATGCCCGGCCGCTTCGGCGCCGAGCCCGGCGGTCGGCAGGGCGGTCCGGTCGGGATCGGCGAGCCGCACGGCCCCGCGATCGACACGCGGCCGGGGGCGCGGTCGTCCCCGGCGCGGACGGCGCTGATGGATTCAGGGCGCCCCGCGGCGGCTTCGGCGGCGCGCCGCCGGCAGGTCCCGGAGCGTTCCCGGTCGGCCCGGGCGGTTTCGGCGGTCCGCCCGGGGGGCACGGCCCTGGCCCCGGCGGAGGGGGATTTGGCGGAGCCGGCGGCTTCGGCGGCCCGGGCGGAGGCCGGCGCTAGAAGCACGATCGTCCTTGCGCACCCCGCGAAGCCATCCCGTGTCGCGCGGCGCTTACCGCGGTCGCGTCGCCCTGTCTCGCTGCGCTGCGCGGGCCATGACCGGCCTCAGCAGCCCTCGGTCTCGCGGGCGAGCAGGGCGCGCTTGCGCGTGACGCCCCAGCGGTAACCCGACAGGGCACCATCCGAGCGAACCACCCGGTGACAGGGAATCGCGACCGCAATGGGGTTTGCGCCGCAAGCCTGGGCGACGGCCCGCATCGCGGCCGGCGCGCCGATAGCGCGGGCGATCTCGGCGTAGCTCGCCGTCGCGCCGACGGGGATCTTCCTCAGCGCCTCCCAGACCCGTTGCTGAAAGGCGGTGCCGCGGATGTCGAGCGGCAGATCGAGCCCGCCGCCCGGCGCTTCGACAAGGCCGATGACCCGCGCCATCCAGGTCTCGAAGTCCGGATCGCCACCCTCGATCTCCGCTCCCGGGAAGCGATCCTGGAGATCCCGCGCCAGGGCGTCGGGTTCGTCCCCGAGCAGGATCGCGCAGACGCCCGCCTCGGTGGCGGCGACGAGAATCGCCCCGAGGGAGCAGGCCCCGATGCCGAACCGCATGTGGATGCCGGCAGCGCCCTTTCGATAGAGGTCGGGCGCCATGCCGAGGCGCGGAGCGCCCCCGGCATAGAACCGGCTCGCGGTGCTGTAGCCGACCTCGTAGAGCGCCTCCGTCACCGTTTCGGCGCCCGGCAGCCGGGCCGTGAGAGCCGCGGCGCGGCAGGAGGCGGCGTAGGCTTTCGGGGTGACGCCCGTGGCGGCCTTGAAGATGCGGTGGAAGTGGAAGGCGCTCAGGCCGGCGACACGGGCGAGTTCCGCGAGCGGCGGCATCGTCTCGGCCGCCTCGATGGCGCGGCAGGCCCGGGCCACCGCCTCGGCGCGGCGCTCGGCCAGCCCGGCCTCGTTCGGCCGGCAACGCCGGCAGGGCCGGAAGCCGGCGGCCTCCGCTTGCTCACAGGTCGCGTGGAAGCTCACATTCTCCGGCCGCGCCGCCCGGGACGCGCAGCTCGGACGGCAATACACGCCCGTGGTGCGGACCGCGTACACGAAGGTGCCGTCCGCCCGCCCGTCGCGATCGGTCACGGCGGCCCAGCGGACGGCCTCGGCGGTGTCGATCGGCGGGCGGTTGGTCATGGCGACGGCACTATGCGTCTTGGCGTCGGCGATGGGGAGGGGCATGACGGAACCTGACGGGCCGGAGAGGACGTTCGCGCCACTCTGCCCGCCTGCCATAAGTCCGGCATCCCGCTCCTTGCTGTCGAATCCGCCGTCCGCGGCGGAAGCAGCCTGAGCGGCCGATCAGTCTCACGAGTGCGCCATGGCTTCGAGCACGCCCGACCACATCCATGTCGGCAAGGACGGGTGGCTGTTCCTCAAGACCGGGACCAACGACGTCCTTGGCCAGTACGAAAGGCCGGAGGAGACCACCGAGCTTGTCTGGCAATGGCGGAGTCTCTTGGCGACCCGCGAGCGGCGGCTGCGGGCCATGGGTATCCTGTACCGGCACGTGGTCGCGCCGGAGAAGCTGATGATCTACGACCACCGGCTCGACGGCATCACGATCCGGCCGACCGCGTCGCCGGCTTACCGGCTGCTCAACAGCGAGCCGCCGCTGGTCGGCCGTCGCGGGCCTCTCGGCGTCTATACCGCGTGGCGTCGGCGGAAGCGCTGGCGCGAGACCTGCATCGATCTGGTGACGCCGATGCGCGCCCAGCGCGATCTGTCCGACCTCTATTGCCGGACCGATACCCACTGGTCTCCCGACGGCTGCTACCTCGCCTACGCGGAGATCTGCCGGGCGCTGGGGGCCGAGCCCCGGGCCGATCTCCGGGACCGGCCCTCCTTCGAGTCCGATCATGATGGCGACCTGGGGAGCGCATTCGATCCGCCCCGCCGGGCGCGCTCACGCACCGTCCTGATGCAGCAGGACGCGGTGCGGACCTATGGCAGCCCGATCGTCGAGGCCCGGGAGAAGGCCGGCCTCCTGCACACCCTGCATGTCGGCGCGCATGTGGTCTACGGCAACGCCAAGGCGACCGACCCGCGCCGTCTGGCGCTGTTCGGCGATTCCTTCTCGCACGTCATGCCGTACATGCTGACGATCATGCTGGCCGAGACGTTCCGCGAGGTACACTTCATTTGGAGCACCTCGCTCGACTGGCCCTATATCGAGCGCGTCAGGCCCGACATCGTGCTGACCGAAGTGGCCGAGCGCTTCATGGTCCAGCTGCCCGACGACACCTTCTCGGTGGAACGCTACGCGCAGGACCGCTTCGGCACCGAACTCGCGGCCGCGGGTGCCTGAGCGCCGGACGTAAGCTTCACGAACGTCTCGCGTCCCGGCGCGGGAGCCCCGTCATTCCGGGACTGCGCAGCAGGGCCCGGAATCCAGATCCGCGCTGTGGTCCAGCCTGGCTCCGTCAGCGTCTCTGGATTACCCGCCTCCGTCGTACCCCTTCGGGTCCGGGCTCGCCCACGGCGCCCCGGAATGACCGTGCGTTCGCCTTACGGACGGCAAGACCCGGGAGAGCGAACGCCTCTTACGCCTGCAGCTTTGCCACCAGCGCGTCCGACAAGGCGAAGTTGACGTAGACGTTCTGGACGTCGTCCTGGTCCTCGATCACCTCGGCGAGGCGGATCAGCTTCTCGCCGGTCTCGTCGTCCACATCGATCGTGTTCTGCGCCTTCCAGATCAGGCCGGTGCGGCTCGGCTCGCCGAAACGGGCCTCCAGCGCCTTGGCGACCTCGCCGTAGGAATCCTGGGCGCAGATCACCTCGTGCCCGTCCTCACCGGAGCTGACATCGTCGGCGCCGGCCTCGATCGCGGCCTCCAGCATCGTGTCGGCATCGGCCACGGCGGCCGGGTAGGCGATCACGCCGACGCGGTCGAACATGAAGGCGACGGCCCCGGTCTCGGCCAGGCTCCCGCCGGACTTGGTGAAGGCCGAACGCACGTCCGAGGCGGTGCGGTTGCGGTTGTCGGTCTGCGCCTCGACGATCAACGCGGCCCCGCCCGGCCCATAGCCCTCGTAGCGGATGTCCTCGTAATTCTCGCCGTCGGCACCCGCGGCCTTCTTGATGGCGCGCTCGATATTGTCCTTGGGCATATTCTCGGCGCGGGCCGCCAGGATCGCCGCCCGCAGCCGCGGGTTCATCGCCGGGTCGGGCGTGCCGAGCTTGGCCGCCACGGTGATCTCGCGAGCGAGCTTGCCGAACACCTTCGAGCGGACCGCGTCCACCCGGCCCTTCCGGTGCATGATGTTCTTGAACTGCGAATGGCCTGCCATGACGGTTCAGACTTTTGTTCGTTGGCGAGGGCGGGCGTCCGGGACCCCGCCGTCGCGGCTGTGAGGTCGCCGCGTTATAGGCCGCCGCCTTCCGGCGAAGCAACGCGGCCGCTCACGGAGGCGGCATCGGATTGCAGCGGAAAGATTGCCGCGTCCGGGCGTTGCCGCAGGGATTTTCGCGCAGCTGGATGTTGGATGTCGGGTCACAACGGACGCAATACGGTCATGGTGGCGGGCGCGAGCGCCGGTGTCGGCCGGGCGGTCGCGCATGAATTTGCCCGGCATGGCTGGAATGTCGGGCTGATCGCCCGGGGCGAGGCGGGGCTCCGGGGTACGATCCGGGACGTCGAGCAGGCCGGTGGCCGGGCCCTGGCCTTCGCGGCCGACGTCGCCGACGCGGATGCCGTCGCGCAGGCCGCGGACGCTTTGGCGGAGAGGTTCGGCGGCATCGACGTCTGGGTCAACAACGCGATGGTGACGATCTACGCGCCCGTGCAGGAGACGAGCCCGGAGGAGTTCCGCCGCGCCACCGAGGTGACCTATCTCGGCCAGGTCCACGGCACGCTGGCGGCGCTCCGCCACATGGTGCCGCGCGACCGAGGCACGATCGTGCATATCGGATCCGCGCTCGCCTACCGGTCGATCCCGCTCCAGGCGAGCTACTGCGCCGCCAAGGCCGCCGTGCGCGGCTTCGTCGATTCCCTGCGCAGCGAGCTGCTCCACGACGGCAGCCGGGTGCGCCTGACGATGGTCCAGTTGCCGGCGGTGAACACCCCCCAGTTCGACTGGGCGCGCTCGCGGCTGCCGCGCAAGCTCGAGCCGGTGCCGCCGATCTACCAGCCCGAGGCGATCGCCCGGCATGTCTTCCGGGCGGCCCACGACGCGCCACGGGAATTGTGGATCGGCGCCTCGGCCTGGAAGGCGATCATCGGAAACATGCTGATCCCGGGCTGGATCGACGGATACCTTGCCCGGCACGGCTATCGCGGGGAGATGACCAGCGTGAAGGCCCAGACGAACCGCCCCGACAACCTCTACGACCCGGTCGACACCGATCCCGGGGCGCATGGCCGCTTCGACGCCCGCGCGACCGACCACGTCGCCGCGGCCGACCCACGCTGGCTCAAGTTCGGGATCGCGGCGGCGCTCGGCGTGGTGGCGGGGACGATGCTGTTCGCCACCGAGGCGCACGGGCGGACTGAAGGGCGCGCGGAGCGGCGGCTGAGCCGACGCTAGGATACGCGCCTTCGCGGGCCCGGCGCGCAGCCGAGAAGGCCTTGCGGAAGACGCCGCTTTGCGCCCCACTCGGCGCGTTTCTGGGAGGATCCGATGCCGGTCACGAACCGTCGCGATCTGGTGCGGGGTGCGCTCGTCGGAGGGGCCGTCCTGGGCCTCGGCGGCGGCGCCCGCGCCACCGCACCCTTTGGCGGTGCGCAGGCGCCGGGCTTCTACCGGACCCGCGTCGGCAGCTGCGAGATCACGATCCTCAATGACGGGGCGCGCAGCTTCCCGATACCGGACTGCTTCGTCCGCAACGTTCCCCGGGACGAGGCGCTCGGCGCCGCCCAGGCCGCCTACATGCCGCCCGGCCAGGTCACGGTGCCGTTCAACCCGACGCTGATCAACACCGGCACGAAACTGATTCTGATCGATACCGGCAACGGTCCGGTGCAGGGCGCGCCGGTCGGCCGCCTCACGGCGAACCTCGCGGCCGCCGGGATCAAGCCCGAGGACATCGACCTCGTGCTGCTCTCGCATCTCCATCCCGATCATACGAACGGCCTCAAGGCGGGGGATGGCAGCCTCGCCTTCCCGAAGGCCGAGATCCGGGCCGCCGCGCCCGACTGGTCGTTCTGGATGAACGACGACAACATGGCTCGCGCCGCCGACCCGGTGACGCAGGGCTACTTCGCCAACACCCGCCGGGTGCTGGGTGATCTGAGGGACCGGATCGGCACCTTCGCCTGGGACGAGGAGGTCGCCCCCGGGATCATGGCGCTCGCCGCCCCCGGCCACACGCCGGGCCACACCGCCTTCGCAGTCGCTTCAGGGTCGGATCGCCTGCTCATCCAGTCCGACGTGACCAACATCCCGGCCTTCTTCCTGCAGCACCCGGACTGGCACGTGATGTACGATTACGATGCCGACCAGGCGCAAGCGACGCGCCACCGCTTCTACGACATGGCCGCGGCCGAGAAGGCCCTCGTGGTGGGCTACCATTTCCCCTTCCCGTCGCTCGGCCATGTGGAGCGGGACGGGCCGGGCTACCGGTTGGTGCCGATCGCCTGGACCGGCGTGCTCTGACCGTCCAGAGTCTCGTGCCATCGGATCAGGCCCGCGAGATCCACGACCCCACCCGGCCATGCGACCCCCGCGATATGCCGGTGCGGCCGATCGGGCTCGCCGAGATCCGAGACCGCCGAGAAGGCGCCGTCGAGGCGGTGACTGTCGGTGTAGCGGCTCCGTGTTGCCAGGACCGGGAGCCCGGCGGCCCGGGCGGAGCTGATGCCGGCGGCGGAATCCTCGAACGCTACGGCCTCCGAGGCCGCGACGTTCAGGCCGGCGAGCGCCAGGAGGAACACGTCGGGGGCGGGCTTCTTGCGCTTCGCCTCGTCGCCGGCCGCGATCACGTCGAAGGGCGCGGCGTCCGGTGGGAAGTTGGCGGCCAGAAGCCGGTCGACGTTCGGCCGGCTGGTCGTCGTAGCCACCGCGAGCCGGATGCCCGCCGCCCGGGCCTCGGCGATGAGCCGGGCGATGCCGGGGCGCAGCGGCAGGCCGATCTCCGCGACAAGAGCACCGTACGCAACGGTCTTGCGGGCGTGGATCTCGGGGGACAGCCCGCGAAGCGCCTTGGCTTCGGGCGCGTGCTGCGTGTCGATGTAGTGGGCGAGCCGCTCCTTGCCGCCCATCACGGTGAGAAGGTCGGCGTAGAGCGCCTCGTCCCAGTGCCAGGGCAGGCCGAGTTCCGCGAAGGCGCGGTTGAAGGCCTGCCGATGCAGGTCCTCGGTCTCGGCGAGAGTGCCGTCGACGTCGAAGATCAGGGCCTTCAGCACGACAGGTCGCGGCCGGAGGCGCCCTCCGCGCCCTCGCGGATCGCCGCGATGCGCTCGGCGTAGGCGTTCGGGCCGCCCGAGAAGACGGCGTTGCCGGCCACGAAGGTGTCGGCCCCCGCGCGGCTCGCCGCCTTCACGGTCTCCGCATCGATGCCGCCGTCGACCTGGATGCGGATGTCCCGGCCCGCCACCATTGCCCGAACCCGCGCCACCGATTCCATCGCACTCTTGATGAAGCTCTGGCCGCCGAAGCCGGGATTGACGGTCATCACCAGCACGAGATCCACGAGATCCAGAACCGGCTCGACCAGGGCGGCCGGCGTACCGGGATTGATCGCCACCCCGGCGCGCTTGCCGAGGTCGCGGATGGTCTGGAGCGAGCGGTGGATGTGCGGCCCGGACTCGGCATGGACCGTGATGCCGTCGGCGCCGGCCTGCGCGAAGGCCGCGAGGTACGGGTCCGCCGGGGCGATCATCAGGTGCACGTCGAAGTACTTCTGCGTGTGCGGCCGGAGCGCCTTCACCACCGGCGGCCCGAAGGTGATGTTGGGCACGAAGTGGCCGTCCATCACGTCGAGGTGGATCCAGTCGGCCCCGGCCGCATCGATGGCGCGGGTTTCGTCGGCGAGCTTCGAGAAGTCGGCCGAGAGGATGGACGGGGCGATGACGGGAGGAAGCATCACGGGTCTTTCAGCAACGGTCGGTCTCAGATGACGGTCGGCGGAGAGGCCGATCCAACTCTGGCCCTCATCCTGAGGCGCCGCGGAGCGGCGCTCCGGCACATCAGGTCGAGGACCTGGATTGGAACAACGTTCCAGGTGGTTCCACGGTGTGCCTCCTCCATCACGCCAGCCGTCGTCGGCGCTCGACGAGCTGCATGATCATCGGCGTCAGGATCAGCTGCATTGCGAGATCGAGCTTGCCGCCGGGGATCACGATGGAGTTGGCCCGGCTCATGAAGCTGTCGTGGATCATGGAGACGAGGTACGAGAAATCGATCCCCTTCGGATCCTTGAAGCGGATGACCACCATCGACTCGTCGGCAGTGGGGATCCAGCGGGCGATGAACGGGTTCGAGGTGTCGACCGTCGGCACCCGCTGGAAGTTGATGTCGGTGAACGAGAATTGCGGGCAGATGGTCTGCACGTAATCGGGCATGCGCCGCAGGATCACGTCGGTGACCGCCTCGGTGGAGTAGCCGCGGAACGAGCGGTCGCGGTGCAGCTTCTGGATCCACTCCAAGTTGATCACCGGCACCACGCCGATCTTCAGGTCGGCGTAGCGGGCGATGTCGACGTCCTGATCGGCGACGCAGCCGTGCAGCCCCTCGTAGAACAGCAGGTCGGAATCCGGCGGGAACGCCTCCCATTCGGAGAAGCTGCCCTCTGGTATGCCGTAGGCCTGCGCGTCGTGCGCGTCGTGGGCGTAGTGGCGGGTGCGGCCGGTCCCGGATTCGGCGTAGCTGCGGAACACGGCCTCCAGCTCCGGCAGCAAGTTCGCCCGCGGCGCGAAGTGCGACAGCGTCGGCTCCCGCGCCATCATCGCCCGCATCGTATCCCGGTCGAAGGCGTGGAAGCCGTCGCCCTCGATGAACACTGCCCGCACGTCCTCGCGGCGGAAGATCTGCTCGAAGGTGTTCCGCACCGAGGTGGTGCCGGCCCCGGAGGAGCCGGTCACCGAGATGATGGGGTGCCGCGCCGACATGCTTTTACGACTTCACGGTGCGGCTATGACCGCATCAGGCCGCGCTGGCCGAACAGCGGCGAGCGGCCGGCATCGGGCTTGCCGCCGGCATAGTAGGTGGCGACGCAAGCCACCTCCTCGGTCGAGCCGCAGACCAGCGGGGCGCGCTCGTGGATGCCGTTGGCCACGAGGTCGAGGATGCGGGTCTGGCCGTCGGTGGCGGCGCCGCCGGCCTGCTCGACCAGCATGGCCACAGGCGCGACCTCGTAGAGCAGCCGCAGACGGCCGCGGGCGTAGTTCTTCCGGGCGTCGCCCGGATAGAGGAACACGCCGCCGCGGGTCAGGACGCGCTGGATGTCGGCGACCAGCGAGGCAAGCCAGCGCATGTTGTAGTCCTTGTCGCGCGGCCCCTCGGTGCCGCGCTGGCAATCCTCGATATAGGCCTTCACCGGGGCGTCCCAGTGCCGGGCGTTCGAGAGGCGTTGATGGCGAATTCCTTGGTCGAGGCCGGCACCGACATGGCCGGGCTCGTCAGCTTGAACGTCCCCTCCGCGCGGTCGAGCACGTAGGACTGGGTGCCCTCGCCCAGCGTCAGGATCAGCGCCGTGGCCGGGCCGTAGGTGACGAAGCCGGCGGCGATCTGGGTCGAACCGGGCGTCGTGAACGAGGCCAGCGGGTTCGCCGGATCCTTGATCGACGGCCGGATGCCGAAGATCATACCGACGGCCATGTTCACGCCGATGTTGGAGGAGCCGTCGAGGGGGTCAATGGCGACGGCGAGCGGCGCATCCGGATTGAGCCGCATCACCTCCTCGGCCTCTTCGGAGGCGACCTCGGCGACCGGAGCGCCCCGCAGCGCCGCGGTCACGCTCTCGTGCGCGATGACGTCGAGGGCCTTCTGGACGTCGCCGTCGCTGTTGTGATCGCCCGCGGCCGCGAGGTCGCCGCCTAGCGCGCCGCGCCCGATCCGCTCGCTGATCTCCACCGCGGACCGCGCCACGGCCGCGATCACCGCGGCGGCGTCCTTCAGCGCCGGATTCGCGTCCACGGCCTGCGCCAGGCAGGTCTCGAGAGGCGTCCCGATCGCCGCTGAAATTGCCATCGGCCTACTCCTCCTGCTCGGATCCCATCCGTCGGGATCGCGCGTTCCGCGCCAGCTCTGTAGCGGCCGCTTGGCTGCCAAGATAGCGGTCTCTGTCTCCGGATCGACAGGAACCCGCGGCGGGGCCTTCAAGATTTCTGTGCGATCTTGTGCCATAGGACGAAAAAAACGAGATGTCCGCCATGCGCAATCTGTCCCTCAAGCAGCTCCAGGCGGTCGCTGCGGTGGCCCGCCTCGGCACCATGACGCGGGCTGCGCAGGAGCTGAACGTCACCTCGGCCGCGCTCTACGCGCGCATCCGGCAGCTGGAGGAGGAGGCCGGGCTGCTGCTGTTCGACCGGACGCCCGGCGGCCTCAAGCCGACCGATGCCGGCCGCGAGATGCTCTGGGCGATCGACAGCATCAACACCGTGCTGGAGACCTGCACCGACCGGCTGCGCACGCTCCGGGGTGCCGAGGGCGGGCGCGTGGCGCTGGGCGTCGTCTCGACCGCCAAGTACTTCGCCCCGCAGGTGATTGCCGGCTTCGTCAAGAAGCACCCCGGCGTCGAGATCAGCCTGTCGGTGCGCAATCGCGGCCAGACCGTCGAGGCCCTGCGCGGTTACGAGATCGACTTCGCCCTGATGGGCCGCCCGCCCCGGGATTTCCCGATCGAGGCCGCCACCTTCGGGCCGCACCCGATCGTGCTCATCGCGCCGCCCGGCCATCCGCTGGCGGGCAAGATTGGCCTGAACCGCGAGGATCTGGCCGACCAGCCGTTCTTCCTGCGCGAGGAGGGGTCGGGCACCCGCATGGTGTTCGAGGAATTCATGGCCGGCGTGCTGGTGAAGCGGGCGCCCCTCGACATCGACACCGGCTCGAACGAGACCATCAAGCAGGCGGTGATGGCGGGACTGGGCATCGCACTGCTCTCGGTGCACTCGGTGGCGGCCGAACTCGAGAGCGGCCGCCTCGTCCTCCTCGACGTGAAGGGCTTGCCGATCCGGCGCGACTGGTACGCGGTCCGCCGCGCCGACAAGGTGCTGGGCCCGGCGGCCTCGGCGGTCTGGTCCTTCCTGATGGCGGAGGGCGCACGCAGCCTGCCCGGCGTCGCGCAGAGCGGCCTGGCCCAGGCGGGGGCCAGGGCATGAACGCGGGAATCGTCGTTGCCGGCGCGGGCCAGGCCGGCTTCCAGCTCGCCGCCTCCCTACGCGAAAGCGGGTTCAAGGACCCGATCACCCTGGTGGGCGACGAGGCTGCCCTCCCCTACCAGCGGCCGCCCTTGTCGAAGGCCTATCTCGCCGGCAAGACCGACCAGGAGGGTCTGTTCCTGCGCCCGCCCGGCTTCTTCGCCGAGCATGCGATCTCCCACCGGCCGGGGCTGCGCGCCGTCGCGATCGATCGGGCGGAACGCCGCCTGCAGCTCTCGGACGGCGATAGCCTGCCCTACGACCACCTCGTGCTGGCCACCGGCGCCCGCAATCGGCCGCTGCCCGTCCCGGGTGCCGATCTGGAGGGCGTGCGCCAGCTGCGCGGCCTCGCGGATGCCGACGCGCTAAAGGCGGATATCGCGGCGGCCCGGGCGGTCGTGGTGGTGGGCGCCGGCTTCATCGGGCTCGAATTCGCCGCCGTCGCGGCCGCGCGCGGTCTCGCGGTGACGGTGATCGAGGCAGCCGAGCGGCCGATGGCGCGGGCCGTCTCGGCGGTGATGGGGGACTTCTTCCGCGGGACCCAGGAGGCTCTTGGCGTCCGCTTCGCGTTCGGGGCGGGCGTGACGGTGATCCTCGGGCGGGACGGCCGCGCCACCGGCGTGGCCCTGGCGGACGGCCGGGAATTGCCCGCCGACCTCGTCCTCGTCGGGATCGGCGTGCTGCCGAACGGGGATCTCGCCGCGGAGGCGGGCCTGCCGGCCGAAAACGGCGTGCAGGTCGACGCGTTCCTGGGCACGCCCGATCCGGCGATCTCGGCGATCGGCGATTGCGCCCGGTTCCCGACGCCCTTCGCCCGCGGGCTCACCGCGGACGACACGGTGCGGATCGAATCCGTGCAGAACGCCATCGACCAGGGTCGTTGTCTGGCGGCCCGGCTCGTCGGCAAGCCTGCGGCCTACGGCGCGCTGCCCTGGTTCTGGAGCGATCAGGGTCCGCACAAGCTGCAGATCGCCGGCCTGTCGGGACCTGGAGACGATAGCGTGGTCCGCGGCTCCGGCAACGCTTTCTCGGTCTTCCGCTTCCGGGACGGGCGCTTGAGCGCCGTGGAATCCGTCGACCGGGCGGGCGACCACATGATCGCCCGGCGCCTGCTCGCCGCCGGGACGCCGCTCACCCCCGATCAGGCGGCCGATCCGGGTTTCGACCTCAAGGCCCTGGCGCTGCAGCGGCCCTGACCTCAGCCCGGGAACGCGACCGGCGCCGGCTTCTGCCGCAGGGCGATGGCGGTGCCGATCCCGAGCGCCAGGATGGTGACGGCGCAGCCGGCGAGCGCTCCGAGCTGGCCGAACCGGAGCAGCGCCTGCCCGATCACCGCGACGCCGAGCGCCTGCCCGCAGAAGAACGAGAAGGCGTGGAGCGCCACCGCGGAGGCGCGGGCCGTCGGCGCGACCTCGGTGACCTGGGTCTGGTAGGTGTTGTGCAGCATGTAGAAGCCGAGACCCATGGCGGTGAGCGCGGCGCAATCGACCTGCCACGTTCCGGCGAGCCCGACCACCGTGAGCGACGCGCCGCAGATCAGGCCGCCGCCGATGAGCATGCGCGGCAGGCCGAGCAGCCGTACCAGCAGCCCGACCAGCGCCGAGTAGGCCAAACCGCCGACCGCGAACCCCGCTAGCACGAGCCCGGCCTCGCGCGGTCCGCCCTCTCCGCGGGCCTCGATCAGGGGGGCGAGGTGCGGGAACACGCCGAAGATCGCGATGGCCTCGATGAACACCGCCGAGAACAGCACCCGCGCCCGGGGATTGCGCAGGATCGTCCGGTAGCGCGTCACCGCCTCGCCGAAGGCCGGGCGGCGGGCGGCGGGTCGGCCGGCCCGGTCGAAGCCGAATACGGTGGCCGCGCAGGCAAACGCCGCCACCGCCGCCGTGACCGCGAACACGCCGCGCCAGCCGATCGCCGCCTCGATCAGGCCCGCGAAGGTCGAGCCCGAGAGCTGGCCGAGGATCACCGCGACCAAGAAGCGCCCGATCGCCACCTGCCGGCTCTCCATCGGCACGCGGTCGCCCAGCAGCGCCAGCGAGAGGGGAATGCAGCCGCCGGCCGCCGCGCCGGCCAGCATGCGCAGGCCGAACAGGCTTCCGATGTCGGGGGCGACGCTGCACAGCGTGAGCGCGACGGCGAGCACCGCCAGACAGGTGCTCATCACCCGCTCCTTGCCGAGCGCGTCGCCGATCGGGCCCAGGACGGGCTGGATGAACGCGTAGGGCAGCGCGAAGGCGGTGGAGAGCAGCGCCACCGTGTGCGCGTCGCTGGCGAGGTCCCGGGCGAGCACGCCGACGAGGGGCTCGACCGAGCGGAGCGCGAAGGTGCTACCGAACCCAGCGCAGGCCAGCACCACGATCAGGCGCGGGATCGACGTGGCCGGCGGCGCCGCACGCGTCGCCGCGGGTGTGAGAGCCGGCTCTGTGCTGTCGGTCATGGGGACGCTTCGCGACGCGGGCTGATCCAGACCCGCGCCATCGCATCTCCCTCGCCCGAGCGGAACCCCGCCGGGCGACAGATCAGTGCGCGTAGAACGCCGGATCCGAATCGTCGCTCGGATGCGCGAAGGCCCAGCGCAGGGCCGAGGAGAGCGGCACGTTGTAGTTGAGGCCGCGCGGCGGGACCGGTCTCAGGAACCAGCGATCGTAGATCGTCATGATCTCGGGGCTCCGGTAGAGATCGGCGGTCGCGCGGTCGACCACCGCCTTGAAGGTCGGATCGTCCCGGCGCAGCATAATCCCGTAGGGCTCCGGGTTCGACAGGGTTTCCTGGCTGACCACGTAGGCCGCGGGATCCTTGGACTGGGCCGCGACCACGCTGAGCTGCACGTCATCCATCACGAAAGCCGCCGCCCGTCCGGTCTCGACCAGGAGGAAGGCCTCGGGCACGTCCTTGGCGGCAATCACCGTGATGCCGAGCTTGCGGTCATTGTTGGCCTTGATCAGCATCAGGATGTTGGTCGAGCCGGCCACCGACGCGACCGTCTTGCCGCGCAGGTCGTCGAGGCTGGCGATATTCTGATCCTTCTTCGACACGAAGCGGGTCGCCGTCAGGAAGTGCGTGTTGGTGAAGGCGACCTGCTTTTTGCGGTCGGCGTTGTTGGTGGTCGTCCCGCATTCGAGATCGACGGTTCCGTTGGTGACCAGCGGAATCCGTGACGAGGAATTGACGAACTCCATCCCGACTTCGAGACCGGGCATGTTCAGCTCGCGTTTCACCGCCTCGGCGACCTTGAGGCAGATGTCGACCGCGAAGCCGACGACCTTCTGGTTCTGGTCGAGGTAGCTGAACGGAGGCGCGGTATCGCGGACGCCGAGCACCAGCCGGTTGCTGTCCTGGATCTTCTTGAGGGTGCCGGTGCGTTCGGCGGCCTGCGCTGATGCCGGCTGGGACACGATGAGGACGAGGGCACCGAGGAGCGGGGTGAGGAGACGCATGGGCTGACGGGTCCCGATCGTCGCGCGTAGGGCGCCCGGCCCGTCCGGACCGGCGAGGGCCCGACCGCGCGCCGGATCGTGCCCCGGCAAGCCCATCAGCAAGAGTCCGGCCGCGGCGCGTTCACCGGACCGGGGACCGCGTCGGATGGCGATGTGCGCGGTAAGGCCGGTTCCGTTGCGTGCTTCGGGCCCACCGTCTTCGCGAGCGGAGCGAAGCAATCCAGTCAGCGCGACGACGCCTGATGTCACGCAGCCCTGGGTCACCTCGCTTCGCTCGTGATGACGGAGCACGGAACCGCTATAAGACCGGCCCACCCTCGACAGCGGCGGGGCGCAGGACGGCCAGCGCCCGCAGGGCCGCGGTGGCGTAATCGAGGAATGCGTTCACCCGCGCCGGCCGGAAGTCTTGGCTCGGCGTCACCAGCTGGACCGGGACCGGCGGCGGCTCGTGGGCGGCGAGCAGCCGTACGAGGCGGCCGGCGGCGATATCCTCCGCCGCCTGATAGGAGAGAACCCGCGCGACGCCGCGCCCGCTGCGGGCGGCGATCAGGGCGGCCTCCACCTCGTTGACGATGAGCCGCGGCGCGAGGCGCACGCGGTTCGTCCCGAATCGCCATTCCCGGAGCCCGGAATTCACGGCGCCCAGGATGGCATCGTGCTCGGCAAGGTCCGCGGGCCTGCGCGGTGTCGCCCGGGCGGCGAGGTAATCCGGGCTCGCCACCACGATCCGGCGCACCTGCCCGACCCGGCGTGCGACGAGCCGCGACTCCGCGAGCTGCCCGATCCGCAGGGCGACATCGATGCCCTCTTCCACGAGATCGAGGTTGCGGTCGGCGAGCACAAGCTCGACCTGCGTCTCCGGATAGGCATCAAGGAAGCCCGACACGACGGGCGCCACGTGCTTGCGTCCGAACAGGACCGGGGCCGTGACCCGCACGAGGCCGCGGACGGCGTCGCGCGCTGCGCCCGAGACGGCCGTGTCGTAGCCCGACAGCAGGCTGCGGGCGCGCTCGGCGAGTTCCAGCCCGGCCGGAGTCGGCGCCAGTTGCCGGGTCGTCCGCTCCACGAGCCGGCTGCCGGCGCGGGTCTCAAGGCTCGCGAGCGCCCGGGTCACGGCGGCGGAGGAGCGGCGCAGCCGGCGCGCCGCGCCCGCGAGGCTCCCGGCCTCGATGATCGCGACGAAGACGGCGAGTTCGTCCAGACGATCCATCGATTGTTGCGGCGATTGAAATTCTGACTGTCAATGTCTCCGGATTTTCCGCCGGCAACGCAAGGGCAATATGGGACGGATCACAGGAGACACGCACGATGACCGACCTGACGCTCTACGGCCTACGCCTCTCGGGCCATTCGCACCGCGCGGAGCTGTTCCTGTCCCTGCTGGGCCTGCCATATCGCTTCGTCGAAGTGGGGAGCGCCGCCCAACGGAGCGCGGACGCGTTCCGGCGGCTCAACCCGCTCGGCCAGATCCCGGTGCTGACCGACGGCGAGGCGGTGATCCCCGACAGCAACGCCATCCTGGTCTACCTCGCGGCGCGCTACGCGCCCGACGGAGGCTGGATGCCGACGGATCCGCTCGGGGCCGCGCAGGTGCAGCGCTGGCTGTCGATCGCGGCCGGCGAGGTGCGGCACGGGCCGGGCCAGGCCCGGCTGATGGTGGTGTTCGGGGCGCCGGGCGATCGGACGATGGTTCATGCCGCGGCGGCTCGGATCCTCACTTTCATGGACACGCATCTGGCCGACCGGACTTATCTCGCGGCAGACCGGCCGACGCTCGCCGACATTGCCTGCTATTCCTACGTGGCGCACGCGCCCGAGGGCGGCGTGTCGATGACGCCCTATGCAGCCGTCCGGGCCTGGATCGCGCGGGTCGAGGCGCTGCCGGGCTTCATCCCGATGCCGGCTTCTCCCATCCCCGAAACGGTGTGAGGTGCATCATGGCCAGCTTCCATGCCGACGAACGCGTGGCCCAGGCGCGGGCCGGCCACGTCCTCGGTGAGACCCCGGCGATCCGCCCGTTCATGCCCGAGCAGCACCGCACCTTCTTCGCGGGCCTGTCCTACCTGCTCGTCGGCACCGTCGACGCGGTCGGCGCGCCGGTCGCCACTCTGCTGACAGGGCAGCCCGGGTTCGTGCAGGCCCCCGACGCGATTCATCTCGACATCGCCGCGGCCCTCGATCCTGCCGACCCGGCGGCCTGGGCTCTGATACCCGGGGCCGAGGTGGGGATCCTGGGCCTCGACCTCGCGACGCGGCGGCGCAACAGGGCCAACGGCCGTGTCGTCCGCCGTGACGGAAACGGCCTGACGATTGCCGTCGCGCAGAGCTTCGGCAACTGCCCGCAATATATCCAGCGCCGCGTCGCCGAGCCGTTTCAGCGCACGGTCGGGCCGATCGAACCCCTCGCGGCCCTCGATCCGGAGGCCGCGGCGCTGATCCGAGGCGCCGACACACTGTTCGTGGCGAGCCGAGCCCGGGATGGTCTGGCCGATGGCGGCGCCGACATCTCGCACCGGGGCGGCCGACCGGGCTTCGTCCGGCTCGAGGGCGACGTGCTGACGGTGCCGGACTTCTCCGGCAACCGCTACTTCAACACGTTGGGCAACCTGATCGGCGAACCACGGGCGGCGCTGCTGTTCCTCGACTTCGACCGCGGCGATCTCCTGGTTCTGCAGGGACGAACCGCGATCGACTGGGCCGGTACGGCAGCGACCGGCCTCTTGGGAGCGCAGCGCTCCTGGACCTTCACGGTCGAGGGCGGCTGGCGCCGCCGGGGCGCGATCCCCCTGCGCTGGAGCGCTCCGGAACCGGCGCCGCAACTCGCGCGCACCGGCACCTGGGAGCCGACGGCCTGAGGCGCGCTCAGGCCGTTCCGGCTGCGGCGGCGTGCTCCGCGGCGAGCTGCGCGTCCGCGGCCGCGACCTTTTGGGAGGCCGGCCGGGCCCGGATCCGCTCGACATAGGCATTCAGCACCGGATCCGGCGCGACGATCCCGAAGCCCATCGTCCATCCGAGCGCGCCGCCCCACAGAATATCGGCGGCGCTGAAGCGGTCGCCGAGCAGGTACGGGCCCGGGGTCAGCGCCTCGGCGACCCGCGCGATCACGCTGTCATAATCGGCGTAGGCCGACAGGGCGCGCGGCCCCGGCTCCCGCTTCAGGTGGCGGTCGATGATGGCGGGCTCGAAGCAGGATCCGTAGAACACCATCCAGCGTAGGTAGGCGGCCCGGGCCGGGTCGCTTGCCGCCGGGGCGAGGCCGACCTCGGGGAAGAGATCGGCGAGGTAGAGGTAGACGGCCGCCTGCTCGGTCACCAGGGCCTCGCCGTGGCGGACCGCCGGCACCTTCGCCATCGGGTTGATGGCGCGGTAGGCGTCCTGAAGATGCTCGCCGGCGCGCATGTTGAGCGCGTGGAGCCGGTAGGGAACGCCCAGCTCCTCAAGGAGCACGCGCACCCCGGACGACCGGGTATTGGGCGAATGATAGAACTCGATGTCAGCGTTATCTGCCACTGTGTTCCGCTCCGGCATTGTCGATTCGCGCGGCGGCACGCTCATACCGCGGGGCGACCGGGTCAACCGCGCGCCCGGCCGCCATTTCTCCACGGACCGGAATCGCGGCAGGAACGTTGGGCGATTGTGCGTTGCCGCGCGTTGGGATGCCGTCCGGCACGACGCGGGCCGGGGGTGCGAGTTCTGATGGCGAAGATTTTGCTGGTCGAGGACCACGAAGAGATCTGGGATTTCCTGTCCCGGCGCCTCAAGCGCCGCGGCTACGAGGTCGTTCTGGCCCATGACGGCGAGGCCGGTGTCCGCCAGGCCCGTTCGGCACAGCCCGACGTGATCCTCCTCGACATGAACCTCCCCATCCTGGACGGCTGGTCGGTCGCCCGCACCCTGAAATCCGGAACCGACACCCGGGCGATCCCGATCATCGCGCTCACCGCCCACGCCATGTCGGGGGACCGGGACAAGGCGATCCAGGCCGGCTGCGACGACTACCACCCGAAGCCGGTCGATTTCTCGAAGCTGCTCAGCCAGATCAGCGCCGCCCTGGGCGAGACCGCACAGGCGGGCTGACGCGGCTCCGGACACGCGAGCCGCCCCTTCCGACGCCGCAGCCGCGGCCGTCTCCTGACCTGAGTAGAGTGGAGCCTGTCCGTGAGCGAGGATCCCGTCACCGCCCAGCGCCTGCGTCAGGGGCTGCCGGTCTTCGTGGCGCTGGCCTCGATCCTCCTCGTCGTGGCGACGCTGGCGGCGCTGTATCTCGGGCGGGAGATCCTCGTGCCGGTGACCCTGGCGATCCTCCTGAGCTTCGTCCTGGTGCCGGCGGTCCGGATGCTCAGGCGGATCCACGTCCCGCGAGCCCCGGCGGTGCTCTTGGTCGTGGTGATCGTGTTCGGGGCCCTGTTCGGGATCGGCAGCCTGATCGCCAGCGAGGCCTCCCAGCTCGCCTCCGACCTGCCGCGCTACACGCAGGTGATGCGGACCAAGATCAAGGATCTGCGCGGGGCGACTGCCGGGACCGGGACCCTGTCGCGGATCGTCGACATGGTCCAGGATCTGAGCGCGACCCTGCAGCCGCCGCCGGCGGCGGAACTCCGCGGCGAGCCCGGCACGCGCACGCATCCCCTCACGGTGGAGATCACGCCCGCCCGCGCCAGCGTCGCCGAGACGCTCCAGACCTTCGCGGGCCCTCTCGTCCATCCGCTGGCCACGACCGGCCTGATCCTGATCTTCACGATCTTCATCCTGCTCCAGCGCGAGGATCTCCGGAATCGCGCGATCAAGCTCGCCGGCGGCTCGGGCGACCTGCGCCGCACGACGGCCGCGATCGACGATGCCACGAGCCGCCTCAGCCGGTTCTTCCTGGCCCAGCTCGCCCTCAACATCGCCTTCGGCGTGGTGATCGGCTTCGGTCTCTGGATCATCGGTGTGCCGAGCCCGACGCTGTTCGGCGTGCTGGCGGCGATCCTGCGCTTCGTGCCCTATATCGGCGCCGCGATCAGCGCGCTGCTGCCGCTGATCCTGGCCGCCGCGGTCGATCCGGGCTGGACCATGGTAATCGCCACGGCCGCCCTGTTCCTCGTGGTCGAACCCATCTGCGGCCACGTGGTCGAGCCGCTGCTCTACGGCCACTCGACGGGCCTCTCGCCGGTCGCCGTCATCCTGGCGGCGACCATCTGGACGTTCCTGTGGGGTCCGATCGGCCTCGTGCTCGCCACGCCGCTCACGGTCTGCCTCGTGGTGCTCGGGCGGCACGTGGAGCGGCTCTGGTATCTCGACGTGCTGCTGGGCGACCAGCCGGCCCTGTCGCCGCCCGAGATCTTCTATCAGCGCATGCTGGCGGGGGATCCGATCGAGGCGATCGATCAGGGCTGGCAGTTTCTCAAGGAACGCGCCCTCGTCACCTATTACGACGAGGTCGCCCTGGCGGGTCTGCTGCTCGCTCAGGAGGATCTCTCGCGCGGAACGCTCGATCGCGAGCGGCAGGAGGAGGTCGGCGCGGCGATCCGCACGGTGGTCGACCGCCTCGGGACCGCCCCGGTCGCGCGGCGGAGCCGGCGGGGATCGGCGCGGGCGCCGGACATCGAGACCGCGGCGGCGCTGGCCGCCATCGGGCCCGACCGGCAGGTCGCGGGCATCGTCCTCGCCCGCGAGGATCTTGCACCCAACTGGCGGAGCGAGACACCGGTCCTGTGCGTGTCGAGCCGCGGCCCGTTCGACGAGGCGGCGACGCTGATGCTGAGCCAGATCCTCGCCCGCCACGGTCTGGCCTCGCAGATCCTGTCGATGGCCGCGATCCGCGCCGGCGAGCGGCCCGAGAACCCGGAGGGCTTGGCGCTGATCTGCTTCTCGTACCTGGAGCCGGTGAGCCTGTCGCAGATCCGCTTCACGGTTCGGCAGGCCCGTGCCGCGGTGCCGGGGGTCCGGATCCTCGTGGGCTTCTGGCGCGAGCGCGATCCGGCCACCTTGGATCGTCTGCGCCGCGCGACCTCCGCGGACTTCCTGGTGACGTCGCTCAACGAGGCGCTCTCGGCGGTCCTGAATGCCTGCCGCGAGCCGAGTCCCGCGCGGGTCGCTCCGGCGCCGGCTACAGCACTGCCCGCGCCGGCCCGGACGGCGGCCGCATGAAAGGCCGGACCTCTCCCCGCCTCAACAGGCGCGATGTGGCCGACGAAGCCGTGCGGTCGACATCGCGTTCCAGACCACTACAGTCGCGCGCGCCAAGCGGCAGCGGCCCCACGTGGCCGGCTTCTACGGCCCGGGGAATGAAGACCGCCTCGCATGTCTGAGACGCCAGAAACGCCACCCTCCGGACCGAGTCCCCCGATCCGGGACAGCGCCCCGAGCGACCTCACCGACCGCAAGAGCGACATCTTCTTCGCCGCGGTCGAGACCACGCGGATGCCGATGATCGTCACCGATCCGCGCCAGCCGGACAACCCGATCATCTTCGCCAACCGCGCCTTCCTGGCGATGACGGGCTACACGCCCGAGGAGCTGATCGGGCGCAATTGCCGGTTCCTGCAGGGGCCTGAGACCGACCGTGAGAGCATCGCGCAGGTTCGCGCGGCGATCGCCGACAAGCGCGAATTCGCCACCGAGATCCTGAACTACCGCAAGAACGGCTCGACGTTCTGGAACGCCCTGTTCGTCTCCCCGGTCTACAACGCCGACGGCGAGCTGGTTTACTATTTCGGCTCGCAGCTCGACGTCTCGCGCCGGCGGGATGCCGAGGATGCACTGGGCCAAGCCCAGAAGATGGAGGCGCTCGGCCAGCTCACCGGCGGCATCGCGCACGATTTCAACAACCTGCTGCAGGTGATCGTCGGCTACGTCGACATCCTGGCGGCCGGCCTGGAGAAGCCGGACGCCGACCGCGCCCGACTGGGGCGCGCCACCGAGAACATCCGGCAAGCCGCGGATCGCGCGACGACGCTGACGCAGCAATTGCTGGCCTTCGCCCGCAAGCAGCGCCTGGATGGACGCGCGGTCAATCTGAACACCCTGGTCGAGGGCATGGGCGAGATGGTCACCCGCTCCGTCGGCGAGGCGGTGAAGATCGAGCTCGATCTCGCGGAGGACCTCTGGAACTGCCGCGTCGACCCAACCCAGGCCGAAGTCGCGATCCTCAACGTACTGATCAACGCCCGCGATGCCATGCCGGACGGCGGTACCGTGCGGATCACCACCGAGAACAGCGAGGTCGCCTCGGGCGGCGAGGTCGGCCCGCTGCGCGACGGCCGCTACGTCAGCATCGCCATCCGGGATTCCGGCACCGGCATCCCGCCCGCCGTGCTGGCGCGGGTGATGGACCCGTTCTTCACCACGAAGGAAGAGGGCAAGGGGACCGGCCTTGGACTGTCGATGGTCTACGGCTTCGCCAAGCAGTCGGGCGGGGCGGCGCAGATCGAATCGACCCTCGGCGAGGGGACGACCGTGCGCCTGTCCTTCCCGGCGACCGACGGCGACGTGAAGGCACCCGCCAAGGTCTCGCTCCGGGCCGTGGACCGGCAGGGCACCGAGACGATCCTGATCGTCGACGACCGCGAGGACGTGGCCGAACTCGCCCGGACCATCCTGCGGGATTTCGGCTACACGACCCTGACGGCCAGCAATGCCCGCGAGGCGCTGGAGATCCTGGATTCCAGCGGGCGGGTCGACCTCCTGTTCACCGACCTGATCATGCCGGGGGGTATGAACGGGGTGCTGCTCGCCCGGGAGGCCCGTCGCCGCCAGCCGCGGCTCAAGGTCCTGCTCGCCACCGGCTACGCCGAGGCGAGCCTGGAGCGAACCGATATCGGCGGCTCGGAGTTTGATCTCCTCAACAAGCCGTACCGGCGCACGGAGCTGGTCCGCCGGGTGCGGGCCATCCTCGACGGTCCGACCGGCGTGGGCTGATCTCACGGGAGACGGGCGATGTCTCAGGGCGACAAGTCGAAATACACCGACAAGCAGAAGCGCAAGGCCGAGCACATCGCGGATTCCTACGAGGCCCGCGGCGTGCCGGAGAAGGAAGCCGAGGCCCGCGCCTGGGCCACCGTCAACAAGGATGACGGCGGAGGCAAGAAGCCGGGCGGCTCGGGTCGGGGAAAGTCCACCGGCCACCCGGCGGCCCACAAGGGCGGCGCAACCGGCGGCAAGGCCTCCGCCGGACGGACGGCCGCCGAGCGCTCCGCCTCCGCTAAGAAAGCCGCGGCGACCCGGAAGGCCAACGCCGCGGCGCGGGCGTGACGGCCTACACCCGAGACACGCTCAGCGCGCCCGCTCGGCGAGCTTGACGAGCGTATGCAGCATCCGGTTGGCCGGCGTCGGGATTCCGAGCGCCGCCCCCTTGCGCACCACGTAACCGTTGAGGTGGTCGATCTCGCTGGGGCGGCCCCGGGCGAGATCCTGGGCGGTGGACGAGCGCTGATCGGCCATCGTCCTGCTCAGCGCCATGACGCTGTCGAAGATGTCGGACGGCACCGACACGCCTGCCGCCTCGGCGACGGCCACGCATTCCTGCACCACGTCGGTCATCGACGCCACGACGCCCTCGCCCTGGACCAAGCGGCCGTAGGGCAGTTGCGTCAGGGCCGAGAGGGCGTTGTAGGCGCAGTTCATGATGAGCTTGCCCCACAGCGCGTCGAGGGCACGTGCCGAGACGGTCGTGGGGGCGCCGGCCGCCGTAAGGGCGGCGGCGGTCCGCGCGCTCGTCTCGGATGCGCCCAGGATCAGGTCGCCCCGGCCGTTGTGCCGCACACGACCCGGCCCGGCCATCGTGGTGGCGACGTAGACCGCCACCGGCACGACCGGCCGCCCGAGGAACGCGGCGAGGCGCTCGGCATTGTCGACACCGTTCTGGAGGCTGACGATCGTGGCGGAGCGGCCGAGATGCGGCGCGATCATCGCGCCGGCCGCTTCGGTGTCGCCGGACTTGACGCAGACCAGCACGAGGTCGGCTCCCGCGACGCCGTTGCCGTCGGTCGTCGCCTGCACGGGCGCGGAGTCGGCTCCCGCCGCGCTCTCCAGAACCAGACCGTCCGACCGCACCGCCTCGACCAGCGCGGGACGGCCGATCAACGTGACCGCATGTCCGGCCTTCGCCAGGAGGAACCCGTAATAGCACCCGACCGCGCCGGCCCCCACGACGGCGTCATGACGGCATCGCTCATCGCGCCGCGGCCGCCGCTTGCTCGGGATGGAACGGCGCCGCACTCACGGCGCTGCGGCGGACATGGTCGAGCAGCGCCTGGGCCGGGTGGCGCAGCCGCACGCCGTCGACGAGCTTGGCCTGCGACCGGCAGGAATAGCCGTCGGCCAGGAGGGTGCAGCCGGGGGCCTCGGACACGTGGCGGGCCCAGCTCGCGTTGTAGATCGTCTCCGAGGTGGCGCGGTGACGGGCCTCGTGACCGTAGGTCCCGGCCATGCCGCAGCAGCCGGAGGCCGGCACATCGAGACGCAGCCCCAGATGGGCGAACAGGGCCTGCCAGTCGCGGACCGCGCCAAGCGCGTTGGTGCGCTCGGTGCAATGGGGCAGCAGCCGCATCGTCCCGCCGCCCTGGCGCGGCGCGATCCGGTCGAGCCGGGTCGCCAGCCATTCCTGGAGGAGATGGACCTTCGGCAAGTCGCCGCCGCCGAGCGCCTGCGCGTACTCGGAGCGGTAGGTCAGCGTCATCGACGGGTCGATCCCGACGAGGGGCACGCCCTGCCGCGCCAAGTCCCGGAGCATCGCGGCGTTCGACCCGGCGACGGCCGCGAACCGGGCCAGGAAGCCGTGCACGTGCAGCGGCTTGCCGTTCGGCCGATAGGGCACGAGCCAGGGCTTGAAGCCGAGGGCGAAGAGCAGCGCGCAAGCATCGGCGACGACCTCCGCGTCGAAGTGGCTGGTGAAGGCGTCCTGCACGATGAGCACCGCCGACGCACGATCCTGAGGATCCAGCCGGGTCAGAGCCTCCGGCGTCGCCACGGGCACACCGAGACTGGCCAACCGCACCTTGAGACTGACAGGCGACAGGCCCGGGATCTCCACCAATCCGGCTTTGGCCAGGAGAAAGCGGACCACCGGATTGGTCAGGAGCGCGTTGCTCAAGCGCGGCGCCCGGGTCGCCAGCGGCAGCAGCGGCTCGAGGGCCGCCACGAGGTGGTCCTTCAGGGGCCGGGAGTAGCGCGTGTGGTAGAGCGCCAGGAACTTGGCCCGGAAGGTCGGCACATCGACCTTGATCGGGCAGGAGCCCGTGCACGACTTGCAGGCGAGGCAACCGTCCATCGCCTCTTTCACGGCGTGCGAGAAGTCGTGCGTTTCGTCCTGTGGCCGGAGGGCGCTCCGCAAGGTGGCGGCCACGTCGCGCAGCCAGCCGGCGCGCTGACGGGCCAGCGCCGCGGCCGGGTCGACGCCCTCCGCCGCCGCGCGCCGCAGCCACTCGCGCATCAGCGAGGCGCGGCCCTTGGGCGAGTGGCGCCGCTCCCGAGTCGCCTTCCAGGACGGGCACATGGCCTCGTCCGCATCGAAGCTGAAACAGGCGCCGTTGCCGTTGCAGTGGAGCGCCTCGTCGAAGTCCCGGCGAACCGGCGCCGGGATGGTGCGATCCTGCTCGCCCCGGCGCGGCACGCCGTCGATCCGGGTCAGGCCCTGCCCCTTCGCCGAGGCGATCTTGCCGGGGTTCATCCGGTCGCCCGGGTCGAAGGCGCGCTTGATCGCTTCCAGAGCCGGCATCAGCGGCCCGAAGGTCGCAGGCACGAACTCGGAGCGGAAGCCCTTGCCGTGCTCGCCCCAGAGCAAACCGCCATACTTGGCGGTCAGCGCGACCACGCCCTCCGTCACCTCGCGGATCAGGCGGTTCTGGTCCGGGTCCTTCAGGTCGATGGCCGGCCGCACGTGCAGCACGCCGGCATCGACATGGCCGAACATGCCGTAGCGCAGGCCCTTGCCGTCGAGGAGCGCCCGGAACTCCGCGATGAAGTCGGCGAGCCGCTCCGGCGGGACGGCAGTGTCCTCCACGAAGGGGATCGGGCGGGCATCGCCCTTGGCGGCGCCCAGCAGACCCACCGCCTTCTTGCGCATGGTCCAGAGCCGCTCGATCGCGTCGCCCCGGGCGATGGTGAAGCCGAGGCGCCGCGTGTCGGTGCCGCGCTCGGCCTCCAGCATCCCGGTGAGCCGATCGAGGGCGGCCTCGACGGCGGCTTCGTCGTCGCCGACGAACTCCACGAGGTTGATCCCGTCCACCGGTCGCCCCGCCGGATCGTCGGGGAAGAAGGCCCGCACCTCGGCCCAGATCGGGTCCTTGCGGGCAAGTGCCAGCACGGTCGAGTCGATGGTCTCGACCGAGGCGGCGCCGAACGGCAGCAGGGCCTGTGCGTCGCGGAGCGCCGCGTCGAAATCGACGTAGGACAGGGCTACCAGGACGGCGGCCTTCGGGATCGGCAGCACGTTGAGCCGCGCCTCGGCGATCAGCGCCAGCGTCCCCTCGGAACCGCAGATCACGCTCTTGAGGTCGAAGCGGCCCTCCGGATCGCGCAGATGCGCGAGATCGTAGCCGGTGAGACAGCGGTTGAGCTTGGGGAAGCGCTCGGCGATCAGCGCCGCATTCTCGGTGACGACGGCATCGACGGTCCGGTGGATCTCGCCGATCCGGTCGTTGCGGCCCTTGGCGGCTTCGAGGCCTTCGGCGTCCAGGGGCTCGGCGGTCCAGACCGTGCCGTCGGTGAGCACGCAGGTCAGCGCCAGGACATGGTCCCGGGTCTTGCCGTAGAGGCACGAGCCCTGCCCGCAGGCATCGGTCGAGATCATGCCCCCGAGGGTCGCGCGGTTCGAGGTCGAGAGCTCGGGCGCGAAGAACAGGCCGTGCTTGGCGAGTTCCCGATTGAGCTGGTCCTTCACCACTCCCGGCTCGACCCGGACAATGCGGTTGGCGACATCGATCTCCAGGATGCGGGTCATGTGCCGCGAGGTGTCGACCACGAGGCCGTGGCCGAGCGACTGGCCGTTGGTCCCCGTCGCCCCGCCCCGCGGCCGGATCACGATCTCGGCGAAGCGCGGGTCATCCAGAAGCTTCGCGATGCGCACGAGATCGTCGCGCGTGCGCGGAAAGGCCACGGCCCCCGGCTCCACCTGGTAGATCGAGTTGTCGGTGGCGAAGACCGTGCGGTCGGCATCCGAGAGCGTCAGGTCGCCCTCGAAGCCGCGCAGGCGCAGCTCCGCGCAGGCCGCCTCGTAGAGCGGCACGGCCTCGGTATGGCGGGTCAGGACCGGGATCATCTCAGCCTTCTACACCCGGCGGATCGGGAGGAAAGGTCGGCGGTTCTGTCACACGGATCCGGTCACGGCTGGCATCCGGCTTGCCATGCGGCGGGGACATTCGAAACGGAAGCCTCATGAACGCGAGCGTGGAACGGGTCAGGGACGCCCTGGCCGAGATGATCAAGGCGGCGCTGATCTCGGACGACGAGACAAGCCTCGCCTGCCGCACAGCCGGTCGCGCGAAGCTCGCGGCGCTCGCCGCCGACCCGCCCGATCCGGCGAGCCTGCGCATGGACGGCGCCTGGACCTTGGCGGTCCACGATGCCGAGGCTCCGGATCTGGCACCGCTGGAGGGGCAGGTAAACCTGACGCTGCCGCGGGCCTGCCCCTTCACCCTGGAGGAGATCGTCGCACCCGGCTTCGACGTCGATCGAGCGGTCGATCACATCCGGAAGATCGCCTCCACCGGCTGATCGCGGCTGTTGAGGACGGCTGCCGCGGCGTTGCCGCGGGCGGGCCCGGCACCCATCTTAGGATCACAGGACCGAAGCCTCGGTCCGAGGCCCGCGCGGGCTCCGTCTTCCGAGAACTGTCCGGCACCATCGTTTGGCACGACGCACCACCGCCCCGGCGGCCGAGCCCGCCGCTCCGCCGTCCTTCCCCACCCGTGAGCAGATCCTCGCCTTCGTCGCCGAGTCGAAGGAGCGCGTCGGCAAGCGCGAGATCGCCCAGGCCTTCGGCATCAAGGGCGCCGCCAAGATCGAGCTGAAGCGCATCCTGAAGGAGATCGAGGAGGACGGCGCCCTCGACCGCGGGCGCGGCGGACTCGCTCCAGCCGGGCATCTACCGCCGGTCGTGCTTGCCGACATCCGCTCCCGGGACCGGCACGGCGACTTCCTGGCCGTTCCAGTGGAGTGGACCGGCGCCGGCAAGCCGCCGTCCATCGTGCTGACGCAGCCGCGCGGCCCCCGCAAGGGCAATCGTCCCGCGGCCGGCATTGGCGACCGCGCCCTGGTGCGCGTCGAGCGTGACGCCGAGGGCGGCTATACCGGCCGGGTCATCAAGGTCATTGGGAAGAACAAGGCCGAGATCATCGGCGTCTACCGCGTCGGCGCGCAGGGTGGCCGGATCGTGCCCGTCGAGAAGCGCTCGCAGGGCCGCGAGATCCTGATCCCGCCCGGCGAGGAGGGTCAGGCCCGGGACGGCGACCTCGTCAGCGTCTCCCTGGAGCGCGAGACGCGGTTCGGCCTGCCGCGGGGTCGGGTGCGGGAGCGGCTCGGCTCGCTCGGCTCCGAGAAGGCGGTGAGCCTGATCGCGCTGCACCTGCACAACATCCCGCACGTCTTCGCGGACGCGACCCTGGCGGAGGCTGATTCCGCGAAGCCCGCGACCCTGCAGGGCCGTGAGGATTGGCGCGACCGGCCGCTCCTGACCATCGACCCGCCGGACGCCAAGGACCACGACGACGCCGTCATGGCCGAGGCCGATCCCGACCCGGCCAATCCCGGCGGATTCATCCTCACCGTCGCGATCGCCGACGTCGCGGCCTACGTGCGGACAGGATCGAGCCTCGACCGGGAGGCGCTGGAGCGCGGCAACTCGGTCTACTTCCCGGACCGCGTCGTGCCGATGCTGCCGGAGCGGATCTCCAACGACCTCTGCTCGCTCCGCGAGGGTGAGGACCGGCCGGCACTCGCCGTGCGGATGGTCATCGCCGCCGACGGCGAGAAGCGCCGCCACAGCTTCCACCGGGTGATGATGCGCTCGCGGGCCAAGCTCGCCTATGCGCAGGCGCAAGGCGCGATCGACGGACAGCCGGATGCCGCGACCCTGCCGCTGCTGGATAGCGCGCTGCGCCCGCTCTGGGCGGCCTACGCGGCCCTGCGCGCGGCCCGGGACCGGCGCGGGCCGCTCGCCCTGGACCTGCCCGAACGGAAGGTCCTGCTCAGCCCCGAAGGCGCCGTCGACCGGGTGATCGTGCCGGAGCGCCTCGACGCGCACCGGCTGATCGAGGAGTTCATGATCCAGGCGAACGTCGCCGCCGCCGAGACCCTGGAGCAGGCGCGCCAGCCGCTGATCTACCGCGTCCATGACGAGCCCGCCCTGGAAAAGATGCGGGCGCTGGGCGAGGTGCTGGCCTCGGTCGGGATCAAGCTGCCGAAGGAAGGGGCGTTGCGCCCCGCCCTGTTCAACCGGATCCTCGCCACCGCGGCCGAGACCGAGCACAGCGTCTTCCTCAACGAGGTGATCCTGCGCAGCCGTGCCCAGGCCGTCTATGCCGCCGAGAATCTCGGGCATTTCGGCTTGAACCTGCGCCGCTACGCGCACTTCACCTCGCCGATCCGGCGCTACGCCGACCTGATCGTCCACCGGGCGCTGATCACCGCGTGCAGGCTGGGCGCCGACGGGCTCGCGCCCGAGATCTCGATGGGCGAGCTGGCGCAGATCGGCGAGCAGATCTCGGCGGCCGAGCGCCGCGCCATGGCGGCCGAGCGCGAGACCATCGACCGGCTGATCGCCCACCACCTCGCCGATCAGGTCGGAGCCACCTTCGAGGGCCAGATCGCGGGCGTCACCCGGGCCGGCCTGTTCATCAAGCTCGATGAGACCGGGGCGGACGGCTTCGTGCCGGTCTCGCAGCTCGGCGCCGACTATTTTCGCCACGAGGAGGGCCGCCACGCCCTGGTGGGCGAGCGGACCGGCGAGACCTTCCGCCTGGGCGACCGGGTTGAGGTGCGGCTCGTAGAGGCCGCGCCGGTGGCCGGGGCGCTGCGCTTCGAACTCCTCAGCGAGGGCCGGACCCGCTCCGGTGCCCGCAAGGCCGGTGCGGGCATGAAGCCCGGCGGACGGCCATTCAAGGCCGCGCCGCCCGGCCGCCCCGCCGGCATCCGCAACACCGGGTCGCGCCACCGCGGCTCGCGCCGATGACCCGGCCGATGTACACCCCTGCCATGAATGCCGACGCGATCCCGGCCCGCACCCGCCTGATCCCCGCGATGGCCAGGGGCTTCATCGGCCGCTGCCCGCATTGCGGCCAGGGCCGGATCTTCGGCCGCTTCCTCAAGGTCCGGCCGGAATGCGACGCGTGCGGCCTCGAGCTGCACCACCATCGAGCCGACGACCTGCCCCCCTACGTGGTGATCTTCATCGTCGCTCACATCGTGGGCTACCTGATCCTGGAGACCGAGAGCGCCTACGAGGTGCCGCTCTGGGTCGAGATGGGGGTCTGGCCGGTCTTCACGCTCCTGTTCGCGCTGGTCCTGCTCCAGCCGGTCAAGGGGGCCGTCGTCGGGCTGCAATACGCCCTTGGCATGCACGGCTTCGCCACGCTACCGCGGAGCCGCCCCGTCCCGGGGTCGGAGGAGACACGCCTTGCCGCTGCCGCAGCAGGAGCCCCAGATCGCCACAGCTCCTGAGCGGAAGCCCGCCGCGGCGCGGCTGCGCCCTCGGGATGCCGCAACCCTGATCGTGATCGACCGGCGCGGCAAAGGTGGCCCGAAGGTCCTGATGGGGCGGCGCAACCCGAACCTCGCCTTCATGCCGGGCAAGTTCGTCTTCCCGGGCGGCCGGATCGAACTCGGCGACCGCCACATGCCGGTGGCCGGGGCGCTCCCCGATTATGCCGAGGCGGCGCTGACCCGGCAGGTCTCCCGGCCGCCGCACCATCTCGGCCGCGCCCTGGCGCTGGCGGCCATCCGCGAGACCTACGAGGAGACCGGCCTGCTCCTCGGCACCACCGAGCACGGTGCTCCCGAGGACGTTCCGGCGGGCTGGGAGGGTTTCGCCCGGCACGGCGTGCTGCCGGATCTCGAGGCGCTCCACCTCGTCGCCCGCGCGATCACGCCGCCCAAGCGCGTGCGCCGCTTCGATACGCGCTTCTTCGCGATCGACCGCCGGATGGTGGCGGCCGAAGAGCCGGGGCGGATTAGCGCCGACGCCGAGTTCACGGAACTGGCCTGGGTCCGGCTCGACGCCGCGCGCAAGCTCGACCTGCCGTACATAACCCGCGCCATCCTGGACGACCTGGAGGCGCAGATCGCCGTTGATTTCGCGCCGTACCGGATGATTCCCTACCACTACGAACGCTACGGCCGCCGCGAGCGGGTGGCCTTGTGAGCCGCCCGGAGGAACGGGCACGGGACGCGCGGCGGGGGATCAGGTCGGAGGATGTGGCGGCGATCGCGGCGGCCGTGACCTGCGTCACCGTCGTCGGCATCGGGCTGAGCCTGTCGATCCCGCTCCTGTCGATCGAGATGGAGCGGCGCGGCGCGTCGAGCACGCTGATCGGCCTCAACACCGCGGTGGCGGGCATCGCCAGCATCTGCACGGTGCCGTTCGTGCCGCGGCTCGCGGCGCGGATCGGTGTCGCCCCGCTGCTCGGCCTGGCACTCGTCATCGGGGCGATCAGCCTCGCGCTGTTTCCGATCCTGCCGGGCATCGCCCTGTGGTTTCCTCTGCGCTTCGTCTTCTCGGCGACGCTGGGCGCGCTCTTCGTCCTCTCCGAGTACTGGATCAACGCCGCCGCCCCGCCGGAGCGCCGCGGCCTGGTGATGGGCATCTACGCCACCGTCCTGGCGGCGGGCTTCGCGGTCGGACCGCTCCTGCTGGCGCTCGTCGGCACCGAGGGGCTGGCGCCCTACGCGACCGGCGCCGTGCTGATGCTGGCCGGCGGCCTGCCGATCGTGCTGGCGCGCGGGCTGTCGCCGACGATCGAGCCGGGCTCCGGCCGCGGCATCCTCGGCTATGTCCGGCTTGCCCCCGGCGCGCTGGCGGCCGCCCTCGCCTACGGGGCGGTGGAGACCGGGATCTTCGCGATCCTGCCTCTCTACGGCCTGCGGCTGGGCTACGACGCGCAGGGCGCGGCGGGGCTCGTGAGCCTGATCGCGCTGGGCAACGTGCTGTTCCAGATCCCGTTCGGCTGGCTCGCCGACCGCCTCGACCGCGGCGCGGTGCTGCTCGGCGCGAGCCTCGCGGGCGCCGCGGGCTCGGCCCTGATCCCGCTCGCGGCCGGCAGCCCGATGGCGTTCGGTCTGTTACTCTTGGTCTGGGGCGGCATCGCCGGCACCCTCTACACGGTCGGCCTCGCGATGCTCGGCGACCGCACGCCGGCGAACGACCTCGCGGGCGCCAACGCGGCCTTCGTGGTGCTCTACAATGTCGGCCTGATGCTCGGGCCGCCGGTGATCGGCGGCGGTCTCGACCTCGTGCCGCCGCACGGCTTCGCGCTGGCGCTGCTCGCCCTGTTCCTGGCTTTCGCCGGATGGCTCGCCGCGGCGGACTTCAGGCGCGGGGTGAAACGGTAGACTCGTCCCGGGATCCGCCAAACCCGTCATTCCGGGACTGCGCAGCAGGGCCCGGAATCCAGATCCGCACCGGGTGCCCGGCTTATCGCCGTCGGCGGCTCTGGGTTCCGGGCTCGCCTTCGGCGCCCCGGAACGACGGAAGGGCCCCCCAAACCGCGTCGAAGCTGGCAAGACACGAACCAGCTTGGCCTACTGGCCGGCCGCCCCACTCTTGACCTGCCGGGCCCGATCGGGCATTCACCCGCCCGTATTCGGCCGGGCCCTCCCGGCCATTTGCGTTTCGCTCACGCGGAATGCCGCACCCTGCAGGAGCGCCGCGCCATGGCCAAGGCCGTCACCGTCAAGATCAAGCTCGTCTCCACCGCCGACACGGGCTACTTCTACGTCACCAAGAAGAACTCCCGGACGCAGACCGAGAAGCTGTCGATGCGCAAGTACGACCCGGTCGCGCGCAAGCACGTCGAGTTCAAGGAATCCAAGATCAAGTAAGAGCGCAGGCCGCGTTCCGGCCTCGCCCGTGCGAAGCCGCTCCGGAAACGGGGCGGCTTTTTTGTTGCGCTCTCGTCTTTGCGAACGGAGCGAAGCAAAGGCGGAGGCTTCGAGCGGGACGCCCCGGTCCCGGCCCGTCAGGCGGGTGTCGACGCCGCCAGATCGGGATCGAGCGTCCGCGCCAGCGACCGCGCGATGGCGACCAGAGCCGTCACCATCGGCGTCGAGGGCTCGCGCCGCGGGGCGACGAGGCCGATTGTGTGCTCCAGATCCGGGGCGGTGATCGGGATGGTGCGCACGCCCTCGATCGGCCCCAGGGCATCGACCAGGATCTCCGGCATGATCGAGGCCCAGCGCAGGGTGCGCACATGGGTCAGCAGCACGATCATCGAGTTCGATTCGAGGGTGGCGGCTGGGTCCGCGCCCGATTCCCGGATCTGCTGGTCGATGATCCGCCGGTTCTGCATGTTCGGCGTCAGCAGGCAGAGCGGCAGGCTGGCGGTCTCAGCCCAGGTGACGCTGGCCCGGCCGTCGAACGGGCCGC
Organism: Methylobacterium tardum; assembly: GCF_023546765.1. Taxonomy (NCBI): domain Bacteria; kingdom Pseudomonadati; phylum Pseudomonadota; class Alphaproteobacteria; order Hyphomicrobiales; family Methylobacteriaceae; genus Methylobacterium; species Methylobacterium tardum. The sequence continues at coordinate 4,446,762 of NZ_CP097484.1, forward strand.
CGATCGCCGTCACCAGACGGTAGCGTTCCCGGTAGAGCGGCACGGAGACGACCCGCCCGAGGGGTTCGTTGTCGAGGTAGGTCAGGCCCGCATCCGCCTCCAGGTTCTCGATCAGCGAGAAGATGTCGGCCGAGGTGGCGGATTCGACCGTGAGCCGCACGTCCGGGTGCCGCTCGCGATAGGGCGTGGTGAGGTTCACGATCATCGGCAGCGCCGTGGGGATCGCGGCGATGCGCAGGTGCCCGGTCAGGCCCCGGCGCAGGCCCGTGACCTCCTCGTGCATGGCCCGGGCATCGGCCACGATCCGCCGCGCCCATTCCAGCACCCGCTCGCCCTCCGGGGTGAAGCCCTGGAAGCGCGAGCCGCGCAGCACGAGCTGGACGCCGAACCGGTTCTCCAGCTGCTTCACGCCGGCCGACAGCGTCTGCTGGGTCACCCCGCAGGCTTCGGCGGCGTGACCGAAATGCTGCTCGCGGGCGAGCGCGAGCAGGAAGTCCAGCTTGTCGATCACGACGGAGGCATCCCGGCACGGCGAGGCGCTCGAAACCTAGCGACCCACCGTGCCCGCCACAACCGGCGGCTCCGGGCGATCACCGGAACAGGATGAAGGCCTTCGACAGGGTGATGCCGATACCCCAGACGATCGGGATGCCGACCACCGCCCACGCCAGGGCCGCGCCCGGGCTGAACCCGCCGCGGCCGATGCCGAAGGAGCCGGACGGCCCGGAGGCGGTCGCACCCGTGCGGACATCGAGGGCGGCACGCTCGGAATCCGACATGAACCAGCGCTGGGCCAGCGGACGGACCAGCAGGTTGCAGATGAACCCGGCCACCAGGAAGCCAGCGAGCACGTACATGGTCCGGCCGTAGAGCTCCGCACCCTGCACGCCTGCGGCGATCTGCGCCTCGCGGATCTTGGTGATCACGAAGGGCCCGACGATGCCGGCCATCGACCAGGCGGTGAGCAGGCGCCCGTGGATGGCGCCCACGAACTGCGTGCCGAACACGTCGGCGAGGTAGGCCGGGACCGTCGCGAAACCGCCGCCATACATCGACAGGATCACGCAGAAGAAGGCGACGAACAGCGCCTGCGAGCCGATGCCGGCCGCCCAGGGCGCGGCCGCGTAGAGCACGCCGCCCAGCGCGAAGAAGATCGCGTAGGTGACCTTCCGCCCGATCCGATCCGACATCGAGGCCCAGAAGAACCGGCCGAGGATGTTGAACAGGGAGAGCAGGCCGACGAAGCCGGCGGCGATCGCCGCGACCTGCGCCTTCTGGCCGGCATCGAGGGCCGAGAAGCCGGTGCCCGGCAGGCCGATCAGCTCACCGCCGAAGATCTCCTGAAGCATCGGCGAGGCCAGCGCCAGCACGCCGATGCCGGCGGACACGTTGAGGAACAGCACGAGCCAGATCATCCAGAACTGGAAGGTCTTGTGCGCGTCCCGCAGGTGCACGTGGCCGGAGGCGATCATGGCGTTCTTGGCAGCCGGAGCGGTCCAGCCGTCCGGACGCCAGCCGGCCGGCGGCACCCGGTAGCCGAAGGCGCCGCCGAGCATGAACAGGATGTAGCCGACGCCCATCACGGCGAGCGTCTGCCAGACGCCGGCCGAGTCGGCGGTCCGGAAGCTCTTGATCAGGCTGTCGGCCAGGGGCGAGCCGATCATCGCGCCGCCGCCGAAGCCCATGATCGCCATGCCGGTGGCCATGCCGCGCCGGTCCGGGAACCACTTGATCAGCGTCGAGACCGGGGAGATGTAGCCGAGGCCGAGCCCGATGCCGCCGATCAGGCCCATGCCGAGCCAGATCAACCAGAGCTGGTGGACGTAGACTCCGAAGGCACCGATCAGGAAGCCGCCGCCCCAGCACAGGGCGGCCACGATGCCGGCCTTGCGCGGGCCCGCACGCTCCAGCCAGCCGCCGAACAGGGCGGCCGAGAGGCCGAGCACGACGATGCCGATCGAGAACACCGTGACGAGGTCGCTGACGCGCCAATCGCAGGTGGTGGTGAACAGGGCTGTCATCACGCTCATATCCGCACAGGCGGCGGGTGCCGGTTTCCCGACGGAGAGCGCCCGAGTGAGCGGCAGCCAGAACACCGACAGGCCGTAGGCCATGCCGATGCAGAGATGGATCGCGAGGGCTGCCGGCGGAACCAGCCACCGGTTGAACCCCGGTTGCGCAACGATACGCTCGCGCGAGAGCAGACCCGGCGCGACATCGGGCGCGACCGCGCCCGTAACACCAAGACTCATGACGTCATCCTCCAGGGCAGCCACGTTCACGGGCCGCTCGGCGGAGTTAGATGCGCGATTTGTGTGCAAGGTGCCAGCGCGGCACAACGCGCAGACGACACTTTTAATCCTGATTGCAACAGTTTGTATGCGCAGCGGCGAACGAAAAAGGGCCCCGCAAGGGGCCCTGATCTCGCTCTCTACGCAATTCGACCCCGGTCTCAGCCGGCGTCGCTGGCGCCGGCCCCGGCGAGCTGCGGATCCCGGGTCGCCGGACGCACCGGGCTGTCGGCCGCCGGCTCCTCGCCGTGCAGCGCCCGCCGCACGTAGCTGTCGACCCGGTCGCCCTGTTCCGGCAGGGCGGCCTCGAGATGCGCGATCATCTTGGGCGTCCAGAACGCCTTGATGTGCTTCTGGATTCCGGCCACCGCCTCCTCCTCCGGGTAGGACCGGAAGAAGGTGGCGATCTGGTTGGCCATGCGGACGAGCTTGTCCGCCTGTGTCACGGCGCTCATCGGATACTCTTACTCTGCCGCGTCGAGCGTCTGGGCGATCCGGGTCAGGGAGAAGTCCTCCTCGTAGAACTTCGCCTGCCAGTCGGAGGGCCGGTTGGTCCGCCGGACCTGCACCGCCGTCACCTTGTACTCGGGGCAGTTGGTCGCCCAGTCCGAGTAGTCGGTGGTGATCACGTTGGCGCCGGTCTTGGCGTGGTGGAAGGTGGTGTAGACCACGCCCGGCTGCATCCGCTCGGAGACCTTGGCCTTCAGGGCGATGTCGCCCGAGCGGCTCTCCAGGGCGACGAGGTCGCCGTCGGCGATGCCGCGCAGCTCCGCGTCGAACGGGTGGATCTCCAGCACGTCCTCCTCGTGCCAGCGCGAATTCTCGGTGCGCCGGGTCTGCGCGCCGACATTGTACTGGGACAGGATCCGGCCCGTGGTGAGGATCAGCGGGAACTTCGCCCCCGTCCGCTCCTCGGTGGCCACGAACTCGGTGATCATGAACCGGCCCTTGCCGCGGACGAACCGGTCCACGTGCATCATCGGCGTGCCGAGCGGCGCCTTCTCGTTGCAGGGCCACTGCACGGAGCCGAGCTCGTCGAGCTTGGCATAGGAGACGCCGGTGAAGCTCGGGGTGAGCGAGGCGATCTCGTCCATGATCTCGGACGGGTGGCTGTAGTTCATCGGGTAGCCCAGCGCGTTGGAGAGCAGCACCGTGCCCTCCCAGTCGCCGTAGCCGCCCATCGGGGCCATGACCTTGCGCACGCGGGAGATGCGGCGCTCGGCGTTGGTGAAGGTCCCGTCCTTCTCCAGGAACGAGGCGCCCGGCAGGAAGACGTGGGCGTACTTGGCGGTCTCGTTCAGGAACAGGTCCTGGACGACGATGCACTCCATCGCCTTGAGGCCCGAGGTCACGTGGTGCGTGTCCGGGTCGGACTGCGCGATGTCCTCGCCCTGGATGTACATGCCCTTGAACGAGCCCTCGACGGCCTCGTCGAGCATGTTGGTGATGCGCAGGCCCGGCGCGTTGTCGAGCTTGGCGCCCCAGAGGGCCTCGAAGCTCTCGCGGGTCGCGTCGTCCGACACGTGGCGGTAGCCGGTGAGCTCGTGCGGGAACGAGCCCATGTCGCAGGAGCCCTGGACGTTGTTCTGGCCGCGCAGCGGGTTCACGCCGGCGCCGAGCTTGCCGATGTTGCCGGTGGCCATGGCGATGTTGGCCATGCCCATGACCATGGTCGAGCCCTGGCTGTGCTCGGTGACGCCGAGGCCATAGTAGATGCCGGCCGCGCCGCCCTTGGCGTAGAGCCGGGCCGCGCCGCGGACCTGCTCGGGGTCGAGGCCGGTGAACTGCTGCTGGTTCTCCGGGGAGTGGCGCTCCTCGGCGATGAACCGGGCCCAGGACTCGAACTCGGCGAGGTCGCAGCGCTCGCGGACATAGGCCTCGTCAATCAGCCCCTCGGTGACGATCACGTGCGCCAGCGAGTTGATGAAGGCGACGTTGGAGCCGGGCTTCAACGGCAGATGGTAATCGGCCTTGATGTGGGCCGACTTCACCAGGTCGATCTTGCGCGGATCGGCGACGATCAGTTTGGCGCCCTGGCGCAGGCGCTTCTTCATGCGCGAGCCGAAGACCGGATGGCCGTCAGTCGGGTTCGCGCCGATCACTAGGATCACGTCGGAATGCTCGACCGACTTGAAGTCCTGGGTGCCGGCCGAGGTGCCGAGCGTCGACATCAGGCCGTAGCCGGTCGGCGAGTGGCAGACCCGGGCGCAGGTATCGACGTTGTTGTTGCCGAAGGCGGCGCGCACGAGCTTCTGGACGAGGTAGGCCTCCTCGTTGGTGCAGCGCGACGACGTGATGCCGCCGACCGAATCCTTGCCGTACTTGGCCTGGATCCGCTTGAACTCGGAGGCCGCGCGGTCGATCGCCTCCTCCCATGAGACCTCGCGCCACGGATCCGTGATCTTCTCGCGGATCATCGGCTTGGTGATGCGGTCCTTGTGGGTGGCGTAGCCGTAGGCGAAGCGGCCCTTCACGCAGCTATGGCCCTCGTTGGCCTTGCCGCCCTTGTACGGAACCATGCGGACGACGCGCTCGCCCTGCATCTCGGCCTTGAACGAGCAGCCGACGCCGCAATACGCGCAGGTCGTGACCTCCGCGTGCTCGGGCTGGCCGTACTCGTGGATCGACTTCTCCTGCAGCGTCGCGGTCGGGCAGGCCTGCACGCAGGCGCCGCAGGACACGCACTCGGACTCGAAGAAATTGGTCGGGCCGGCCGCCACACGGCTGTCGAAGCCGCGGCCCGCGATGGTCAGCGCGAAGGTGCCCTGCACCTCCTCGCAGGCGCGGACGCAGCGGTTGCAGACGATGCACTTCGACGGGTCGTAGGTGAAGTACGGGTTCGACTCGTCCTTCGGCAGGTACTTTTCCGAGCTCGGCCGGACGTGGTTGTCGCCCTCGTAGCCGTAGCGCACGTCGCGCAGGCCGACGACGCCCGCCTGGGTCTGCAGCTCGCAGTCGCCGTTCGCCGCGCAGGTCAGGCAGTCGAGAGGGTGGTCGGAGATGTAGAGCTCCATCACGCCCTTGCGGAGCTTGGCGAGCTTCTCGTTCTGCGTGTGCACCACCATGCCGTTCTCGGCCGGGGTCGTGCAGGAGGCCGGGGTGCCGCGGCGGCCCTCGATCTCCACGAGGCACAGGCGGCAGGAGCCGAACGGCTCCAGGCTGTCGGTGGCGCAGAGCTTCGGGATCTGCGTCCCGGCATGCATCGCCGCCGCCATCACCGAGGTGCCGGCCGGCACCGTCACCGACATGCCGTCGATCGTCAGGGTGACGGTCTGCTCCGCAACCCGGATCGGCGTGCCGTAGTCGATCTCCTTGATCAGGCCCATCGACGTCTCCTCACTCGGCCGCGGCCGGCAGATCGCCGGCGCGCCTGAAATCCTCGGGGAAATGGGTGATCGCGCTCATGACCGGCATCGGGGTGAGGCCGCCCATGGCGCAGAGCGACCCGTCGGTCATGATCTCGCAGAGGTCCTCGACCAGCTTCAGGTTGGCGTCCGGCCGGATGCCGGCGATCACCTTGTCCATGGTCTCGACGCCGCGGGTCGCGCCGATGCGGCACGGGGTGCACTTGCCGCACGACTCGGTGGCACAGAACTCGAAGGCGAAGCGGGCCTGGGCGGCCATGTCGACAGTGTCGTCGAACACCACGATGCCGCCGTGGCCGACGAGGCCCTTCTTGGCCGCCATCGCCTCGTAATCTAGGGGCGTGTCGAGGAGATGATCGGGGAAGTAGGCCCCGAGCGGCCCGCCGACCTGCACGGCCCGGACCGGCCGGCCCGAACGGGTGCCGCCGCCGAAATCCTCGATCACCTGCCGGAGGGTGATGCCGAAGGCCACCTCAATCAGGCCGCCGTGCTTGATGTTGCCGGCGAGCTGGATCGGCAGGGTGCCGAGCGACCGGCCCATGCCGTAATCGGCATAGGCCCTGGCGCCGTTCTCCAGGATCCACGGCACGGCCGTGAAGGTCATGACGTTGTTGACCAGCGTCGGCTTGCCGAGGAAGCCCTTGAGCGCCGGGATCGGCGGCTTGGCGCGGACGATGCCGCGCTTGCCTTCGAGGCTCTCCAGCAGCGAGGTCTCCTCACCGCAGATATAGGCGCCGGCGCCGAGGCGCACTTCCAGGTGGAAGCTCTTACCCGAGCCCAGGATGTTGTCGCCGAGCACGCCCGCCTTAACGCCGTTGGCGATCGCCTCCCTCAGGATGGCGAAGGCCTGCGGGTACTCGGAGCGCAGGTAGATGTAGCCGCGCGTGGCGCCGGTCGCGACGCCCGCGATGGTCATGCCCTCGATGAGGTTGAAGGGGTCGCCCTCCATCATCATCCGGTCCGCGAAGGTGCCGGAATCGCCCTCGTCGGCGTTGCAGACCACGTATTTCTGGTCCGCCTTGGCGAGCATCACGGTGTTCCACTTGATGCCGGCCGGGAAGCCGGCACCGCCCCGGCCGCGCAGGCCGGAATCGCGCACTGCCGCCACGACGCCCTCGGCATCGAGCTTCAGGGCGGCCTCAAGGCCGCGATAGCCGCCATGCGCCCGGTAATCGTCCACGGAAACCGGGTCGATCACGCCGCAGCGGTGGAAGGTCAGGCGCTGCTGCCGGGCGAGATAGGGGATCTTCTCCGGATCGCCGAGGCGCAGGGCGTGGTCGCCGCCGGTGGTCAGGCCGGCATCCAGCAGGGCGTCGACATCCTTGACCGTTACCGGCCCGTAGGCGACGCGCCCCTCAGGCGTGCCGACCTCGACCATCGGCTCCAGCCAGAACAGGCCACGGGAGCCGGTCCGGACGATGGTGACGTCCAGACCGCGGCGCTCTGCGCCCGCGAACAGGGCGCGGGCGACCTTGTTGGCGCCGAGACCGAGGGCGACTGCATCGCGCGGAACGTAGAGCGTGACGCTCACTGGCGCACCTCCGTCAGGGCAGCTTCGAGGGCGTCGGCGGTCAGGTGCGCGACCGGCTCACCATCGACCAGCGCGGCGGGACCGTTGGCGCAGAGGCCGAGGCAGTAGACCGGCTCGACCGTGGTGCTGCCGTCGGCGGTGGTCTCGTGCCAGCCGCAGCCAAGGCGGCCGAGGATCTCGCGGTGCAGCTTGTCGGAGCCCATGGCCTGGCAGGCTTCGGCCCGGCACAGCTTCACCTCGTGGCGGCCGGCGGGGTGGGCGCGGAAGTCGTGGTAAAAGGTGATGCAGCCGTGCACCTCGGCGCGCGACAGGTTCAGCGCGTCCGCGATCAGCGGCACGGCGCCGGAGTCCACGTAGCCGAAGGTTTCCTGCAGTGCGTGCAGGATCGGCAGCGTGGCCCCTTCGAGATGCGTATGTTCGGCGATGATCCCGGTGGCGCGTTCCGCGCTCCAGGGCTCGTGACGCGCCATGGTTCCCAGCCCAGTCTGTTCCTGTTCTAATGCGAAGAGGAACAGAAATGCCGAATGGCTTCAATCGAGCTGTCCGGTTGGGCGACAAAGGACGTTTGTCGAGCTGTAACGCGTCGGTGCCGGCGACGGGCACGTTCCGTTAAAGTGTTGCCGCAGCGCGGTTTTTCAAATCGCCTCAGCAGCTACAATTTCTTGCGTGCATCGCAACATAAATTTGTGCCCTGCAAGAAATTGCATTCCTCTGCATCGGGTCCTGTCCGTCCGGGCTAAGCCTGCCGTCCTTGCAAGCGGAGGCGCGCTCCGAGACCGAAGCCCCGGCCGCGTCAGAATTCCATCTCCAATTCCTCGATTTCATCCGGCTCGTCGGCCGCGGCCTCGGCCCACTCGACCATCAGCGGCCAGTGCAGGATCGTGTCGCGGTAGGCGGCGGCCCGGGGCGGCAACGCGACGTCGTAGGTGCGGAAGCGCGTGCAGACCGGCGCGTACATGGCGTCGGCCGGCACGGCTTGGCGCCGAACAGGAACGGTCCCTCGTACCGGTCGAGGCAATCATCGAAGATCGTGACGATGCGCTCGATATCGGCCTTCGCGCCGTTGAACACGCGGAACGCCGGGTGGAAGGCGCGCAGGTTCATCGGCAGAGCCGAGCGCAGGTTGACGAAGCCCGAGTGCATCTCGCCGGAGATCGACCGGCAATGGGCGCGCTCCGCGACGTTGCCGGGCAGGAAGCCGGCTTCCGGGAAGGTCTCGGCGAGATACTCGGCGATGGCCAGCGTGTCCCAGACGACCACGTCGCCGTGGCGCAGGCGCGGCACCAGGAAGGACGGCGACAGGTGCAGCAGCTCGGCCCGGCTGGTGGCGTCGGTGCCGGACAGGACCTCAGTCTCGAAATCGAGACCCGCCATCCGGCAGATCAGCCAGCCTCGCAGGGACCAGGAGGAATAGTTGCGGCTCGAGATGGTGAGCGTAGCGGCCGTCATCGTCCAACCCCGGGCGCGTCGCCGATCATGCGGTCTGCGGAGCCAGATCCAAGACTCGTGCCGAGCAGAGCGGGCGAATCACACTTTCGCCCGATTCTACTCCCGTCGCAGCAGCGCCGCGACCTCCGCCTCCTCGATAGCCGACAGGCTCCGGACCGGCGCCGCCGGCCGACGGCGCGCGAGGCGCCAGATCCCCAACCCGCCGAGCAGCACCGCCAGCACAGGCGTCAGCCACAGCAGCAGGGTGTGCAGCGCGAAGACCGGACGCAGCAGCACGAACTCGCCGTAGCGGGCCACGACGTAGTCGCGCACCGCCGTGTCGCTGTCGCCCTTCTCCAGCCGCTCGCGGACGATCAGGCGCAGGTCCTTGGCGAGCGGCGCGTCGGAATCGTCGATCGACTGGTTCTGGCAGACGAGGCAGCGCAGTTCGGCCGAGATCGCCCGGGCGCGGTGCTCCAGGGCCGGATCCTTCAGCACTTCGTCGGGCTGGACGGCGTGGGCGGGAAGCGATGCCAGCAGGGCGAGCGCCAGCACCGTGGGTCGGATCGAGCGGCTCGCCATCACTCGGCCGGCACCGCGGCCGGGAGCGGCCGGGCCTTCGCCTTGGCGGGGACACCCACGCGCATCCGACGGTCGGTGAGCGAGAGCCCGCCGCCCAGCGCCATCACCACGGCCCCGAGCCAGATCAGCAGCACCAGCGGCTTGTAATACAGCCGCAGGCCGACACCGCCGTCCTGGCTCATCTCGCCGAGGCTGGCATAGACTTGGCTTGCACCGATCGTCAGCAGCCCGGATTCCGTCACCGCCATCTTGCGGCTCGGGTAGAAGCGCTTGCCGGTGTCCACGTGCCCGACCTCGTCACCGGAGCGGGTCCGGATCGTCAGGCTGGCGGCGGCCTCCTCATAGTTGGGACCCTGGCGGGGGCCGACGCTGTCCAGGGTCGCCACGTAGGGCCCGGTCGCAAGGCTCTGGCCGGGCTTGAGGGTCGCCAGCCCTTCGGTAGCCCAGCCCTGGGCGGCGATGCCCAGCACCACGACGCCGACACCGGCATGGGCGAGCGCGGTGCCCCAGGCCGAGCGCGGTAGGCCGACGGCGCGGCGTCCGATCTGTCCGAGCGAGCGCGCCCGGCTGGCGCCGTAGCCGCGGGCCCGCGACACGACCTCCAGCGCGGAGCCGATCAGCAGGTAGGCACCGAGCCCGATCCCCACCGGCGCCATGACCGGGCCGCCCCAGGTCAGGGCCAGCACCGCGAAGCCGACGACCAGGGCCACCGCGAGCGCGGCGAACAGGCGCTGGGCGGCGGCGAGCACGTCGCCGCGCTTCCAGGCGAGCGCCTGCCCGAAGGGCACGATCAGGAGGAGCGGGATAGCGAGCGGCACGAAGGTGGAGTTGAAGAAGGGCGGCCCGACCGTGATCTTCTCGCCGGTCAGCATCTCCAGCACCAGCGGGTAGAGGGTCCCGACCAGCACGGTGGCGCAGGCGGCCACCAGGAACAGGTTGTTGAGGACGAGCGAGCCCTCGCGGGAGATCGGGGCGAACAGGCCGCCCTGCCGCAGCAGCGGCGCCCGCCACGCGAACAGCGTCAGCGAGCCGCCGATGAACAGCACCAGGATCGCCAGGATGAACACGCCGCGCGTCGGGTCGGTGGCGAAGGAATGCACCGAGGTGATCACGCCCGAGCGGACCAGGAAGGTGCCGATCAGCGAGAGCGAGAAGGTCAGGATGGCGAGCAGAACCGTCCAGACCTTCAGAGCGTCGCGCTTCTCCATCACCACGGTGGAGTGCAGCAGCGCCGTTCCGGCGATCCACGGCATCAGGGAGGCGTTCTCCACCGGATCCCAGAACCACCAGCCGCCCCAGCCGAGCTCGTAATAGGCCCAGTAGGAGCCCATCGCGATGCCGAGGGTCAGGAAGCACCACGCGGTCAATGTCCAGGGTCGCACCGCCCGCGCCCAGACGGCGTCGATGCGCCCATCGATCAGCGCGGCCACCGCGAAGGCGAAGCTGATCGAGAAGCCGACATAGCCGACGTAGAGGAGCGGCGGGTGGATCGCGAGGCCCGGATCCTGCAGCAGCGGGTTGAGGTCGTTGCCCTCGACCGGCGCCGGGATCACGCGGCTGAACGGGTTCGAGGTCGTGATGATGAACAGCAGGAAGACGAAGGTGATGAGCCCCTGCACGCCCAGCGTGCTGGCCCGCAGCCGCGGCGGCACGGAATTCCTGGCCGCCGCCACGCAGGCGCCGAACAGCGTGAGGATCAGGACCCAGAGGAGCATCGAGCCCTCGTGATTCCCCCAGACGCCGGAGATCTTGTAGATCAGCGGCTTCTGGGTGTGCGAGTTCTCGACGACGTTCTGGACCGAGAAGTCGGACGTCACATGCGCCCAGGTCAGCGCCGCGAAGGCGAAGAGCACGCAGCCGAAGGCGCCCAGAGCCGCCTGCGAGGCGGTCTGGCGCAGGGCCGGGTCGCCGGTGCGCGCCGCCCAGATGGGCATCACCATCTGGACGAGAGAGATCGCGAGCGCGAGCGCGAGCGCGAAATGGCCGGTCTCAACGATCATGCCGGCTTCCTCACCGCTCGCTGCGGGGACCGAGCGTCCCGTCGGCCGAGGCGGTCGCCGGCTTCGGGGCGGGCCCGCCCTTGTTCGGGCCGCCCTCCTGCCAGCGCCCCTGCGCCTTCAGGGCGTCGGCGACCTCGCGGGGCATGTAGGATTCGTCGTGCTTGGCAAGCACCGTGTCGGCGCGGAACCGACCGCCCGGCTCCAAGACACCTTCGGTGACCACGCCCTGTCCCTCGCGGAACAGGTCCGGCAGCAGGCCCTTGTACTGGACCTCGACGGTGGCGTTGGTGTCGGTCACGGCGAAGTCCACGACCTCGTCCGGCCCGCGCTTCACCGAGCCGTCCTTCACGAGGCCCCCGAGACGCAGGCGGGTGCCGGGCGCGATGCCCTGCAGGGCGATGTCGGACGGCGAGCGGAAGAACACGATCGAGCCGCTCATGGCGTACAGGATCAGCCCCACGGCGAGCGCCAGCACGCTGCCGCAGGCGGCGATCAGGATCAGGCGGCGTTTCTTACGCGTCACGATGCGTCCACCCCGCGATTCGGCGGGCGAGGATCCGCCCAGGTCCGAACCGTTCTCATTCTACACTCCAGGGTGTCGGCTCCGCACGGGCGCGGGTCAAGGGCAGGCGTCGAGACCGATTGTCGTACGGCCGACGCCGCTGCGGACACCGCGCGACCGTGTGGCGCCGGGGGTTGCAGGGTCAGGGATTGGCCTTGGCGGGCAAGTCGAGCTCCCGGGCGAGCCCGTCGAGCCGCGCCACCGCCTCGCTGTTGGCGGCGAGCGCCATCCGGGCGCGGTTGAGGGCCTTCGTCGCCTGATCGCGCTCGCCAAGGACGGTGTAGGAGCGCACGAGGCGCAGCCAATCGTCCGGCGTGCCGCCCCGGGCTGCGAGGCGCCGGTCGAGGCTCTCGACCATGCCGCGGATGGCGGCGTCGCGCTCGGCCGGCGGCATGTCGCGCACGGCCGCCATCGCCGCTCCCGTCTCGGCCTGGGCAACCGGTCCGGACGCGGCCGGCGCCCCCGCGGATGCACCGGCCTGAAGGCCGAGATCGCGGGCGCCCTGCTCCACCTGAGCAAGTCCCTGTGGATCGTTCGCCAGTGCGGTGCGGGCGCGGGCCAGGGCCGCGACGGCCTGGTCGCGGTCACCCAGCACGGTCCGGGACCGGATCAGCCGCAGCCACTCGTCGGGCGTGCCGCCGCTGGCCTTCAGCCGGGCATCGAGGCCGTCGACCATGCCGCGGATCGCCGCCTGCTGCTCCGCCGGAATCTGGGGGGCCGCCTTGGGTTCCGCGGCGGGCGGCGGCGGCTCGCCCTTCAGGCGGGCGAGCGTCTGGCGGACCACCCCGAGCCAGGGGGCCTCCGGCGGGCTCGCGGCTTCGAGGGTCGTGAGCTGGCGGATCGCCTCGCCGGTATCGCCGGCCTGCTCGGCCGCCCGCGCGAGGTAGAAGCGCGGCTTCGGCGCGTTCGGATCCTTGGCCTGCGCCTTCTCGAACAGGGCCTTGGCCTCGGGCGTGACGGTGCCGTCGCCCGCCGCCGTGAGGGCCTCGGCCTGATCGGCGAGGATGTCGGCGGTCTCGCCCTTCAGCCGCGCGATGTTCGCGTAGGCGCGGGCGGCATCGCCGAAGCGACCGGTGCGCATGTAGACCGGAGCCAGCACCGCCCAACCGCGGGCGTCGTTCGGGTCGCGGGCGAGGCGCGCCTCGATCTGGCCCACCGCCTTCATCAGCTCGTCGGTGCCGCCGCGGGCCGCCGCGCGGTCGGCGGCGGTCTGGGCGGGCAGTTCCGGGGAGCCGTAGAGGCCGTAAGCGATCAACGCCACGAGAGGGATGGTCGAGAGCGCGAAGGCCGAGGCCGCCCGGCGACGGCGCAGCCGCGGCTCGGCCGGGCGTGCCGCCTCGACCACGCCGGCATCCTCGGCCTCGAGCTGCGACTCCCGGCTCGCCCGCAGCAGGCGGCGCGCCGCCTCGGCCTTGGCCGACTCGGCCTCCTCGGGGGCGATCAGCCCGCGCTCCAGGTCGCGCCCGATCTCGGCGATCTGATCCTCGTAGAAGGCGGTCTCGGTGGCGATGGCGCTTCCGCCGGCCTCCCCGGTCGGCACGGAGGCGCGCCGCGACATCGGCCAGAGCAGGCCGAGCACGGCCGCCGCAGTCATGGCCGCCAGGATGAACCAGATCGCCGTCATCGAACCTTCGCCAGCAGGCCGGACCGGCCCGCACCTCTCCACGCCATGTGGAGCCGACAGCGTGACGCCACGACGCCCCCCGGCGGCGGCACGGTGTCACGCAACTTCACCGCGATGACAAGGCCCGAGGGGGAACCACCCCTCAGCGTGCGCGCCGACGGCCCCGGTCAAAGCTTGTTGAACACGGCGGTCCCCGACCGCCGGAGCGGCCGAGCATTCGGTCTCAATGCGCCGTCGCGCCCACCGGTGCGTCGCCCGGAACCTCCAGCACGGCCCGCAGGCCGCCCAGAGCCGCCTGCTCCAGCGTGAAGTGACCCCGGTACAGCGCGGCGAGGTCGGCCACGATGGACAGGCCCAGGCCCGAGCCGGGCTTGGATTCGTCGAGCCGCCGGCCGCGGCCGAGCACAGCCGGGCGCGCCTCCGGCGGCAGGCCGGGGCCGTCATCCTCGATGGCGACGACGAGATGGGGATAATCGTCCTTGGAGACCGCCTCGGCCCGGATCGCGACCCGGCCGTGCGCCCATTTCGAGGCGTTGTCGGCGAGGTTGCCGACCATCTCCTCGAAATCCTGGCGCTCGCCCCGGAAGCGGAGGCCCGGAGGCACGTGGACATCGTAGGCGATATCCTTGTCGCGGTAGATCTTGCCGAAGGTGCGCACGAGGCCGGCCAAGGCCGGCTCGACCTCGGTCGAGGTGCCGAGCGTGCCGGCGAGCGCGGCGGCGCGAGCCCGGTCGAGATGGTAGTTGACCTGGTCGCGCATCACCGCGGCCTGCTCGCGGATCTTCTGGGCGAGTTCCTCCGGGGCATCGGAGGCGCCGACCTCGTTGACGATGATCGAGAGCGGCGTCTTCAGGGCATGGGCGAGATTGCCGACCTGGGTGCGGGCGCGCTCCAGGATCTCGCGGTTGGTCTCGATCAGCAGATTCACCTCGCCGGTGAGCGGGGCGATGTCGCGCGGATAGGTGCCGGTGATGCGGTCGGCCTCGCCGCGGCGCACGGCGCCGAGCGCGGCGCGCATCTTCTTGAGCGGCGCCAGGCCGAACCGGATCTGCAGCAGGGTGGTGATCGCCAGCGACAGGCCGAGCAGGCCGAAGGTGATGGTCAGCGAATTGCGGAACCGGTCGACGTCGTTGACGATCTCGTCGGCCGGGCCGGCGACCCGGACCGTGTAGCGGCCCTCCTCGCCGAGATCGACATCGCGCTCCATGATGCGCAGGAGGCGCCCGTCCTGCCCTTTGCCGTAGCCCTGGCGGATCTGACCGACCCCGACCTTGCCGTCCGAATCCGTCGCGGGCGGAGCGGCACGCCGACGAGGGAGCGGGAGGTGCGCACGTCCCGCGGCTTCGCATCGGGCTTGCCGACCTGCCAGTACCAGCCGGACAGGGGCAGGTCGAAGCGCGGGTCGCCGAGCGAGAAGGTCCGGCTCTCGGGATCGTTGGGCGAGACGAGATCGGTGGCGAGATTGTTGGCGAAGACGAGCAGCCGGCTGTCGAACGACCGCTCGGTGTTCTCGCGATAGAGGGTCGTGAGGATCCAGGCCGCGATCAGCAGGATCGCCGAACTCGCGAGGAACGCCGACACGGCGAGCCTCACCGCGATGGAGCGGCGGCGCAGGGAGAAGAGGCCGATGAGGTCGATCATCGGTCGCCCGGCGATTGAGGCAGCGCGTTCGACTTCGCCGTCGCACGTTGAAAGAGAAATGCGCCCACCACGGAGGCGATGGTCCCGCCGCCTATCGTCCCGGCGACCCAAGGCTGACCAAGCCAAAGCGCAAAGGCAGAGACCGACAGGGCGGCAACCGCGAACAGCAATGCGCTGGCCTGGCCGCGCACATCACGCCGAATCGCGGCATCGAGGGCCTGCCGCTCGTAGGTACGCCGATGGTCCGCTTCCATTTCCCATTGGCGGAAGATGCGCTCGGGCGCATCCGGCACCAGACGGCCAAAGTCTTCCAGCACGGCCGGCGGGGGCAGTGGTCCTTGCCAGTAACTTCTGCGCCCGACCTCGACCGGCGACTCGCTGCGGGCCGCTGATGCGCCTTGGTCGGTCGGAACAGGCTGGCGCGCGGCGGTCCTAGTCCTGTTTGACCGGCCCACGCGACACCTCACGCTCGATCACGCCACGCAGATCGTTGCCGATTCGGAAAAAGTCGCCGCGCAAGGCTGCGGCCTCGTCGCGGTGCGGATACGGGATTGGTTCGGAGGCGGCAGGCCAGAGCGAGGCCAAGGCGTCCAGACCGCTCCAGGCACTGAACCGACGTGTCCACGGCGCCGGACCAGATTTTTCGGCGGGTGTCATGGCGAGGGCAGATCCGTGGCACAGGCCTGTGTCATGTAGAGCATTTGGCAACGACGCGACAACAGCTCTGCCGCTCAGACGGGCGGCGGCGCATCGTAGAACACCTCGCCCCGCATCAGCGGGCGCGCCGTGCGGAAGAACGACCCGCGCTCCGCCCGCCAGCGCTCGCCATCCCGCGTGACGGTGGCATCGGCGGTCAGGATGCCCGACGGCATGCCGACCCGCAGGGCGGCGTCGGTGGGCCGCGCGGCCTCGTGGACGAGGCTGCCCTCGATCCGGGCGGCCACCGCGAGGCACAGGGTGGCGGTGAGCGGCAGGGCCTGATGGGGCACGCCGTTGGAGATCACCCGGGCGGTGAGGTCGATGTCGGCAGCGCGGATCGTCTCGCCGGAGAGGCTGCCGGACTCCCGCGGCGGCGCGACGAGGCCGACGAAGGGCACGTGGACGATGCGGGCCGCCGCCTCGAGGTCCGGCGCGATGCCCATCGCCACGGAGGCGGCCCGGCGGATCCGCGCCAGACGATCGAGGAGGCCCGGCACAGCCTCCAGGGCGGCGGGCAGCTCGGTGCCGGCGAGCCCGAGATCGGCGGCGCGGACGAACACGCAGGCATTGGCGGCGTCCACCAGCGAGGCCTCGATCGTGCCGAGACCCGGCACGTCGAGCTCCTGGCGGACCGCGCCGGTGGGCAGGAGCCGGCCGGTCGTGGCGCCGCCCGGATCGGCGAAGTCGAGGCGGATCGGCGCGCCGGTGCCGGTGACGCCGGGGATCGCGAGGTCGCCGCCATAGACCGCGCGGCCGCCCCGGACGGCGAAGCGCGCCTCGATCAGCTTGCGGGTGTTGGTGTTGTAGATCCGCAGCCGCACCGGGCCGTCCGGGACGTCGGCGAGCCCCTCGTCGACCGCGAACGGTCCCACGGCCGAGAGCATGTTGCCGCAATTGCCCGAGAGGTCGATGCGGCCGTCGCGGACCACCACCTGCACGAAGGTGTAGTCGATGTCGGCGTCCGGCCGCGCGGAGCGCTCGACCACGCAGATCTTCGAGACCGACGAGACGCCCCCGCCCATGCCGTTGAGCTGCCGCCCGAACGGGTCGGGGCTGTCCATGGCGGAGAGGAAGACCGGCTCCCAGCCGGCGAGGTCACCGGGCACGTCCCGGCGGTGCAGCATCAGCGCCTTGCTGGTGCCGCCGCGCATGAACACGGCCGGCAGGGTGCCGGGCCCCGGCACGGCCGTCACACCCGCGCCGGCGGCTGGTTGGGATCCACGAGGTAGCCGAGGCCGCGCACGGTCTGGATCAGGTCGACCGCGAGCTTCTTGCGCAGGCGCCCGACGAACACCTCGATCGTGTTCGAGTCGCGGTCGAAATCCTGGTCGTAGAGGTGCTCGGTCAGCTCGGCCCGGGACACGACCCGGCCGGTATGGTGCATCAGGTAGGAGAGCAGCCGGTATTCGTGGCTCGTCAGCTTCACCTGGGCGCCGTCGACGAAGACCTTGCCGGAGCGCGTGTCGAGGGTCACCGGCCCGCAGGCGATCTGGCTGGAGGCGTGCCCGGCAGCCCGGCGCAGGAGCGCGCGGACGCGTGCCATCAGCTCCTCCATGTGGAAGGGCTTGGTGACGTAGTCGTCGGCCCCGGCATCGAACCCGTCGACCTTGTCGGACCAGCGGTCCCGGGCGGTGAGGATGATCACCGGGGTCTTCACCCCGGCCCGGCGCCACTTCTGGAGCACGCTGACGCCGTCGGCCTTGGGCAGGCCCATGTCGAGGATGATGGCATCGTAGGGCTCGCTCTCGCCGAGATAGCCGCCCTCCTCGCCGTCATAGGCCTTGTCGGCGACGTAGCCGGCCTCCTCCAGCGCGGCGACCACCTGCCGGTTGATGTCCTTGTCATCCTCCACGACGAGCAGACGCACGGCTCACTCCATTCCAGGACGGGTCAGGCGCCCGCTCAATACTGTCCGGCGACGCTTCCGGTGCGCGCGTCGACAATCACGTGCACGAAATGCCCGTCGCGGCGCAAGGCGGTGAGCATGTAGACGAGCGTGTCTTCGTAACGGCACAGGCTCGCCCGCTGGATCTCGGCCCGAGGGATGACCGTGCGGGCCGCTCGGATCGCCGCCACGGGCGGGATCACCCGCCGCTCGCCGACCTCCTCGCGCATGTCGGCGGGCGACAGGCAAGCCTCGATCCGCAGCGGGGCCTGGCTGGAGACGGCGCCCGTTTGCGGAGCCGGTCCATCATCGGCCATGGAGCCGAGGCCGCCCGCGGCGAGGGCCGCGGCAGTCAGGCTGATGGCAACCAGGGCGATGGTGTAGCGCATTGGCACGAGATGTGGGGCGCGGGCACTGAATGCGCCCTGAATACGTGGCTGTTGTTCCCTCGCGGTGGAGGCGGCGGGCTGACCGAAAGATCCTGTTCTGCGCGATAGGGCGGTGGGCGGCATCGTGCCGGCACTACGGCCCGGAACCCGGCTCGGTTCCCCCGACGGCGCCGGTTCGCACAGGCAATGCAGGACGGATCACGGAAACGGTCGCCCGGCGGGCTGCCGGCATCCCGGTTCGGGCCGGTTCGAGGCCGGCCGCGACGGGGGCGCGGCGGCCAGCGCGGTCAGGATGGCGCCGTCCGATGACCAGCCGCGCGACCCGACCTGCGCACCCAGATCGAGCGCGATGGCCAAAGCCGCCGCCCCGGAGGCTGCCAGCCAGAGGCGGTCGAGGATTTGATCCCACCGCAGCAGGTGCATCTCACCCTCCCACCACGAGCATCCAGAGTGACCGCAGGGCGGGGATCCGCGCCACGATCCAGGCAATCTGGTCCGAGAACCAGTGCACGGCCGCGGCGGCGCCGAGGAAGGCCAGAACCGTCGCGTGTTTCAGCTGCCTCAGATAGCGGCGCAGCGCCCGCCGCTCGACATGCGCGTCGACCATCTCGTCGAGCGCGGCGAGGCGCGGCTCGGTCTGGCGGGCGAACCAGGCCTGCCAGAAGGGCGGGAAGCGGATCGCCCGCGCCCGGCCCCCGAGGTCGATGCCGGGGCCGGCCTCGTCCTCGGGGAATTCGGCGCCGGGGCTGGAAGCAGGCCTTGCGGCGCGGTGCGCAGGGGGCGGCGATCGGTCATGGCAGGCGTATCCTTTCCCGGCCGGCGCCGGGCGGGACCGCCCGGCGTGATCGTTCCGCTCCCGTGACACGGCCTCAGCCCTGCCGCGCGGCACCCGGCCGGCCGTCGCGGTCGCGCAGCTCGGCCAGCGCCGGGGCGAGCACGGTCGCGGCACTCGCCTGCGGATCGAGCGGCAGGGCCCGGAAGATCCGGGCCGCGACGCCCTCCGCCCCGCCGGCCGACCGGACGACGTGGGCGGGCGCGGTGGCGAGCACATGCCGGGCGCCGGCTGCGACCACCGCGGAGCCGAGATCGACGCTGACGGTCCGGCCCTTGGCGGCGCCGGCCACGGCATTCTGGCCGAACTCCGCCCCCGCGCGGATCGCCGCCTCGACCCGGTCGCGGGTCAGCACCGAGGCCGCCCAGGGCGCGACCCGGGCGATGCCGGCGGTCACGGCCGCGGCCGCGAGCGGCACGAGGAAGGCCGAGACCGGCTGGAGCAGGCCGGTCAGCCAGTCGCCCCAGGGCAGGCTCACCCCGGTGGCGGGCAGCGCGGCGGCGGCATGCGCTGGCGACAGCAGGGCGGCGAACGGCAGGGCCGCGCAGGCGAGAGCCAGCCCCAGACGGAAGCGGTGCGTCATGGTCGATCTCCGAGGGTTGTTCGCGCGGCGGACCCGGCCGGCTCGGGAACGGGTGGAGGGTCAGCGCCGGCTCGGCAGCTTCCCCGGGGCTACCGGCCCGGCGGCGGCGCGCAGGGCGGAGAGCGCCCGGCGCGCCCAGACGAGCCGGCTCGGCAGCGCGACGATGCCGGGGCGCTCGAAGCGGCGGCAGACCACCGCGGTGGCGGCTTCGAGGCTCGCAGCGGCGCGCAGGGCTTCGAGCGCGGCGGCCTCGGTGCCGCGCAGCTCCGCGCAGAGATAGCCGTAGCCGGCCTCCGGGTCGGCCGGATCGAGGCCGCGCACCCGGCACCACGCCTCCATGGCCACGCGTCGCGGCCCGGTCCACTGGGCGAGCCCCCAGCCGCCGCGGGAGCCCGCCACCGCGGGCGCCACCTCCTGCAGCTGGCGGAAACCGCCGCTCTCGTGGCCGACATTGCCCAGGAGCCCCGCCGCCTGCAGGTCGGTCAGGCCGAGATCCCGCATCAGGCGGGGGCCCAGGCGGGCGCATTCGGCCGCGAAGACGTCGCCCGCTGCCCGGGCCGTTCCGGTGGTCGGCATGGCTGTGCTCCGGTCGGTGGCGCCCAGCACGACGCCGGGCTATGGCGGCCGCGCGGGCGCGGTGCCGAAGGAGGACGCGTGGGAAGCCGACAGGACCGGCCGCTGGTGTTCATCGGCGACTCGATCACCGCCGCCTGGGGCGTTGTGCGGGCCGAGACCTTCGCGCGTCACGGATTCGTGGCCCGGGGCGTCCCGGGCCAGACGAGCGGGCAGATCCGGGCGCGGTTCCTCCGGGACGCCGAAGGCGCGCGCGGGATCCACCTGCTCTGCGGGATCAACGACATCGCGGAGATCGGCGGCCCGGTCCCGGACCGGGAGATCGCCGCGAACATCCTGGCCATGGGTCGGCTGGCCTTCGCGGCCGGGCTGCCGCTCTGGATCGGCACCGTGATGCCGAGCGACTTCTGGGGCTGGCGGCCCGAGCTCCGGCCGGTGGCGCGGATCCGCGTCCTGAACGGGTGGCTGCGCTCCCTCTGCGACGCGGGCGCGGCCCGCCTCATCGACTATCAGACGCCCCTCGCCGACGCCTCGGGGGCGCTGGCCCGCGCCTTCACCGAGGACGGCATCCACCTCAACGCCGCGGGCTACGCGGCGGTCGAGCCCGCGATGCTCCGGGCGCTCGTCCCCGGGTGAGCGCGCCCTCCGGATCCGATGTCGGTGGCCTGAGGGAGAAATCCCGCCCCTGCAAGCGGACTTTGAGCCCCCTCTCCGTCGTTCCGGGGCGCCGCAGGCGAGCCCGGAATCCAGACCCGCCGACCGAGCCAAGTACTCCGCCACGAGCGGTTCTGGATTCCGGGCTCCGCTGCGCGGCCCCGGAATGACGGGGCGCTTGATCGAACGCGGACGCCGCATCGACCTGACGCTGCCGATCGCGCGAAACCGCTCACGCGGCGGGCCGCGCGCCGGCCGCCAGCGGCGTCCCGTCGGCCCGCTGGTAGTGCCACACACGCCAGCGGCCGGCGGAATCCGAGAGCGCGATGCACGTATCGTCGGCTTCCGTCACGATGTCGGCCCGGGTCGGCAGAACCAGGGCTTCGGGATGGTGCACCAGGGTCGCGCCGCCCGCAAAGCGCACGAACCGCTCGCGGTCGGCCGCGGTGCCGAAGCGCGTGATCCGCCCCGCGCCGGTCACGAGCACCCGCCGCGTGCCGGTGCCGCCGAGATCGGTGCTGGCGGCGGCCGCCAGGGCGGTCTCGCTGGAGGCGAAATCGATCCCGCCGGTCCGGGCCGAGGCGGTGAGCGCGGTGGCGAAGGCGGCTCCGTCGGGCGAGACCTTCAGGGAAAAATCGTCGCTGCCCAGAAGCCCGAGCAGCGCGCGCGCCGCGTAGCCGGTCTCAAGCACCAGAGCGGCGTCGCGCGCGGCGTCGCGCTTGTTCACGAAGATCCGCATGTCGCCGCTGCCCGGCGTCGCGTCGTCCCAGGTCAGCAGCGCCGCGTCCGCCTTGACGGCGAGGCGGTTGGTGGCGTCCGCCTCCGTGTTGATCCCGAGGCGGCCCAGGCTCTGGACCGCCGCGAGCGTCCGGCGGAAGCTCGTCCAGGCGGCGCCGTCGAACACGTAGAGGTCGGCCTCGTCGATCAGGTAGGCGAGCCAGCCGACCCGGGGCACCGCGCCGGTCCAGACCCCGTCGGCGTAGCGCACCACCTGCCCCCCGAGGCCCGCCCAGGCGCCGCCGGGATCGGCCGCGGTCACGAGGTAGCGGTCGCCCTCCGCGGGGCTCGGCGGCGGCGCGGTCAGGTCCTTGTCGAGGCAGGCGAGCTGCACGAGCGCGTCGATCAGGCCGAGCGCCTCGTTGTGGGTGACGTGCTTCTGGGCACGGCTCGCGGCGATCAGCGGCAGGCCGAGATGGGGCGTGGTGTCGGACATGGCGGACTCCCGGGCGTTCAGGCCGAGCGGACGGGGATGCAGGCGCGGCGGGCTGGTCCGGGGCCGGCGACGGCGCCGATCTGGGCCACGGCCAGGTCGAAGCTGGTCTGCGGGCCGCCGAAATCCGCCGCCTCATCGGCGTAGAGGAGGGTCTGGGCCTCGGCCCGGAGCGTCCGGACGGCCCTGTCCCCGGAGAAGAGCGTCACCGCGTAGGCTTCCGGCTCGTCCAGCGGGATCTCGGCCAGCTCCCAGGAATCGCCGTCGCGGCGCGCCCGACGGATCCAGGAGAGCCGCACGCCCTGCGCCTCCCGGCGCGCCCGCAGGTGGACGGGCCGTAGCGGCCGCAGTGACGCGAGGCCGGCGGTCGCCGCGAGGTCCGTGAAGGCCGGATCGCCCGGATCGCTCCCCGCCGGCCCGATCCGGTAGCGGAAGCCGCGTCCGGCCTCGTCGAGACGGTCGACCAGGGGGACCACCGCGCCGTCGTCCAGGCGCACGATCAGGCTGCCGGGCGGGGTGACCCGGGAGGCGGCGTCCTCGCTGCCCGCGAGCCCGCGCAGGAGCCCGGACAGCCGATAGGTGTCGGGGCCGGTGAGCATGGCCTCGGCGGCGCCGAGCAGCTCGACGGCCCCGTCCGGGCCGATCAGCGCGAACAGGTTGCCGCCGGCGAGCATCGCGGCCATGCGCACCGAGGCGAGCGCGCCGCCCCGGCGCAGGGTGACGTCGAGTGTCACGCCGCGCTGCAGGCGCCAGAGCGGTCCGGCCGGAAGCGCCGTCAGGGTCCGCCCCAGGCAGGCCGGATAGTCGACGCGGCCGTGGAGCGCGAGCGGCCCCGTGCCGTCCGCGCGCCAGACCGACGCCGCCCCCGGCCAGGGCTCGGCCGCCACCGCGAGGTACTGCAGCGCCGTGGGGCTGCCCCGGTCCACCGGCAGGTCGAGGGCGAGGGCCAGCGGCGGCCCCGGGAAGGCCGGCGGCGCGACGGCCGGGAGCGCCGGGCTGCGGGCGAGCCCCCGCCCGGGGCCACCGCGCGGCGGCACGCCGCTCGCCTCGATCCGGCGGCCGGTGGGGGCGTCGTCGATCCGGTCGATCTTGCGCAGCACCGTGCCGCCCGGGACGTCCGCCGGGACCGCCAGGAGGTCGCCGGGCTCCAGCTCGACCCGGCGCGGGCTCAGCGTGAACACCGCGCTGTCGCGGGCCGCGATGATCCGGTCGAGCAGCGCCTCGGCGAGGCCGTCGCCGGTCTCGCGGCGGGTGACGATCGCCGCCTCGATCCGGGTCTCGCGCCGCCGGTCGCCCGCCGGCCGCACGGCCGCCGCCGCGGCGCGGCGGTAATCCGGGCTCTCGGATTCGGTGATGCCGAGCTCCACCGAGCGCGGCAGGGCGCTCTCTTCGGCCCGGACCTGCCGGAGCACGGGTTTCTCCTCGGAGAGCCGGACCAGATCGGCCTCGGCGAGCACCACCGGCCGGTCGCGGCGCGGCCCGCGCAGGCGCAGGGTGCCGGCCACCGCCGAGACGTCGAGGCCGTAGACCTGCGCCAGGGTCTCCAGGGCGCCGCGGGCGGTGAGCGGCCGGTCGATGACGTAGCCGTCGAGATAGGCGGCGGCCTCCACGGAGACCGGCGCGTCGAAGCCGAACTCGGCGAGGATCTGCCGGACCAGCAGGTCGAGGTCGCAGCCCTCGATCCGTCCGGTGATCCAGTGGCCGATCCGCCAGTTGCCGGCATCCGCCCAGGGTCCGCGCACGGTCGGGAAGGCCGGGAACGGCCGCGCGTCCCAGGCCCAGACGTGGAGCGCCGCCGGGTCGACCATCCGGCCGCCATAGACCGGCGAGACCGGGTTGTCGGCCTCCCGGAAGCCCGGCACCGTCGGGTCGAAGCGCGCGATCACCGCGGCGACGCCGCGGAGCTGGATCAGCTCGTCGCGCAGACCCCGCGATTCCGGCGGGACGGCGCTCTCGATGGATTTCGGGTCGGGGAAGACGTTGGGCCCGTTCGTGCCCTTGTCGACCGCCGGCACCCCGATCTCGGTGAGCCAGATCGGCTTGCCCATCGGCACCCAGGCGGTGGCGCGGGTCTCGACGCCGCCGTCGCGCTCGACGTGGCGGTTCGACCACCACGCCACGAGATCCTTGGGCCGGTAGATCCAGCCCTTGCCGTAGGCGCCGTCCTCGATCGGCCTGCGGTCCTGCGCGGCGCGCCCGGCCGCGTCGGCGTAGTACCAGTCGAACCCCTCGCCCGAGGCGCCCCGATCCTTGAGGTAGGCGCGGTCGGTGATGTCGCCCGCGACCGCGAGGTCGGCGTGGTCCGGCGCGTCGCGCCAGTCCGAGACCGGCGGGTACCAGTCGATTCCCACCGCCGCGATGGCGGGATCGGCGAACAGGTCGTCGAGGGGGAAGCGGAGCGTGGCGCCGCCGTCGCGGACATCGGCGCCGTACTCGGTCCAGTCGGCACCGTAGACCAGCGCGACCGCCGGCCCGAGGCGGTCGCGCACGGCGGCGGCGAGATCGCGGAACGCCTGCACGGCCGGGTAGCCGGCGGCGCCGCGCACCCGGGTCAGGCCGACATACTCGCTGCCGATGATGAAGCCCGCGATCGGCACGCCGGACGCGGCCCAGCCCGCGGCGAGGTCGGCATAGTGCAGCACCGCGTCGCGGTAGCCGCCCGCGAAGAAGGCCGCGACCTGCGCGTCGGCCGAAGCGGTGCCGTCCGGGCTCCCGGCCAAGCCGGGCGCCGGATCGCAGGTGATGCGTCCCCTCCAGGGATAGGGCGGCTGGGTCGCGCCGGGCACGCGCGGATCGGGCAGCGCGTTGCCGGCCGGCACGTCCATCATCACGAACGGATAGAGCACCACCTCCAGCCCGCGGCGGACCAGCTCGGCCACCAGCCGCGTCAGCCCGTCATCCGAGGGCGTTCCGCCGTAGGATGGGCTGCCGTCCGGCAGGAGCGAGACCACCTCGGCCTCGGCGCGGCCGATCCCGGCGACGCGCCAGTCCGCCGGCAGCGCGTGCTTCCGGCGGCCTTCCACCTTCGGGACCACCCGGCAGGCCCCGGCCCGCAGGTCCGACCCGAACCACGTCGCCACCACGGCGACCCGACGGAGATTGGGGCAGAGCGCCTGGAGCGCGTCGAGGGACGCGATCACGTCGGTGGCGCGCTGGAGCTGGTGGCGGTTGGCGGCCTCGGTCCGGCCGAGGCCGAGATCGACGGTGACGCGGTCCGGATCGAGGCCGAACTCGCTCGCCCCGGGGATCAGGTCGACGGCGCGGATCCGGCCGCACAGGCCGTTGAACGGGCGGATCACCTCGAAGGCGAATTGCGGGACGCGGTTGCCGAAATCGGCGAGCGGCAGGGACTCGAACACCACGTAGGCGAGGCCGCGATAGGCCGGGGCGCTCTCAGGCCCCTCCTTGGCGACGATCAGCGGGTCGGGCGCCTGGTCCGGCCCGCCGGTATGGACCCGCAGGGTCAGGCCGGCCTGGTCGATCTCCTTCCCGTCCGCCCAGATCCGCCGGACGCAGGCGATCTCGCCCTCGCACAGGCCGACCGCGAGGTTGGCGAAATAGGCGTAGCGGGTGGTCACGGTCTTCTGGCCGCCCAGGCTCTTGGCCGGAGCGGCGGCGCGCGCCACCGTGGTGTTGGCGACCTCCAGCGGGTGCGTCGCCCAGATCAGGGTACCGCCGATCCGGGCCCGGCCGTAGACGCGGGGGATCGGGTCGCCCTCGGTGGAGGTGAGCCCGGCCACGTCGGCGAGCCGCGGCCCTTCGACGAAGCGGGTGTGCCGCCCGGAGCCGAACAGCGCGCCGCCGAGCGCCGCGCCCGCCACGGAGCCGAGCGCCCGCCCGAGCATACCCCCGATCGGGCCGCCCAGCGCGGTGCCGAGTGCCGTGCCGGCCGAGGACAGGATCAGCGTCGCCATGGCGGGGCTCCGGGACAGTCGGGTGCGATGGCGATTGCGACCTATACAAAAATTTGTATATTCCAGCTTCGGTCGCAGCGTTCGGGGGAAGCTGTGGGTCGGGGGCCGAAAGGCGTGGTGTTCCGCGGAAGCGCGCTCGATGATTTGCGGGCTTTTCCTCAGGAGGCCCGGCGCGCCGCCGGCTATCAGATCGACCGCGTTCAATCCGGCCGCGATCCGGACGACTGGAAGCCGATGCCGTCGATCGGTCCGGGTGTCCGGGAGATCCGCATCCGGGACCCCGGCGGCGCCTTTCGCGTGATCTACGTGGCGAAATTCTCGGACGCCGTGTTCATTCTGCACTGCTTCCGCAAGACGACGCAGAAGACGGCATCCGCCGATATCGGAGTGGCGAAGCACCGATACACAGATCTCGTTCGTGAGTTACAGTCTTGATCGATCAAAAATTCGACAGCGTCTGGGACGCCATTGAGGACTCGCCGGCTGAAGCCGCGCACATGCGCATCCGGTCGGCCTTGATGATGGCACTGCGCGATCACGTCGAGCGAACAGGTCTCAGCCAGGCGCAAGCGGCAAAGATCTTCGGCGTCACGCAACCGCGCGTCTCGGACTTGATGCGCGGGAAGATCGACCTCTTCGCCATCGACTCGTTGGTCTCGATGCTCACCGCAGCTGGGTTACAGGTCGAACTCCGCATCGCCGCAGCGGCCTGAGAAGGCCTCCGGAAACCGGAACACCCCCGTCAGGTGCCGCCGCCACCACGCGGTCAGCGCCACCTCGGCAACCACCGCGCCGTCATGGGCGTGGATCATCGCGCCGTCGCCGGTGGCGATGGCGCAGTGCCGGGCCGGCAGGTGACGGCGGAACGCGAAGAGCAGCACGTCGCCCGCGCGCGGCGCGCAGGCCGCGGGCGCATCCGGCACCGGCACGAGATGGCGGGCCGCCGCCGCGGCGAGCGGGTCGGCGCCGGGGGCGGCCGATTCCGCCCAGGTGGCGCTGTAGGGCGGCACCGCCTCGGGCTCGGCGCCGTAGAGCCCGCGCCAGACCCCGCGCAGCAGCCCGAGGCAGTCGCAGCCGACCCCGCGGAGCGAGGCCTGATGCCGGTAGGGCGTGCCCAGCCACAGGCGCGCCTCGCCGAGCGCCGCCGCGCCGACATCCCGCCGCATCGCGCTCATCGGAACAGGCTCCCGCCGTCGAGGGCGTGGTCCGAGCCCGGCACCGCCCGCATCACGGCGTCGTTGCCGGGCATGTGCGGGAAGCCTTGGAAGTTGACCGCGTTGGCGAACCGGTCGCGGCAGGTGGCGAGGCGCTTGTCGCACCCGGCCGTGACGGTGAAGGCGTCGCCGGCCGCGACCGGCCGCGGCGGCGCGCTCCAGAGCTCGAGCAGCGCACCGAGCTGGAGACGCACATCCGCCGCGAACCCGGCATTGGCCCCCTCCGTCCAGGTCAGACGGCCGCCGGTGAACAGGCCGTCCGCGAAGCCGCCGGCCAGCGCGACCGAGAGCGTTGCGGGTTCCGGAACACCGGTCACTTGGCCGGTGGTGCGCCACGGGGCGAGGTCGACCCGGCATCGGGCGTCGCCCAGAGCGGCGCCGCAGGTGGCTCGGTAGGTCCGGCCGCGCTCGGCATCGAGCCGGTGCGTGAGGCCGCGCAGCTCCGCCACGAAGGCGTCGCCCTCCCGACGGATCTCGCCGATCGTGGCGAGGTCGAGGAGCAGCCGCGTCCCGGGATGGGTCCAGTCGACCAGCCAGGTCTCCACGGTAGCCTCGTCGTAGAGGCCGCCGGCGATGTCGGCCTCGGTGAGGCCGAAGCTGCTGAGCGCCCCGGCCACGTCGCCGCCCGAGACGGCGAAGCCGAGCTCGGCGCTGGCCTCGGCCGCTTCCAGCCCGGTCC
Source organism: Methylobacterium tardum (assembly GCF_023546765.1). Classification (NCBI taxonomy): domain Bacteria; kingdom Pseudomonadati; phylum Pseudomonadota; class Alphaproteobacteria; order Hyphomicrobiales; family Methylobacteriaceae; genus Methylobacterium; species Methylobacterium tardum. The sequence continues at coordinate 4,474,418 of NZ_CP097484.1, forward strand.
GGGCCTCGTGGACGAGGCCTGCGACGGTGAGGTCGCGGTCGTGGTCGGTGAAGCCGAGGCTGACCCCGTCCCGCCGCCGCAGGGACCAGCAGCGGCACAGGGTGGTCACGCCCCCGGCGAGATGGGCCGCGAAAGCCTCCGGGATGTCGCGCATGGTGCTCCCCCTCAGGGCCTGGGGTCGGATGAAGGCGATGTCTCGCCTCCGCTCGGCGCGCTAGCGCAGGACCGCCTTGACGACCTCGGCCATCGCGCGCCGTCATCCCGGGGCCGCGCAGCGGAGCCCGGAATGACGGTGCCGAACATCCGGCGCGGCGACGCGGTTCTCAGCGCGCCCCCTATCTCACGGCACGATCTCGGCGAGCGGCACCTTCGGGATCTCGCCCGCCGTGAAGGCCGCGAGGTCGATGGTCAGCTCGTCGGTGTCGAAGCGGACCGGCACGTCGAAGGCGAAGCCCGCCGTCACGGCGGCGCCCGGCTCCGGGGCATGGCCGGCCGCGAAGGTCACGAGGCCGGTGGCGGGATCGCACGCGAAGGCCTCGGGCCCGACCTCCCGGCCGCCGACCGCCACCCGGACGCTGCCGGCCACCGGCTTGGCGATCCGGCGGCGATAGGGCGCGAAGCCGGCGCCGTAGGTCTTCACCAGCGGAAAGGTGGCGGTGACCCCGTTGCCGGTGCCGAGCGGCTGGTCGAGGGGGCCGACCGGCCGGCCCGGCGGCCCGGAGCGGCCGTCGATCCGATCGCGGAAGCGGAACCCGTAGAGACGGCCGCGGCGCTCCTCGAAGAAGGCCAGCACGGCGTGCAGCGCGTCGAGGCCGCGCATCCCGAAGCCGGCATCGTAGCGGCGGCGGGAATCGGCCCAGCGGCCGTTCCGGTGCTCCCGGCCCGAGGCCAGGGTCACGATCTCGGTCAGCCGCTGCGGGCCGCCGCCGGCGCGCAGGGACACGTCGAGGGGGAACAGCACCTCGTGGAAGTCGTCGGCCATGACGGGCCTCTCCGGTTCGGGTCGCGACAGGGCCGCGCCGGTCATCCACGCCACCGCCGTCATCGCGAGCGCAGCGACGCGACCCAGAGCAGCGCGGCATCGGTGACCGTGGCGCCGCTGGATTGCTTCGCTCCGCTCGCAAGGACGATCGCGGTGCCCTGCCTCGGCTCGGTCTGGCGACGTCGGGGAACGTCATCGCTGCCGGATCGCAGCAGCTGAAAAAAGTCTTTCGGGAGGAGCCGTAAAATCAAAAGTGCCGTTCATCGACACAAGACGGCGGTTGATCGAAGATCGGCACACCGAAGCGGATGGTCTCTGAAGTCCTTTCGGCCCGCACATCTCGCTTCATCGCGCGATCCGCACGACGCGACGCCATTCCGCCAGGGAATCCTTTGATGAGCGCCAATCCTCAGCCCCTGCACGCATCCGCCCCCGCTCTCGACATCCGCCGCGTCGCCGGCCGCATCGGCGCGGAGATCCGCGGGGTCGCCCTCTCGGGCGATCTCGAGGCCGGGACCGTGGCGGCGATCCGGCAGGCGCTGACCACCCACAAGGTCGTCTTCTTCCGCGACCAGACCCTCGACGAGGCCGGGCAGGAGGCGTTCGGCCGGCGCCTCGGCGACCTCGTCCCGCACCCGACCGTGCCGTCGCTCGCGGGGACGGCGGGCATCCTCGACATCGACGGCAGCCGCGGCGAGCGGGCGAGTTCCTGGCACACCGACGTGACCTTCGTGCCGGCCTACCCGGCGATCTCGATCCTGCGCGCGGTGACGCTCCCGGCCTATGGCGGCGACACGCTCTGGGCCAACACGGCGGCGGCCTATGCCGACCTGCCCGAACCCCTGCGCGACCTCGCCGACAAGCTCTGGGCGCTGCACTCCAACGTCTACGACTATGTCGGCGGGCGGGTGAACGTCTCGGAGGCCGGGCGGCGGCGCTACGACGAAGTCTTCACCAAGACCGTGTTCGAGACCGAGCACCCGCTGGTCCACGTGCATCCGGAGACCGGCGAGCGCTCCCTGATCGTCGGCCATTTCATCCAGCGCATCCTCGGGCTGACCACGGCGGATTCGCAGCACCTGCTGGCGATCTTCCACGACCACGCGACCCGGCCCGAGAACACGGTGCGCTGGTCCTGGCGGACAGGCGACGTGGCGATCTGGGACAACCGGGCGACCGTCCACCGCGCGGTGGACGATTACGGCGACGAGCCCCGGGTGGTCCGGCGCGTGACGATCCAGGGCGTGGCCCCGGTCAGCGTCGACGGCCGCCGCAGCCGCGCGCGGGACGCGGAGACCCGGAAGGCGGCGTGATCCTCACGTCGCCCGCTGGCCCCGCGCCACGGCGCGGGCGAGGCTCGCGGTCACCTGCGCCTCCGAGCGGCGGAAGGCCGCCGGATCGGGGGTCGCGATGTGGACGGTGACCGAGACCGGGCGGGCCGCGGCGCCTCCGGCCGCGACGCCGAGGCGGCCGTCCGGGCCGCGCCCCAGCGGCAGGATCGCCTCGGGGCCGGCCTCGCCCATGAGGCCGGTGCCGCCCGCCATCGGGAAGTAGGTCGGCGCGGCCACGACCCCGCCCGCCGCGAAGGGCTGGACCCGCCCGCCCCGGAACACGCCGCCGCGCGCGAAGCCGGTCTCGGAGCCCGCACCCAGCACGGTGTTGATCAAGCCCGTGAGGCCCGACTGGATCGAGCCGCCCGCCGCCCGGGCCGCCGCGCCGGCGAGCCGGGTGCCGATGGTGGTCAGCACGCCGTCGAGGCTGCGCCCCGAGGCGGCACCCCGGGTCAGCGCCGCGTCCAGGCTGCGGCCGAAATTCTGCGCGAGCCGGTCGAGGGCTTCGAGCTGCGCGATCCGTGCGGCAGCCGGCGTGTCGGATTCGGTTTCGGTCATCGGCGGGCCCTGTCGTGACGGAGGCTCAAATCCGGGTTGCCCCACCCGTCCCCCTCCTTCGAGGCCCGCTGGCGCGGGCACCTCAGGATGAGGCCGAGCGCGGGAGTGCCCACGCTTGTGGACGGCACCGATCGTCAGGACGCGGGGGCGTCCGGGTCTGGATAATCGGCGGGCAGGCGCGCGAAGGCGGCGCGGCTCAGGGGCTCCGGACCGGCGCGACGGCCGAGGGCCGCGGCGAACTCCCGCGGCGTCGCCGCCCAGAAGTCCTGCGGCCGCCAGCGCAGCACCCCGAGGCCGAGCGCCAGGGCGTCGTCCCACGGAAAGCCGCCAGGGTCGCGAGCCGCCCCCGATCGCGACGCGGTCACGGACGGCTCCGAGGAGGGTTTGCCGGGCCCGGCGCCTCCCCGAAGGCCGCCGCCAGCACAGCACCGAGGGCTTCCGAGACGGCGTCGAGCCCGCCGGCGAGCGGCAGCCGGGCGACCGCCGCGTCGTCGAGGTCGTGGCCGCCGCCCCGCAGGGCGACCCCCAGCAGGGCGATCAGGTCCCGCGCCGAGACCCGCCCGCCCGCGAAGCGCGCGGCGAGCCCCGCGAGGTCGCCGGCCTGGAGGGCGGATTCCAGCTCGGCCAGCGCCCCGAGGGTGAGGCAGAGGGTGTAGCGCTCGCCCGCGAGGTCGAGCGGCACCGCGCCGCGGATCCGGTTCACCATCGGACTCCCCTCGGCTCAGGCCGCCGCGAAGGCGAGCGCACCCGCCGAATCGAGGCTCATGTCGAAGGTGACCTCGCCGGCGTGGTCACCGCGGTATTCGAGGCTCGCGATCTGGAACGGGCCCTCCAGGAGACCGAAGGCCGGCACCACGATCTGGAAGGTCTCGATCACCCCCTCGAAGAAGATCAGCCGCAGGCGCGCGTCCGAGGCCTGGTCGCGAAACACCCCGGAGCCCGCGATCGCGGCCCGGCGCACGCCGGCGCCGGCGAGCAGCTCCCGCCAGCGCCCAGCGGAATCGGCGTTGGTGACGTCCACGGTCTCGGCGTTCAGCGTGATCTGGCGGGTGCGCAGGCCCGCCACGGCCACGAAGCCGCCCGCGCCGTCCCCGGCCCGGATCAGCAGGTCCTTGCCCTTCTGCGCGCCCATCGGCCCCCTCCCCTCACAGGATCTCGGTGACGGCCTCGACCGTCAGGCTCGCCCGGGCCTCGCCGGTCCGGGCGTCGCGGCGCGCCTTGATGGCGCGGACCCGCAGGGTCACGAGCCGGCAGCCGGCGAGCGGCAGCGCCGCATCGGCCAGGAGCGTGGCCATGCGGGCGGCGGCGTCCAGGGCGGTGCGGACCGAGCCGGCCTGCGCGATCACCGCGATCGCGTGGCTGTGGCGGTGGCGCTCGGCCCCGTCCACGGCATCGTCCTCGATGACATTTGACTCAGTTGTTTGCCTATTGACTCAGTTATCTGCCGCTTTTCAGCCGATCAGTGCCCTCGACTACATATAAGAAAAATTACCTAGATTTTCTAGCTCTCTAACGGCTTCGCGCAGTCGGATCACAAGGATGTCTTAAGGTCTGAATCGCGCCAACAGCCGACATTGGCTGCCTGCCCAAAAGCCGACACTCGCGAGGACTGTCAGCTCAGAATCAGCCTGCGCCCGTTCAGGACAGCTGCTTCCCCCAGGGTTCTCCTCAGGGCTTAGGACCGAACGGTAACTATTTTAAGTCGGGCTACATGTAGAAACTGTAACTGACCTGCGGCTTCTCTGTTGGATCTACATATTTCATGATGTCACCGATCTTCCGAGCGCATTCCAGCGTGATTGGCAGCCGGCCGTCCATCTGGGTATTGTTCCAATTCATTTTCGTCAGCCCGAGGATCTCGTCGAACAAGCTTTCGAGGGATGAATCCTGCTCGTAGGCGGTGATCTTCAGCGGATTCGGCACATACATACCCGGATAGGTCTTGTAGAAATCGACCGTCCCACGAGTGTAGAGCACGCCCTCAGTCTCTGAGATCGTCAGCATGGTGCCACGCTTCGGAGGATAGTCACTGTCGCCGAAGAGCCTAATGTCGGTGTCGGTGATCGCGACGAAATCCTTCGACCGGATGCCCTTTTCGTCGAGCGCCCGCAGGAAGCCGGCTCGCTCACTGTCACGGAAATAGCTGGACTTGTGGATCACAATTCGCGCCGGCATGTGCTCGAGGGCTCGGTCATACTCGTCCAGGGCATCACGCAACAGCTCGTAAGCCTGCTCCTCGTTTAGGTACGGGTGCCGGTTCTTCTTGTCGATCGAGACTGGGGTGCCGCGGAGGATGATACCGTGCCCGAACTCGTCCGAAAACCTGAGCAAGGCTGGACGAGAGCGTCGCTCCATCCCGACTCTTGTAGAACCCGATCCCAATGTAGCAGGACCGCAGCTTCGCCGTATCTTCGACTAGGCGCCACGGGATCGTGCGGTTGCCCTTGTAGTACAGTGCCGTGCAGAAGTTCCACGCCTTGGTGGCTGGATCCTGCTGATCGCCAGCGAACTTCGTGATGAGGATAGTCTTTTCGCGTACGAGCTGAAGCGGTGTGCCGAGGTGCATCGACTTTGCTTTGAGGATGCGCCTGAAGTTGTGCTCCAGATCATGCTCGTCCGAGTCGTCGTTATCGGCCATCGTTACGGAATCGAACATCTCGTTCGGCATGACACAGACGATCACATCGACGGCCCTGTTCTCGGCCAGGAAGCGGATCTGCTCGTAGTACAATTCGACGGCGCGCTCGATGCGATCGACGCGAGAGGCCATCTTCACGACTTCCGTGATGTCGGACTTCTTTAGGGTGCGGGTGTACTGCGGCGAGTTGATCAGTTTTGTCAGAAAGCCATAGTTTTGGTTGATCCCGCCGAAGCCACGGAACAGATTCAGCAGCTTCGACTCTTTCTTGCGCTCAATGCCGATCCGGCATTTTTCCAGCCACTCGTCGAGGAGATCGACTCCCTCGCCGCGGCCGACAACTCCTATCCGCAGCTCTGTCCGGCGCAGCTCGTCGCGCTTGTCGTAGACACCCATGTGCTCGATCCCAGTGCGGGGGCAGATGTGGGTGCCGGTACCAAACTCCAGCAGCGGTTCCGCCAGCGTGGTCAGCTTCATGCGGCAGTTCCTTCAGCCAGATCGTCGTCTTCGTCGCCCTCGACCTGATCGGCCTCATCGACCTCCGCGACGTCGAATTCCAGCAACGACAGGAATTGCAGGCGGTCATCCTCGGCATCGTCCAGCTTGGACAGGAAGTGGGCGACGAAGCGGACCATGTTCCGGACGCTGGCGTTATGTTCAAGCCGCTTCTGCGACGACAGCAGGTCCTCGTGCCAATGCGATCTGACATAGCCGTTGTACGAGTAATACCAGCTCGGCACGATCTGCGCGTACCAGTCGCCGTCCAGCTTCGTGAAGGTCAAATCAAAGGAGAAATGGGTGTGGTGGGCGACCTTCGTCGGGTCCTTGCGCTGGTACTTCAGCTCATAGACCCGCCGGGTCGCGGCCTTTTTGCCGACCCACGTCTCCTTCCGTTCGATCTGGCCTTCCTCGACGGGACCGAAGAAAAAGAACCCGTCCTTGGCATGCTTGCGAACGTGATGCTTCTTCAACTGCTCCCGGGTTTCGGCAGAGAGTAGCTGCTTCAGGATGTTGACGTTATCCAGCTCGGGCGAGTTGGCAAGGTCGGAGATCTCCAGCCGCTCCGCTGAGCCTTCGTCGACGACACTGCGCAGCCCGCATTGCTCGATATCGAGGAATGCGAACAGCTTATTGTCATGACAGACCCAGGCGTCGGTCTCGACGCCGTTCAGAAGTAGCGCCATCTTGACTACGGACTTGCGGCTCTTGGCCTTGCCCTTGTAGTTGAGCTCCGCCTTGGCCCGGGCGATCACGGCCTGGTCGCCGATCGTGAGCTCGGCGACGTAAGCGGCCTCGGGCAGCCGGATCCGCTGCAGGTTGGACGTGATCGCCGTCGGTGTAGCCACCCCTTCCGAGCTGAAACTGATGAAGGCGTCGACTTCGCCCAGGATGTGCTTGAACTCTGCCAGTACCCTCTCCTGCGCGGCGAGCCGCAGGCCGGACACCTGCCGAGGAGATCGCCGAGGTCGATGATGTGCTTCTTGCAGTTGAAGCCGAATTGGTCCGTCAGCAGCTCGTTGACGACGCTTGGCTGTACGAGGCCTGCTTTCTCGCTAGCATAAGGATGAACAGCTCGTCGAAAGTGTTGTAATAGGCCCGATCCATGAACTGGCGGACGGTGGCCTTCACCTTGTCGAGCGTCGTCGCCGACGTGATCTGGAACGCGACGCGGTCGTGGTCGTCGCCGAGATCGATACCGGGATAGTTCTTCTGCTTCCTGTTCAAATTGATAAGGTGGGGCAAGTTGTAGACCGACTTCAGGATCGGGATGAAGGCATCCTCGAGCGCAAGGTTGATGTCGGTCCGTCCCTGAGAGGTTGCTAGCTCGACCTGAACCACGATGCGGCTGACCACATCTCGAAGCTGGTTCTCAATCTCGAGCTGCCTCATCAGGCGCCCCTGTTTGCGCGCGGCCAAGACACCATCATGAGAACGCAGAGGGAACATTTCAAGGGGAGCTCACGCTGCCCGGGAGCGGACATTTCGAGAGCCTGCTTTGGGTCAACAGCGGAAGTTGGGTCGAGGCCCAGAAGCGGACCTTCGGCTTTGCGCCCATTTCGGCCATTCAAGCCACCTCGGACGCTTTCCAAGAGCAGACATTGAGCTTGTCGTTTGATCGGCTGTTCCCTTTGAACAATGCGCTTCTACACGATGGGGAAGAGCCTACTCAGCTCGGCAGGTCCGGCTGAGCCCGAGCATCAAACCCACGCCGGTCTCTCTCATCGTCATCTCTACAACTGCCAGGTTCCAGACGCACGGTGCTGGATCGGTGCGTTGAAGCACCCGGCGCCGATGATCTGAAACCCTCATTCTCATTAGAGAAATGCCAAAGTACATTCCGAAACAATGTGTCTCATGTAGCACACACCGATCACGGATCCGTGATAGCTGAGTCATGCTCGCGATCGCGTAGGACGATCGTGGTTTAGAGTCGGTGTAATGTCGAACTATAGTGCTGCGACAGTCATCCGCCGCGCGGCGTACTTCTTGCGGAATTCGTCGCCCGTTGGTTTATTATCAGCAACGTCTGTTCTCGCTATTTGCTCGCCGTCCTTCGCTCAAATCGCCCCCGCTACGGACGTTGAACTTTCCGAACTCAGCGTCATGGGAGAGGCGAGTGGGCGCACCCTGAACAACGATCTCTATGGGCGCGGCGGCCCGAATGGACCGGTGCCCGGATATGTCGCCAGCCGCAGCACGGTCGGCACGAAGACCGACACGCCCATCCTGGAGACCGCACAGTCGGTCTCCGTCATCGGACGCCAGCAGATCGAGGATCAGAACGCGCTGACCATCAACCAGGCGCTACGCTACACTCCGAGCGTCACCACCGAGCAGCGGGGCGGCGCCGGCTCGACGCGCCTGGAGCAGTTCTCCATCCGCGGCTTCACTGCCCCGATCTTCCTCGACAACATGGCGCTGCCGACCAGCCGCGACGCCTTCCCCACGGTCGATCCCTATCGCCTGGAGCGCGTCGACATCATCAAGGGCCCGGCCTCGGTCCTCTACGGGCAGTCCGGGCCGGGCGGCATCGTCAACCTCGTCTCGAAGGTCCCGCAATTCGTCCGCCACGGCGAGATCTTCGTCCAGGGCGGCGGCTTCAGCGAGGTGCGCGGCGGCTTCGACGTCGGCGGCCCGATCGAGTCCGACATCCCAGGGCTGGCCGACCAGTTCGCCTACCGGGTCATCGGCCTCGGCTGGAACGGCGACGGGCCGGCCGCGACCACGAAGATCGAGCGCGCCTTCATCAACCCGAGCATCACATGGCGGCCGTCCACCGACACCTCGCTCACGATCATCGCCAACTACCAGCGCGATCCGTTCTCGGGCTTCTACGGCGGCTTCCCCGCCGTCGGCACGGTGTTCCCGCGCAACTTCGGCAACGGCATCTTCGGACGGCTGCCGGTGAACTTCTATGACGGCGACCGCAACATCGAGCGCTCCGACCGCACACAGGCCTCCATCGAGTACCTGTTCGACCACCGCATCACCGAGAACCTGCGCTTCCACTCGGCTGGCCGCTACCTGCGCTCGAATGGCGACTACCGCAGCGTGTTCACGACCTTCGGCGACGTCAACGGCCCTTACACGAGCGGGCCGATCATCGGCCGCTCGGTCGGCGGCACCCAGGTCGACATCGAAGCCTACACGATGGACAACAACTTCATCGCCAACTTCGACACCGGCCCGATCGCCCACACGGCGCTGCTCGGCGTGGATCACCGGACCTTCAGCACGCGGTCCGTCACCGGGCCGTTCCCGGCGACGACGAGCCTGAACGCGCTCGCGCCCGATCATGACCTACCGATCAACTTCCCGGCCTTCACGGCGACCTCGCGGATCGACGCGCAGCAGACCGGCGTCTACTTCCAGGATCAGGCGAAGTTCGACGGCTTCATCCTGACGCTCGGAGGCCGCTACGACACCGCCCGGCAGACCGGCCCGACCCGCACCTTCTCGCCGAACGGGCTGACCATCCAGGACGTGCCGGCCGAGGCCTTCACCGGCCGCGCCAGCCTGCTCTACCTGTTCGACAGCGGCGTCGCCCCGTACGTCTCCTACAGCGAGGCCTTCGAGCCGATCGTCAACGGCCGCATCTTCGACCGGGCTCTCGGCTCGGCCGGCCGCATCCCCGACCCGATCGCCAGCAACCAGTACGAGGCCGGCATCAAGTACCAGCCCCCCGGCACCGACATCCTGCTGACCACCGCGTTCTTCGACATCCGCCGCTCGAACGCGACCACCACCGACCCGGTCAATCCGGGCTTCGTGGTGCAGACCGGAGAGGTCGGCGTGCAAGGCGTCGAGTTCGAGGCGCGGGCCAACATCGCTGAGGGCCTCAACCTGATCGGCGGCTTCTCGCTCCTCGATATTCGGAACGTCCGCGATACCGGCTTCACCACGAACGACCTGACCCGCCGGCCAGTGCCGCTTCAGGGCCTTCGCCCGGTGCAGGTGCCGGACACGACGGCCTCGCTGTTCGTCGACTACCGCTTCACCGAGGGCCCGCTGCTCGGCCTCGGTCTCGGCGGCGGCGTGCGCTATCTGGGGCCGTCCTGGGGCGATCCGGCCAACACCTTCCAGGTGCCGGCGAGCGTGCTGGTCGACGCCGTCGCCTCCTACGACATGAAGCATCTCGATCCGCGGCTGGCCGGCCTCAGCGCGCAGCTCAACGTGCAGAACCTGCTCGATGAGCGCTACGTGACCGGCTGCCTGACTTATTCCGGCTGCTACTACGGCCTGCCGCGCACGGTCTACGCGACCCTGCGCTACCGCTGGTGAGGATCAGGCCGTGGGCAAAACCTTCCGGCAGTCGATGGCGTGGCTCCATGCCTGGTCGGGTCTCGTCGTCGGCTGGGTGCTGTTTGCTGTCTTCGTGACGGGCACGGCGAGCTATTACCGGAGCGAGATCTCGCAGTGGATGCGGCCCGAACTCCGCACCGACCGGACGTTCGGGCCGGCGGATCTCGCGGCGGCGGCCGAGCGCGGCGTCGCCCACCTGCAGGCGCATGCGGGCGGCGCGCGAACGTGGTTCATCACCCTGCCGCAGGCCGAGCGGCCGGTGCTGGAGCTGTTCTGGCGGACGGGGCCGGGCCGCCCGCCCGGGCACGTCCTCCTGGATCCCGATACGGGCGCGCCAGCCATCATGCGCGCGACACGCGGCGGTGACTTCCTCTACCGCTTCCACTTCGAGCTGAACCTGCCGCCGCTCTGGGGCCGGTGGGTCGTCGGCGCCTGCGCGATGATCATGCTGGTAGCGCTGATCTCTGGCGTCGTCACGCACCGGCGCATCTTCGCCGACTTCTTCACCTTCCGCCGGGACAAGTCCGCTCAGCGGGGCTGGCTCGACGCGCACAACGTCACGGGCGTGCTCGCCCTGCCGTTCCACCTGATGATCACCTATACCGGGCTCGCCACGCTCATGGTGATGTACGTGCCCTGGGGCGTGAGCACGGCCTATCGCGGCGACAGCCAGCGCTACTTCGCCGAGTCCGGCCAGATCACCGCCCCACGTCCGCCCGCCGGCCGGCCCGGCACGCTGGTCCCCATCGGGCCGTTGGTGGCGCGCGCTCTGGAGATGACCTCGGAGCCCCTGGAGCGGATCACCATCGTCAACCCGAAGGACGCTCAGGCCACGGTGGTGGCGGTGTTCGAGGAGCCGCACGGGCTCTCCCACGAGCACCCGCAGATCGCCTTCGACGGAGTGAAGGGCGACGTCCTGGAGGTCCGCGCGGGCGGCCTGCAACCGGCGACCAAGACCTTTACCACGATGGTCGGCCTGCACGAGGCGCATTTCGCCGGCCCGGCGCTGCGGGTCCTGTTCTTCCTGTGCGGCCTCGCCGGCAGCGCCATGGTGGCCACCGGTCTACTGCTCTGGTCGGCGGCGCGCCTGCCCAAAAGGAATACGTCCCGGAGCCTCGGCCTTCGGCTCGTCCAGGGCCTGAACGTCGCGACGATTGCCGGGCTGCCGGCGGCGCTCGCAGGGTACTTCCTGGCCAACCGGCTCCTGCCCGCCGCGCTGTCGGACCGGGCCGAGTGGGAGATCCGGGCGTTCTTCGCAGTGTGGCTCCTCGTAGCCCTGTCGGGCTTCCTGCGCCCACACCGCCGCGTTTGGACCGAGACGCTGACGGTGGCGGCCGGGCTGTTCGGAGCTGTCGCATTTGCGGACCTTGGGCGTAGCGCCGCGCTCCAGCTCAATGGCGAGGCGCATGTCGATCCGGTCTTTCTCGCCTTCGACGGCGCGATGCTGGCCCTCGCAGCGCTGATCCTGTTCGCCACGCGCAACATCGCCCGCTTCGATGGGACATCCCGCCGCCTGTCGGTGAAGGCGGCCGAGATCTCGATTTAGCCCGGCTTAGACAAGGGCGCTGTGCCGAAACAAGGCTGGCCTCTCGCCAAGAGCGGACCTTCGACTTTGCGCCCATCCCGGCCATAGAATTGGCTGCGATACAATCCTGCAAGCAGACGTTGCCATCCACAGCTCGCCAGACGCGGTCATCTCAGGTGCTGGTCGAAAAAATGCGTGACCGCTGCGCAGGTTTTTGGCGGTTGGGTCCATAGACGTCACGGATATTGGATTTTCCTGCCCGTTCTGAAATAGGGCCGTCTCGCCAGCTTCGCGCAGCTTGCGACGCGCGGGGCGATGTTCGACAGCAGCATGCGCGGTTGTTCACGTCCCGCCGGGTGAGGCCTTCGCGCGCTGCGCCCTCAGGGTTTCGGCGATAACGACACCGGTGCGCAGCACGTGCCGATAGGCGATGGCGCCTGCTCCCGTGGCATCGCGCACCTCGAGGGCCCTAAACAGGTCTCGATGTTCTCGCGCGGATTCCTCCCAACGGCTGCCGGTTGAGAGCGCCCGCAGGCGCGCCCATTGGGCCCGGGCCTGGAGCGGCGCGTGGGCCTCGGCCAGCGGCCGGTTGTGGGCCGCCGTCACGATCGTGCGGTGGATCTCCTGATTGAGGGCGAAATAGGCGTCGAGCACCTTGTCCCGGTGCATGCAATCGAGCCGCGCCTGCTTCTCGCGGAGATCGTCCAAGAGGACGTCGGAGATCCGCGATGCGGCGAGTTCCGCCGTCAGCCGCTCGATGCCCGCCAACGCCTCAAACAGTTCAAGGACCTCCTCCGGCTCCCAGTCCGGGACGCGCGCGCTCCGATTCTGATGCAGTTCGACCAGACCCTCGGCCGCCAGGAGTTTGAGGGCTTCCCGTAACGGCGTGCGGGAAACCCCGAGCGCGACCGAGAGGTCCTTCTCGACCAGGGATGCGCCTGCCGGCAGCACGCCGCGGACGATCATGTCCTTGAGCCGGCTGGCCGCCTGCTCGTGCAAGCCGGTCCGCGGGAGCGGCGCGACCGGGACGCTCAGGGCTTTGCGGGGGCGGCCCCTGGGGCGTGCGACAACGTCCATCGATTTCCCAACTCCACGGCACCAGCCTAGCGCATCCGATCGCCGGGTCGGTGATCCGTTTTTGGCATCCAAGTGTTGCCGTAGCGGGCATTTGCGCAAATTGCATGCAACATGCAGAAAATGCCTTGTTGGTCCGTCGCACCTGGAAGATGCTCGCGGCATTGGAGACGGATGCGATGGCGAGACCGAACGGGACGACGCGTCTGGGCATGCTCACGCCCTCGCCGAACAGCGTGCTGGAACCCGCCACCGCGCATCTGCTCGCTGGCTGCGCGCAGGTGAGCGCGCATTTCTCACGCTTCCGGGTGACGCAGATCGGCCTGACGCGAGCGGCCCTGGGCCAATTCGATCCCGAGCCGATCCTGGCTGCCGCCGAACTCCTCGCCGATGCCCGGGTGGCGACGATCCTGTGGAACGGAACGTCCGGCGCCTGGCTCGGCTTCGATTCGGACGAGCGCCTGCGCGACGCGATCGAGGACCGGACCGGTTGCCCCGCCTCCACCGCGTCCCTCGCCTTCCGCGACCTGTTCCGCGCCCGGGGCTATGGCCGGATCGGTCTCGTGACCCCCTACACGGGCGACGTGCAGCGGCAGATCCAGGCGAACTGGGGGGCGGCCGGTTTCGACTGCGCCGCCGAGCGTCATTGCGGCCTGTCGGAGAACTTCGCCTTCGCCGAGGTCGGCGCGAAGGCGATCACCGAGATGGTCCGGGCGGTGGCGGCCCAGGGCGTCGACGCGGTGGCGATCGTCTGCACGAACCTCGCCGGCGCGGCTCTCGCGCCGGCGCTTGAGGCCGAGCTCGGCGTGCCGGTCCTCGACTCGGTCGCCGTCACCCTATGGAAGGGTCTGGCCCTCGCGGGCTGCGGCACCGCGGATCTCGCCACGCGGGGCAGCGTGTTCGCGGCGAACGCGGAGGCCCGACCATGAGCGCCGCGACCGGAGCCGGAACCTCCCTGATCCTTGACGGGATCACGCAGCGCTACGGCACCGCGCTTGCCGTCGATACTGTGACCCTTGACATCAAGGGCGGCGAACTCGTCGCGCTGCTCGGGCCTTCCGGTTGCGGCAAGACCACCCTGTTGCGGGCGGTGGCCGGTTTCCTGAAGCCGACCGAGGGACGCGTCATCGTCGGGGGGCAGGCGGTCGATCACCTGCCGCCGAACCGCCGCACCGTCGGCATCGTGTTCCAGAACTACGCCCTGTTCCCCCACATGAGCGTGGCCGAAAACGTCGCCTACGGGCTCGCCGCGCGGGGCGTCGGGCGGGCCGAGCAGAAGGTGCGGGTGGCCGAGATGCTGGCGCTCGTGCGTCTGGAGCATCTGGCGGATCGCTTTCCGCGGGCGATGTCGGGCGGTCAGCAGCAGCGCGTGGCGCTCGCCCGGGCGCTCGCGGTGCGACCCTCGATCCTGCTCCTCGACGAGCCCTTCGCGGCGCTCGACAAGAACCTGCGCCTCGACATGCAGATCGAGATCAAGCGCATCCAGCGCAACGCCGGCACCACCACGCTGATCGTCACGCACGACCAAGAGGAAGCCCTGTCGATGGCCGACCGGGTCGCCGTGCTGAATGCCGGCCGCCTGGAACAGTTCGCGCCGCCGACCGACGTCTACGACCGCCCCGAGACGCTGTTCGTCAACACCTTCGTGGGCACTGCCAACATCTTGCACGGGCGCCTCGTGACTGAGCCGGGGCTCGGCCGCGCGGTGGCGCTGGAGGACGGCGGCCTGCTTCCCACCGTCACCGCGCTGCCGGATGGAACGCGGGTGGCCGCCTGCCTACGGCCCGAGCACGTCGCCTTCGAGAAGGATGGGGCGGGGCTCGACGGTGTCGCCGAGATCGGCCTGCCGCTCGGCGCCACGCTGGTCCACGAGATCCGCCTAGAGGGCGGCGCGCGCCTGAAGACCGCCGAGGCCCGTGCGGCGGGCGCCGGCCCGCGGCCGCCCGGCACGCATGTGCGCCTGCGCCCGATCGCCCCCGAGCGGGTCAGCGTCTTTCCCGATCCCCGCCACTGAAGCCGAGCCGCCAGGAGACTCAGACCATGCCCCTGCACCGCCGCAGCCTCCTAGCCGGCGCCCTGACCCTCGGCGCGACGCAGGCCTTCCCCGGCCTGTCCCACGCCCAGGCCCGCAAGCTCGTCTTCGCGACCTTCACGGGCAGCTGGGAAGAGGCTCACCGGGCGGTGCTGGTCCCGGCCTTCCGCAAGAGCACGGGCGGCGACATCATCCTCGATCCGATGCTTTCGGTCGATCAGATCGCCAAGGTCCAGGCAGCCCGCACCAACCCGCCGATCGACGTAATGCTGCATGATCCCGGTCCCGCGCTCACGGCGATCGCCCAGGACCTCGCCGAGCCCTATCCGGTGGCTCAGTCCGCCCACTATGCGGATCTGATCGCGGACGCGCAGGAGCCGATGGGCCCGGCCCCGTTCTTCCAGATCGTCGGGCTGACCTACAATCCCGAGAAGGTGAAGACGCCGCCGACATCCTGGGCCGATCTGTGGAAGCCCGAATACAAGGGCCGGGTCGGCATCACCAACTTGAACTCGACGCTCGGCACCGGCTTCCTCGTGGAGATCGCCCGGATGCACGGGGGCTCGGAGACCAATGTCGAGCCCGGCTTCAAGGCGCTGGAGGCGCTGAAGCCTAATCTCGCCGCCGTCGCGGCCAATCCCGGCGCCCTGGCGGCCCTCTATCAGCAGGAGCAGGTCGATATCGGGCCAGGCAATTTCAACGCGATCCAGATCCTGAAGGCCCGGGGCGTGCCGGTAGAGTTCGCTGCGCCGAAGGAGGGCATCATCGCCTTCAAGACGACGATCCACATCGTCAAGAACACTCCAGTGAAGGAATTCGCCTTCAAGCTGATCGAGGCCGCCCTCTCGCCGGAGGTACAGGCCAAGCTGATGCAGAGCCCCTATCTGATCGTCCCGACCAACCGGAAGGTGGCGATGGAGGGCGAAGTCCAGAAGGTCTTGGCCAAAGACGCCGAAGATCTGAAGCGCAAGTCGGTGTTCCAGGATTGGGCCGCGATCAACCGCAGTCGGTCAGCCTGGATCGAGCGCTTCAATCGGGAAATCCGGGTGTGACCGTGGACTACGCGCCGGTGGCGCCCGACCCGGTCGCGGCGCCCGGCCGCCCGGGCCGTGCCTGGACGGCGGCCTACGACATCCGCCTCGCGCTGCCGCTCGGGGCGTTCTTCCTCGTCTTCTTCCTGGCGCCGCTGGCGCTCCTCTTGCTCGTCAGCTTCTACGCCGATCCGGGCATGACCCGGTTCGGCCTCGACCAATACGCCCGGTTCCTGCTCGACCCGTTCTCCCTGCGGGTGCTGGGCGTGACCCTGTGGCTCGGCGTTGAGGTCACGGCGCTGACCCTCCTGCTCGGCCTGCCGCTGGCGCTGCTCCTCACCTGGGCGCCCGCCCGGCTGCGCGGCCTGCTGACCCTGATCGTGCTGCTGCCCCTGCTCACCAGCGTGGTGGTGCGGACCTTTGCGTGGATCGTGATCCTCGGACGTCAGGGCATCGTCAACGCGAGCCTCCTGGCGCTCGGCCTGACAGATACGCCGCTGAAGCTGCTCTACACCGAGGCCGGTCTTGTCCTCGCGCTGGCGCAGGTGCAGATGCCGCTGATGGTCCTGCCGCTGGTGACCACCCTGTCGCGGATTGACCCGAACCTTGCCGACGCCTCGGCGGCGCTCGGGGCGGGGGCGTGGCGCACCTTCCTCCGGGTTACACTCCCGCTCTGCCTGCCGGGAATCGTGGCGGGCTGCCTGCTCACCTTCGCGGCGGCGATCACCGCCTTCATCACCCAGTCGCTGATCGGCGGCGGGCAGATGCTGTTCATGCCCATGTACCTGTACCAGCAGGCCTCGTCCCTCAACAATTGGCCGTTCGCGGCGGCGATCGCGATCGTCTTCCTCGTGGCGGTGCTGGCCTGCGTGACCGTCTTCAACCTCGTGGGCCGCCTGTCGCGCGGCTACGCGCAAGCCTGAGGGGCGCCGATGAAGACGAGCATGCGGCGCGACGTCGACTGGTTCAGCTTCCACGGCACCGTCCTGCTGCTCGCCGGCTTCTGCCTCGTCCTGCTCGCGGCGCCGACCGTGATCGTCGTGGTGGTCTCGTTCACCAGCGGCTTCTCCCTGCGCTTCCCACCGCCCGGCTACTCCCTGCGCTGGTACGCAGCGCTGGCGGAGGCCGAGCAGCTTCGGGCCGCCGCCTGGAATAGCCTCGTGGTGGCGGGATGGACGACCCTCCTGTCGGCGGTCATGGGGACCGCCGCCGCGTTGGCCATCGCCCGGTCGCCGCGGCTCTCCGCCCGGCTCCTCGACAGCCTGTTCCTGTCGCCGCTCGTCCTGCCGGCGCTCGCCTTCGGGCTCGCCGCCCTGATGCTGTTCAGCCTCGCCGGCATCCCGGTCTCGCCGCTAACCCTCGTCCTCGGCCACACCGTGGTGTGCGTGCCCTTCGTGGTCCGCACCACCGTCGCGGCCCTGTCGCAGATGGACCCGGTGCTGCTCGAGAGCTCGACCTCTCTGGGCGCCTCACGCCTCTACACCTTCCGCCGAGTGACCCTGCCGATGATCCGGCCCGGCATCCTCGCCGGCGGCTTCATCGCCTTCATGTCGAGCTTCGACAACGTCCCGGTCTCGCTGTTCCTGCGCGATGCCGCCACCGACATGCTGCCGATCCGCATGTGGCAGGATCTGGAGGGCCGCCTCGATGTCACAGTGGCAGCGGCCTCCAGCCTGCTGATCCTGGTCACCGTGGTGCTGGCGGTCGTGATGGAACGGGTCGCCGGTCTGTCCCGTCGGCTGGCCGGCTGAGCGCCCGAAGACGCGTTCCGAGGACCCATGCGGATCCTGCTTCTCAACCCCAACACCTCGGCGGCGATGACCGCGCGCATGGCCCAGGCCGCGCAGGCAGCCCTCGCCCCAGACGTGCAGATCACCGCGCTCACCGCGGCGACCGGCTTGCCCTACATCGCGAGCCGCGCCGAGGCCCAGCTCGCCGGCGCTGCCGTGCTGGAGACGCTGGCCGCGCATCATGCCGGCCACGACGCCGCGGTAATCGCGGCCTACGGCGATCCCGGGCTGATCGCGGCGCGGGAACTGTTCGACCTGCCGGTGGTCGGCATGGCCGAGGCGGCGATGCTGACCGCATGCCAGCTCGGGGCACGGTTCGCGATCGTCACGTTCTCGCCCGCGCTGCTGCCCTGGTACGAGGATGCCGTGGCGCTGGCGGGGCTGTCGGCGCGCTGCGTCGGCCTCTACGCGGTGCGCCGGCCGTTCCAGGCCGTGACCGAGGTTCAGGACGAGCTGCGGCCGGAGATCCTCGCCCTGGCCGAGCGCGCGGTCGCGGACGGAGCCGATACGGTGATCCTGGCAGGGGCGCCGCTTGCCGGTTTGGCCACCGCCCTGCGCGACGCGGTGCCGGTCCCGCTGATCGATCCGCTGGCGTCGGCTCTGGGCCGGCGCAGGCGCTGGTGCGGCTCGGGACACGCCCGCCCACGGCCGGGCGCTTCGCCCGCCCGCCCGCGAAACCCGCCACCGGTCTGACCGGCCCGCTTGCCCGGTGGATCGCGCATCGCGAGGCAGAGACATGACCCGGACCGATCGGACGGACGATATGGACCCGCTCTGGACCCTCTCGGCGGCCGCGCTGTGCCGCCGTTACGCAGACGGGACGGCGAGCCCCGTCGCGGCCGCGCGGTCCTGCCTGGAGCGCGCCGAGGTCGTCAATCCGACCCTCAACGCCCTCATTGCCGTCGACCCCGACGGGGCGGAGCGGGCCGCCGTGGCGAGCGAGGCACGCTGGCGATCGGGCGCACCGCTGAGCCCCTCGACGGCGTGCCGGTGACCATCAAGGACTGCCTGAACGTCGCCGGTTTCGAGACGTGCTGGGGTAGCCGGCTCTACGCGGGGCGAATGGCCGACGAGGACGAAACGCCGATCCTCCGCCTGCGCGCGGCCGGAGCGGTGATCCTGGCCAAGACCAACGTCCCGGAGCTGACCGTCCAGGGCTATACCGGCAACCCGGTCTTCGGCGTCACCTGCAACCCGTGGGATCCGGCGTTGACGCCGGGGGGCTCCAGCGGCGGCGCCGTCGCGGCGGTGTCGGCCGGGATCGGGCCGCTGGCAATCGGAACGGATGCAGGCGGCTCGATCCGCCGGCCCGCCTCCCATACCGGCCTCGTCGGCCTGAAGCCCACCGCTGGTCGGGTGCCGCGCCAGGGCGGCCTGCCGCCGATCATGCTCGACCTCGAAGTGGTCGGGCCGATGGCGCGCACGGTCGACGACCTCGCCGCGGCGATGCGGATCCTGGGAGCCGCCGATCCGGACGCCGTTCTACAGACTGGCTTCCGCCCGTTCGGCGCCGCTGCTGTACCGGAACGCCCGCTGCGGATCCTCTATGTCCCGGCTTTCGGAACCGCCCCGGTCGATTCCGAGATCGCCGACAGCGTCGCCGAGGCGGCGGGGCGGCTGGTCGGCCTGGGGCACCGGGTCGAGATCGGCCGTTTCGACGCGGCGACAGCCATCACGGAGGCCTGGCCGATCCTCGGTCAGGCCGGCATCGCGTGGCTGATGCGCGCGCATCCGGACCGGCTCGACGCGCTGGGTCCCGATATCCGCGTCCTTGCCGAAGCCGGCGCGAAGCTGTCGGCGAACGACCTGTTTGACGTGCAGCGGATGGCGCTGGCTCTGCGGCAGGACCTCGCCGCGCTGTTCGCTGGCCACGACCTCCTGATGACCCCCACGGCCGCCGCGCTGCCTTGGTCGGCGCAGGAGACCCACCCGAACCGCATCGCCGGCGTGCCGGTGGGTCCCCGGGGCTCGGCGACCTTCACGGGCTTCGTCAACGCCTCAGGTTGCCCCGGGATCTCCATTCCGTGCCGCCCTTCCGGTGCAGGGCTGCCGATCGGGTTCCAGCTCGTGGCTCCGTGGGGTGGTGACGAAACTCTCGTCTCGGTTGCGGCGACCTACGAAGCGGCCCATCCCTGGCCAATGCTCTGGGAGGGCACCAAGGCATGACGGGCCTGTCCATCCATGCGGTCGATGCTGCAACCGGCCGGCCGGCCGAAGGCCTACGCGTGCGCGTTCTGACTGCTGGGGATCGACGGACGGTGATCGCGGAGGGCACGTTAGGCGCCGACGGGACGCTCGCGCATCCGATCGTGCGCGCACGGCTCGCCGCCGGTCTCTACGAAGTCGCCTTCGAGATCGGAGAGTTCGTCGGGCAGGTGGGCGACGGCTTCCTGGATGTGGCGTCCATTCGCTTCCGGATCACCGATCCCATCAGTCACTGTCATCTGCCGTTGAAATTCACGGCGTTCGGCATTGCCTTGTTCCGCGGCTGCTGAGTGGGAGCCACTGCTGGATCAAATGGGATCGCGGATAGCTTTGGGTTTTCTTAGAGTATGAGAGGTCCGCTTGAGACGGACTTCGAACGCAGGAACGGTTCGAACAGCGGTAAGATAATCCTCGCGCCGATCGATCGCTTCGGGAAATGGCGTCGACGGACATCTCAGACGAGCTTCATTTGTATGTAATTTGTCCGCTTTGAACGCACAGCTTCTCCAAACCGGACCGGCGGCTTTCGGCCAGACTACGTCGCGCCGAAGCGTATGAGCGCAAAATCGGACGTTCGGCTGTGCGCCCATCCCGGGCATTCAGAGCATCGGCGTTTCTTCTCAAAAGCGGTCATGGATCAGGCTCACTAAGCCCGAGGCCAGTCTGCCGCCGATAGCCTCGCTTGATCCACGACAGGATGGTTGGACTACTCTGAAGCCAACTGGGCGGTCGATCCAGCAGAAATTCTGATCTGAGCCATCTGAACTATGCGCTTATCGGATTGCTAGTTCAGCCTCATGCTGCCGCTGCTTCGACGATTTCGGAGCAGTCGCCAGGGCGATATTCCGCCCGAGCGCGAACAAGTCTCAATGTCCCTTCAGACGAGGCCAGTCATGCCCGCCTCAGCGATAGTTCTCGCGCGCAATGCTCACTCCGATGCTTTCGTCCGCGTGGGGGCCACGCGGGCCAGCTTTGCGGTCGGCCCCGCTCGCTCGCCTGTGCGCAATCTACGAGAGCGACTGGGTTCCGCAATCCTGCTCGGCGGCGCGATCCTCCTCTGGGGCGCCAACTGGCCGGTGATGAAGATCGGGCTCGGTCACATCTCGCCCCTGTGGTTCTCCGCGTCGCGCTTCGCGGTCGGGGCAGCCTGCCTGTTTGCATGGCAGGTGATGCGCCGGGAGTTGCGGCTGCCGCGGCGCGCGGACCTGCCTGTCGTCGCCTCGATCGGCCTGCTGCAGATGATGTTGTTCACGGCTCTGGGCGCAATCGCCATGACGCACCTGCCTGCCGGCCGGTCGGCGATCTTGAGTTATACGACGCCGATCTGGGTGCTCCCGGTCGCGGTCGTGCTGTTCCAGGAGAAGATCAGCCGGCGGCAGTGGGTTGGTATCGCCCTGGCCGGGATCGCCGTCCTCGTCCTGCTCAATCCGCACGCCATCGACTGGCAGGACAGTCGGGTTGTTGGCGCCAACGGCTTGCTCATCGCGGCTTCGGCGGCCTGGGCCGTGTGCATCCTGCATCTGCGCTACGGCCGAACGCCGTCGTCGGCGATCCAGCTCGCGCCCTGGCAGATGCTGCTCGCCGCCGCCGTGCTGGCGCCCTTGGCCTATATGGCTGAGGGGCCGTTCACCGGAGACGGCACAGGCGTGTTCTGGGCTTGCCTCGCCTTCGTCGGCCCGGTTGCGACCGCCTTCTGCTTCTGCGCCGTCAATGCCGCCAGTGCCCGGCTGCCAGCGAGCACGACCTCGACCCTGATGCTGGCCGTGCCGGTCACCGGGCTCGCGCTCTCGGTCGCGGCCCTGAACGAGGAACCGAGCGTCGACCTGATCCTGGGCGCAGGCGCGATCATCCTGGGCATCGCTGCAAGTGCGCGGCGTCCCTGATCCTTTTCAAACCAGAAGGAGTACCCCCATGAAGGCCGTCGGCTTCTACAAGTCCCTACCCATCGCGAACGACGAGGCGCTGGTCGACCTCGACCTGCCGGTGCCGGTTCCGGGTCCGCGTGACCTCCTCGTCCGAGTCCAAGCCGTTTCGGTCAACCCGGTCGACACGAAGGTCCGCGCCCGTGTCACGCCGGCCGAAGGACAGCCGCACATCCTCGGTTATGACGCCGTCGGCATCGCCGAGGCGGTGGGTTCGGAAGCAAGCCTGTTCCGGCCCGGGGATGCGGTGTTCTATGCCGGCGACATCACGCGGTCGGGCACGAACGCAGAATTCCACTGCATCGACGAGCGCATCGTCGGGCACAAGCCCGCCTCGCTCTCGCTCGCCGAGGCGGCCGCGATGCCTCTGACCGCGATCACTGCTTGGGAGGCGCTGTTTGATCGTCTCGATCTGCGAAAAGCGGTGCCGGCGCGGCACACGCGATTCTGATCGTCGGCGGCGCGGGCGGCGTCGGCTCAATCGCGACGCAGCTCGCCCGGCAGCTGACCGACCTCACCGTGATCACCACCGCTTCGCGGCCCGAGACGGTGGCCTGGAGCCGCGCGCTCGGCGCGCATCACGTGGTCGATCACGCGAAGCCGCTCGCTGCCGAGGTCGCCGCGCTTGGACTCGGTAAGCCGGGCTTCGTCTTCTCGACCACCAGCACCGACCGGCATCTCGGCCAGATCGTCGAGCTGATCGCGCCGCAGGGCCGCTTCGCGCTGATCGACGATCCGGACAGCCTCGACGTCCTGCCGTTCAAGCGCAAGAGCGTCTCCACGCACTGGGAGTTCATGTTCACTCGCTCGATGTTCGCCACCGCCGACATGGCCGGCCAGGGCCAGCTCCTCGACGAGGTTGCGCGGCTCGTGGATGCCGGCACGCTGAAGAGCACCTTTGCGGAGAGCTTCGGCACGATCTCGGCTGCCAACCTGCGCCGCGCGCACGCCCTGATCGAAAGCGGGCGCGCCAAGGGCAAGATCGTCCTGGAAGGGTGGGCCTGAGCGAGGCCCGCGCGCCGTCGGCCTGTCCACGCGATCCTCCGGCGCCGACCGGGTGCCGGAGCGGTCCCGTCGCCGAGGCTATAGCCGGCGCTTCGGGTGTGCGGCCGAGCGGCTTCACCCGATACGCGACCGGGTGTTCGCTCAGGGTCATGAAAGAGTGTTTGGCCAGTTCCGTCCTGGCCGATCAGTCGATCTTGCGCAGATGCTCGATGGCGAGCGGTTCGTCGAGGAGCTCGCCGAAGCGGGCTGCGAGGGCGCCGAAGTTGGGCCCGGCAGCGTGGACGTCGAGTGCGGCCTGACTCTCCCAGACTTCGTACATCACGATCGTGCCGGGCCGCTCGCGGCTGTCGTGGGCGGTGTAGACGAGGCAGCCGTGGCTCCTTGAGCACTGCGGGCACGATCGCCGCGACAGCCTGCACCAGTGCTGCCTCGCGTCCCTCCCGGGGTGCCAAGCGGGCGATAAGGTGGATCTGTTGAGACATTGTCTGAATTCCTGATTTCTGCAGCTCCGGCCTCGCCGGAAACCGTCATGGCGCGCGACACGCCGACGTGTTGAGCGGTCGCCGGCCACTCAGGCCGCAAGGGTCAGCGCGTCATGGCCGGCTAGGCTCTGGCTTAAGAAGGCGATCAGCGGCTCCACAAGGTCGGGCGCGCGATCCTCGCCCAGAACCGTCACCTCGGTCATGGGAAGGGCCGGCCAGAGTTCCGGAGCCCGCAGGATCTGCATGCCCTCCTGCACGAAGGAGCGGCCGAGCAGCGTGACCCCCAGCCCGCCCGCCACCGCGGCCTGCACGCCCATCAGGCTGCTGGCGGTACAGGCGGCGACCCATTCCCGCCTGACGGTATCGAGGGCGGCGATCATCATCTCACGGTAGCTGCAGGGTGGTGCCAGCATCACCAGCCGAGCGGGCCGTGTGAAGTCCAACTGGTAGTCGGCGGATGCCAGCCAGACGAGCGGTTCGCGCCAGATGACACGTCCCCGGGAGTTGCTGCCGCTCCGCTTGGCGATCACCGCGTCCAAGCGGTCCCCGTCATAAGCCTCCAGGAGACTGCAGCTCAGACCGGTCTTCAGATCGATGTGCAGGTCGGGATAGAGCCGGCTGAACCGCGCGAGCAGCTTCGGCAGTTGGCCGGGGATGAAGTCCTCGGACACGCCGAGACGCAAGGTGCCGCTCGCAGCCGGCTCGCGCCACGTACGCATGATCCGGTCGTTGAACTCCAACATCTGGCGCGCCGCGACGAGCAGGCGCTCGCCATCCGGGGTCAGGCCGAGCGTCCGGCTGGTCCGGTCGAAGACGCGCCGCCCCAGGATCTCCTCCAGCCGGAGAACCTTCTGGCTCACAGCCGATTGCGAGCGGTGCACCACATCGGCGGCGGCCGTGAAGCTGCCGGTCTCGGCCACCGCAACGAAGGCCCGCAACAGGTCGAGCTCCAGATCCGGGTACCGCATCGTTCCGCTCATCCCCTCTTCACGCGCGTTCTTCGCGCGGGGCCGGTCCTCGCCGGTCCCACTGCCCGTCAATATCGACCCGGCGCCGCTCCGGACACCTGCGCCAAGAGAGGTTCATCCGCCCGCGCCATAGGTGCCGAGGCGGTGCTGAGCACCTCCGGAGGCTCGACATGTTCGCCTGCCGGCAGCACGACGACGCGCGTCTCGACCGGAACGCGACCGTAGAGATCGATGATGTCCTGATTGAACATCCGGATGCAGCCGGAGGAGACGTTCGTACCGATGGTCCGCGGCTCGGTCGTGCCGTGGATACGGTAGAGCGTGTCGCGTGGGCCGTCGAAGAGGTAGAGGGCGCGGGGTCCGAGCGGATTGCCGAGGCCGCCGGCCATGCCGTTGCGCCAGGGTGCGTTCCGCTCCGGCTCGCGGGCGATCATGTCGGCGGTCGGTGTCCAGCGCGGCCACTCGGCTTTGCGCCCCACACGTGCCGATCCACTCCAGGCAAGCCCGGCCCGACCGACGCCGACGCCGTAGCGCAGCGCTCGTCCGTTCTCGCGGACAAGGTAGAGGAACTTGTTGCCCGGATCGACCACGAGGGTGCCCGGTGGCTCGGAACGCAGGTAGGCGACCTCCTGCCGAAAGTACCGCGGATCAACATCGGCGATGTCTGTGGCCGGCAGGGCGAAGCGCTCGTCGGGGCGAGCCCCGTACATGGCCGTGAAGGCCGCGTTCGGCTGCGGTGCGATGACCCCACGCTGCGCCTCGACCTCCACACAGCCGCCCATCACCAACGCGAGCGGTGCAAGGCGAGCGTGAGCCACAAACCGCGAACGAACCCGACCTGGGCCGGCGGGAGGGATGGATCCAGGCTCGACCATGATGCTCTCGGCTCTCGCAAAGCGACTCTGCGGCGGTGCCGCGGACACCGCCCTCAAGCACGCCGAATAGGTTGCACTCGCGAGGTAGCCGAAGGAAACGCATAGTTTCGATCGTTGTCAGTAGCATATCGAATGGATGGACAGGACCGGCCTCATCCTCTGTGCTGCAGGCGCGACGGACTCAACTGTCAGACGGGGCCCGACAGGGCAGCCATGCCTCCTTGGGTTGCTGGTGCTTCGCAGCCAAAAGGCCACCACGGGCCGAGCTTCCTTCAAGCTCCCTAGCCGGCGCACTTAGGCCGATAATGGCCTGGGCGCGCCCACGCTCACGCTTCCTTCAGGATAGGCTTTGAGGACGTCGATGAAGGCACGAAGACCGGCGGGGACATGTCTGTGCCCCGGGTAGTAGAGGAACACGCCAGGGTAAGGCGGGCACCAGTCTTCGAGAAGAGACGTGAGCACGCCGGCTTCAAGATGATGTCGGGCCACCAGTTCAGGAACGAACGCGATACCCAGACCGCGGATCGCGGCTTCGGTCATCAACTCCGCGCGATTGAGGATGAGTGCCCCTGGAACGTCGATGACTACGACTTGGCCGTGACGCTCGAACTCCCACTTGCAGGATCGGCCGTTCGGCGTCCGGGTCCGAATGCAGTGGTGAGCCGATAGATCGTCTGGCGTGCGCGGCAGATCCCGTCCTTCGAGATAGGACGGCGATGAGACCGCGAGCATGCGCGAGGCCCCTCCGAACCGCACCCCAACCATATCGCGCGGGACCTCTTCGCCAAGCCTGAAGCCCGCGTCGAAGCCTTCCGCGACGATGTCCACGAAGGCAGGCTCGGCCACGAGGTCGACCGCCATCTCGGGGAAGCGGCTGAGGAAGACCGGGATGACGGTCCGCAGCAGGAGCAGGGAGACGGTCTCGGATGCCGTGATCCGAAGTGTCCCTCTGGGATGATCTCGCGACGCATCGACTTCGGCCAGTGCTCCGTAGAGATCCTGAAGGATGGGCCGCAGGCGCTCGACCAAGCGCTCACCAGCCTGTGTCGGCGAGACGCTGCGGGTGGTCCGGTTCAGCAGACGCGTACCAAGCCGCGCCTCCAGGCCGCTCATCATGTGGCTCAGGGTCGAGGGCGCCAACTCCAACTCGTCGGCAGCCTTCCGAAAGCTCCTGTGCGTCGCGATCGCGGCAAGCACCTTCAGTTCGGTCAAGGTCGGCAGATCATTCATGGCCAAACGCCACCAAGGCATGCGGAATTGCCCCGCTTATTCTGGGCAATGATGCGGACTAGCTCGTGCCGGGACAAGCTGGAGGCGAAGATGGTTCGGACGTGGTTCATCACAGGTGTGAACAGCGGCTTCGGTCGCGAGATGGCGGAGCAACTGCTCGGACGCGGTGAGCGTGTGGCAGGTACGGCGCGCCGTCCGGACGATATCGCTGACCTGAAAGCTAAGTACGGCACGAGCTTCTGGACCGCACAGCTCGATCTGACGGACACAGCGGCAGTAGCGGACGTGGTGAACCGCGCATTCCACCATCTCGGACGGATCGATGTTGTCGTGAACAACGCCGGTTACGGCCAGTTTGGAGCGGTCGAAGGTCTGAGCGACGAGCAGATCGCGCGGCAGATTGATACCAATCTGATCGGGCCGATCCACGTGGTCAGGGCAGCCCTTCCGCACCTGCGCAGACAGGGCGGCGGACGCCTGATCGCCATGTCGTCTTACGGCGGCCAGGCTACCCATCCGGGCGCCTCCCTCTATCATGCAAGCAAGTGGGGTCTGGAGGGTTTCTTCGACTCGGTTGCGGCCGAGGTTGCACCCCTCGGCATCGGCGTCACGATTGTCGAGCCCGGTGCCGCACGCACCGCGTTCCGGACGACGGCCGGAACGCTGTTGGGCGCGGACGTCGACGCGTACCGGAACACGTCGATCGGCGCGATGCGTGCGATGCTCTCGAATCCCGACGCCATCGCGAAGGGCGATCCTGGCAAGATGGTTCAGATCATCATCGACAGCGTGGAAATAGACCCTGGACCGAGGCGGATCGCGTTGGGCGGAGATGCCTACACCATGATTAAGCGAGCGCTGGTCGAGCGCTTGGCCGCTTTAGAGGCACAGAAGGGTGCCGCCTTCGCGACTGATGTGGCGCGTTGAGGCTAAGCGCGTGCCAGATCCGTGGCCTGACTAAACTGCCAGCGTTTCGCCACCAACACTATGACCTTGGCGTACGCTTTCGTAGCCTACTGGCGGGAGGCGTGGCTGTTGACTCTGAAAGTGCTCCGCAACAAGTCCGCTTCTCCGGCTTCAACGCCGGAAGCGGACAGACGGCAATCGGCCAGCAGCCGACATAAGATGCGGTCGAGCAGGCCGCGCTTGAATAGTTTCAG
The DNA here is from genome assembly GCF_023546765.1 of Methylobacterium tardum. Lineage (NCBI taxonomy): Bacteria > Pseudomonadati > Pseudomonadota > Alphaproteobacteria > Hyphomicrobiales > Methylobacteriaceae > Methylobacterium > Methylobacterium tardum. The sequence continues at coordinate 4,502,029 of NZ_CP097484.1, forward strand.
GCACATGGCTTCCCGTCCGGCAGCACGACCTCGGGCTTGCCGTTGTACGTGGTCCCCTTCCGGATCGGCCAAGTGATCGTGTAGCTGAAGGCGTAGTTCTTCAGGGCCGGCAGGATGTTGAACAACGGCTTGTAGGCGTAGGTCACCTCGGCCATCACGTAGCGCGCCTTCGCTTCCTGGCTTGCGGCAGGTGCCGGGCCTATCGTCGAGTTCACATCGCGCGGTGTCGCGTTCTGCGCCTTGCTGGAGCAGACCTTAGAGACGAAGGACGTCCCGTTCGCATAGACGCCGATCGCGGACAGGACCACGCCCATGCCGGAGGTGTCGTAAGGCCTCGTGACCGCGGATCCCGCGGCATAGACATCGTCGAGCGATCCGAGGTTCTGACGGCTGATCAGGTCCGCCATCGTCCGCGCGGACCGTGCGAGCCGCTGACCCGTCATGACGGCGCGCGGGATCTCGATGGACGCGAACATCACCAGGATCATGATCGGGGCGATCAGAGCGAACTCGACGGCACCGGCACCGGCATCGGAGCGCCCGAAGCGCCACACCAGGCAGCGCATCAGCAGCTTCCCGCAGGATAGGGCTCCGACCGGAAGATCGCGGTCGAGATCAGGAGCTGCCTGCCGCCCGGCATCGCTTGGCCCGACGGCATGAGGAGCGAGAAGTAGAGGGGGGCCGGCACGGCCGCGGTGATGCTGACGACGGCGTCGCCGGTCGGGCACGTGAACGTCTTCCCAAACGCCGTATTCCAGTTCTTCGCCTTGTCGTCGTACGGCTGCGCCTGGGTCGCGGATGCAAAGGTGGCGGAACTGGTCACGTCGAGCTTCAGGTCCGAGCAGCCGACGAACCAGAGGCTCCGGCACATCTGGCTTCGCATCCGGTCCGCCGCCGGCGTGCCGTCCGCCCCCGTCTGGAACTCACCGGTGAAGAGCGTCCGCGCTGCTCGGTCGACGGCATCGTCGAGGGATTGCTGCGTCAGGATGTGGAGGCCGGCCTGGAACACCACACCCAGGATCGCGAAGAACGGAAGGCCGAGCATCGCGAACTCGACGGCGGCCGAGCCGCGTGCATCCGGCACCCAATTGCGGAGGAGACGCTTCGTACAGGGCGTCGGACGGCGTGCCCGGTCTGTCGGACATCGATCCGTCATTTCGCGATCCGCAGCTCATTGATTTGGGAGCCGATCGACGCGAAAACGTCGTTCAGCGCACTCGAGTTCTTTACGTCGTAGAACATGTCCGGCGTGGTGGCGCAGTTGCGCAGCATGTCGCTTGTGCCGTCCGTGACCTCGACGCGTACCGTGAAGATCTGGATGCCCGCGCTCTTCATGTTCGTGCACAACTGCGCGGTCCGTGCATCCATGTACTTCGTGCGTGTCGCGTTGTCGTACGATGTCGTCCCGATGCGGTTGTTCCAGATGAACCCGATCCCGGAATAGTAGGACTGGTTGTCCGAATTGGACGGAGCGCTCTGATTCTGACCGTCGGTCATCAGGACCACATACTTGCGGGTCTTCTCGTCGGTATAGAGAGCTCCGTCAGAGAACGGCGCGTTCGGCGAGAGAACGTGCCAGCCCCACATGAGGCCGGTGGCGATGTTCGTATCGCCCAAGACGGTCATGGCGGTGATCGCGTCTGTGATCGTCGCCTTTGTGGTCGTCAGCCGCGTTAGGGGCTGGAGCTCGCAGCCGGAATTCGGGCCGTAGTGGTACCCCGTTCCGGACTGGGTCGACGATGCGGCAGGGAGGATCTTGTTGGAGCCGTACTTCGCAACCTGTCCCTGGCGCGTCCGATCGTTCGAGCTCTGGCTGCGAGTGCCGGTCGGATAGTCCAACATGTAGTCGTTGATTGCGCTCCCGTCGTTGTCGCTCTCATCCGGCGCGAACATGGGAACGTACAAGGTATCGGGTGTCGCGACCGTCGGCGGCTGCTCCTGGACGTCATAGGGCGTCGGTCGGGTCTCGACGCAGCCGGCCCAGGCGACCTTCATCTTCCCGAACAGCGAGAAGCGATTTGCGGTCGCATCCTTCACCGCGAAGATCTCCTTGTGGATCGACGACTTGGCGTCGACGTCCATAAAGGAGGCGTTGGCGTAGCCCGCGCCGATGTTGACGGTCATCGAGAACGGCACCACCGCCATCTTGAGCGAGTTTGGCTTGGCCGGATCGACCTCCTTGAACATCGATTCCGCGAGGGAGGTCGCCGCGCTCTTGAGGTTCGCGAGCTTCGTCCCCTTCATCGAACCGGTGTTGTCGAGCACCAGCGCGACCTCGAGGTTGCCGCTGCCGCGGCGCGCCACCGCGGTGACGTCGATCGGCAGCTGCCTGAAGCCCGCGATGCTCGTGATCGGAGTCCGGGTGTTCCCCACGATCTCGACCCGGATGGTGTCGCCGTCCCGCTTGGCCGTGACGACCGCGTCTCGCAACCGTCCATCGGACAGCAGCGCTTTGACCTGCGTGTCCGCCTTCGCCTGCAGGTCCTGATCGCTCACGGTGGTCGAGAGCTTCGCGAGGGTCAGGACCGTAGCGTCGACCGCGTTCTGCGCCTTCTGACGGACCGCAACGTTGATGCCGTAGTCGATACCCATGCCGCCCACCATGACGAAGGGCACCATGGCGAGGGCAAAGATCGCCGCGAAGTTGCCGTCGCTGTTTGTGCGGAAGCGGACAAACAGTCGCTGATACAGCATGCTGATCCTTCCTGTCGGAAGGCTCGTACTCGGCAACTTGTGACCTTTTGCTTAACACGTCCAGCTCATTTAGCTATAAGCAAAGCCGACTCATTCAGCCACATGGTCAATTTATCGAGGTGTTTTGATCAAGCGGTGATCGAGCCAGATAACACCATCGATGTTTCAAATATGCTCGTTCTCGACGCCAGCCGAAGTTTCCATATGACTGGAGGGCGGCCGTTTCTGGGAAGCGCCGTTGGATGGCTGCACGATCGCGGTGGGTTGTCTCCGGAATAGCCGCTTGGGTTGGTATTGCGACGGTCTGCTTCTAAGCCAGGGCTCGTATAAGCAGACGCCACCATCGCGCCCGCTTCGACCTATGGGCGCACTGCACAACGTCTGCTTGCGAGGTTTCGACATTAGTCGCATTTTATGTTCTCCCCGCAGTTGGGAGCGTCCGAATGGCGGCGACGGACAGATCATTCACGGGATCGATCCCCCAGCTGTACCAACGTCACCTCGTTCCGCTGGCCTTCGAGCCTTACGCCGGAGACTTGGCCGAGGAGGTGCGCCGGCTGAAGCCCGGCAGCGTCTTGGAGACCGCCGCTGGCACTGGCGTCGTTACCCGAGCGCTCGCGACAGTGCTGCCCGCCGCGACCCGCTTGGTGGCCACCGACCTCAACGCGGCCATGCTTGACGTCGCGCGTACCCACGTCCCTTGCGACAGACCCGTCGAATGGCGGCAGGCCGACGCCTTGGCCCTGCCTTTCGCCGACGAGACGTTCGACGCGGTGATTTGCCAGTTCGGGGCCATGTTCTTCCCCGATAAGCATCAAGGGTTTAGGGAAGCTTGGCGCGTCCTAAAACCCTCGGGCTGCTATCTGCTCAGCGTATGGGACAAGATCGGTGCGAACGAGTTCCCCGACGCCGTGACGCGAGCTCTCGCCGAAATGTTTCCTGACGACCCGCCTCGCTTCCTCGCGCGCACGCCGCACGGCTACTGCGACACCGCTCGCATCATCGAGGATCTGAAGGCCGCCGGCTTTGCCGATGTCACGTCTAAGGTGGTGAGCCACGTCAGCAGGAGCGAAACGGCTCACGAGCCGGCCTTGGCCTTTTGTCAGGGCACACCCTTGCGAAGTGAGATCGAGGCACGTGACGCCGCCCGTCTTGAGGAGGCGACGCAGCGCGTTGCAGGGGCGCTGGCAAAGCGCTTCGGGGAGGGCCCGATTGAGGGCCGGATTCGCGCGATCGTGTTCTGCGCAACCCGATGACAGGCTGTTCTCCACCCAGGGCCGAAGTTGCCGGACAGCCGGCGTATGGCGGCTTTCTGGTAGCTCGGAATGGCTTCGGGACGCCCGACATGGGTCGTGAGAAGGCCGTCCGCTTTTCCGGCAGCAGCGCTCCGAAGCGGACAAGCCGCTTACGGCCAATCCGCGTCACGCCGGATCGCCAGCGCGCGCAGGACCGGACGTTCGGCTTCGCGCCCATTCCAGTCACTAGATGGCCCTCGTGTGCATCTCCGAAGCGGACATCGGTCAAGCCGGCGGCCACGACATTCTGGTGATGGGGCCTATTAAGCGGGAGGTGCCCGGCCAGTGGCTGCCCCGTCCAAGGGTGCTTCTGAAAGAACTGGGGACAACCGCCAGTCGCTCCTTGGCCAACCCCCGCGCATGCCCATGTGCCGGTCCTCGGAAGTACGAGGCATTCACGCGATGATAGCGACCGCGCCGCATCCTACCCGCTGAACCAGGAGCGCCGCGTCGACCGCCGGGCCTCCGCGCTCCCGGACGCTTGATGCCCAAGTGTTACAGCTACATCCGGTTCTCGCGCCCCGAGCAGTTGCGGGGCGACAGCTTGCGGCGCCAGAGCGAGGCCGCCGACAAGTGGGCCGCCGATCACGGCATGGTCATCGACGAGAGCATCCAGGATCTCGGCGTCAGCTCCTTCCGGGGCCTCAACCGGATCAAGGCGCCCTCGGAAAGTTCCTCGACCTCATGCGGAAGGGGCAGGTGGAGCAGGGCTCCTTCCTGATCTTCGAGAGCCTGGACCGCTTCGGCCGCGACCAGATCCTCGACGTGGTGAGCGAGTTCACCAAGGTGCTCACGGCCGGCATCACCATCGTCACCCTGGTCGACGGGCGGACCTATTCGCGGGAGCTCATCAACAAGGAGCCGGGCGCACTGTTCGGCGCCATGATGGTGATGATGCGGGCGAACGACGAGAGCACGACGAAGGCCAAGCGCGTCGGGGATGCCTGGGAGAAGAAGCGGAAGGACGCCTCCGGGGCGGTGCTGACCTCGCGGGTCCCGGGCTGGCTGCACGTCGTCGAGGAGGACGGTAAGCGGCGGATCGAGTTCAGGAAGGACGGCCTGAAGGTCGACCGCGGCGTCCGCCGCCGCCTGACCCCGCGGTGGTGAGTTCGCCCGTGAACACGCCTGCCGGCCCGGCGACGCGTCCGTACGACAGGGTCGAGATCTCGGTTTCCGGCGCCTGGGGCGAGGCCCCGTCCCAGGACGTGCTGGCCGTGCTCTTGTCGGTGCGGGACTGCTGCCTCGCCGGCGTCCAGGCGCGGGAGCCGGACGCGCCCCGGGTCCTGGAACGTATCGGCCTTCGCTTCCAGATGGTCGGCGGAGCCTAGTCGGACCGGCACAAGGAGCCCACCAAGTGGACGCATCGGCCTCGGCCTTGAAAGCTCGCGCTTGCCGAGCGGAGGCGCGCCTATCCTGAAGCGTGTCCGGCCATCACGCTGCCGGATACAGCTCCTGCGCGTGCGACCCCCCTCTCGTCGGCCCGAACGCCGATGGGGTGTCACGGGACCGTTCGCGGGAACGGTGCACGCCGCATGGCGCTTCCATCGGCATGGATCGGCTCGGCGAGACGGTGCGCTCAATCCTGACGCTCTCGGCTTCCTACAAGCCCGGCACCATCATCAGGGCCGAACAGGTCGTGGACGCCTACCTCGGCGAACACGAGGGCTACCGAGCACGTCGGGCCGCGATGGATGCCTTGCTTCGCGAGCTCGCTTTGCCGGAGCGGCGCGCCCGCAATCGGGGCGGCCTGTTCGAGTTGATCGAACTGCACCTGAAACGGCGCCACTTCGAGATCGCGCGCTTGTTCCAATAGTGGCCGGCGGCGTCAGGCTCACCTCTCCCGGTCGGCGCCATGCTGCGGGCGGAAGTCGAGCACGAACCGGGTGCCCGGCTCGGCACCCTGCCACTCTGCTTGCCCACCGAGTTGGCGCCCAAGCGTCGCGATCAGCTTCATGCCGAGGCTCCTCGATCTGGAAGCGTCGAAGTCTGGCGGCAATCCCTTGCCCTGGTCGCAGACCATCATGCGAAGCTGCCCCGCCTCGCCGGACACGACCGAGATCCGCACGTCGCCTTCGCCGCCGGGGTAGGCGTACTTGAAGGCGTTGGTGACGAGCTCGTTGGCGAGCAGCCCGAGCGGCACGGCCTGGTCGGTCGCGACCGTGACCGGGGCGAAGTCGCAGGTCAGGGTCTGGCCCGGCTTGGCCGACGAGCGGAGTTGCTCGCAGAGCTCGCCCATGAACTCGGCGAGGTTCACAGCGTGGATCTCGTCCGTGCGCCAGAGCCGGTCGTGCACGCTGGCGATGGTTTGCACGCGCGCCCGCGCATCGTCGAGCGCCTGCCGCAGGGCTGGATCGGCGGCCGCTCGGCCCTGCATGCTGAGCAGGCCGGCGACGATGGCGAGGCTGTTCTTGACCCGGTGGCTGATCTCGCGCGTCAGCACCTCCTGGTGCGCCAAAGCCCCCTGGAGCAGCGTCTCGCTCGCTCGGGTCTCGGCACGGCTCGCCCGCAGCGCCTCCTCAGCCTGTTGCCGCTCGATGGCGACGCCGAGCAGGTTGGCGAAGCCCTGCAGGAATGCGAGGTCGGCGTCCGTGAACCGGCCCTCGGTCGGGCTGTCCACCTCCAGCACGCCGAACCTCGTGCCTTCCCCCTGGATCAGCACGTTGATGGCGCGCTTGATCCCGTGCTCGGCCAGGATGTCCGGCGTGCGAAAGCGGGTCTCTCCCTCCAGGTGGTTCGAGATGACGGGCTCGCCGGTCTGGAACGCGTAGCCGGTGGGGCTCTCCAGGTCAGCCCCGGTCCTGGCATGCCCGACCACGCCGGGCTTCCAACCGACGCCCGCTCGCACGATGAACTGCCGCTCGTCCGGCAGGTACTCCATGGCCTTGCAGAACTCGCTCTGCAGCCCGAGCGCGCACACCCGCGTCGCCTCCTGCAGCAGGGCGGCGATGTCGTGCGTCCGCAGGGCGAAGTGCCCGAACTCGGCGGTGAGCTGCTGCTGGCGCAGCCGGTAGGCGAGTTCCTCGGCCATGCCTCCGCCCTGCTCCGGCGCGATGGCCGAAGCCGCGTTGTCGCTGACGTCCATGTCCTGCTTTCCGGTAGGATAGCCGGTGCCTTAGCATGCGCCGGGGCGGGCGGCGCAAGGTCGTGCTTACGGCAACGCCCACCCGACATGCGCCACTTCATCACCGGCCGCCCACAATTCCACGAGGCGGACCGGGATGGGCCGTCTGGGCGGCCCCGTCACCTACTCGGGTGCGAAGGGGGCCTGCGCCCGACCGAAGTCCACCCGGTCGCGCTGAGGATCGAGCGGTGGCCGTAGTGGCTGTCGGCCGAGAAAAGGGTCCTGGGCATGTCGGCCTCCGGAGTTCGACGGAGGCTAGGCGATGGGTGCGGCGCTCCTCGGTCAGCGGGAAGGGGTAGGCGCAGCGGCTATCATCGGGTGAAGGCCCTGAAGGGCGTGTGGTGATCGCGCCGGCAGGCACTGCCAGCAAGGTCACCCAAGACCGAATCCTCCGCCCTGTGCCGACGGGGCCAGAGCTAGGCCGCCGCCACCGTCGACACCTCGCCGATCCTGGTGGCGTAACGTGGCGAGCGCATCTCGAACTTCGTGCTTCGGTCCCGCTTCGGCGCGAATCCGGCGGTACCGGGGACGACCGCGCCTCGACGGCGGTTGCATGGCCGTCACGGCGGCATCCTGGCCGCCGTGAGACGATAAACGAGAGGATTTTCGGCGGAGATCAAGGCGAGAGTGCCTTGGCCGGCGTCATGGATACGACGATTATCGAGACGATTCCGGAAGCCTGCCCCATCGCCGAGCCGCAATCCCAAGGCCCAATAGAGGAAGGGCAAGATCGAGTACCGGCGCCCCGTTCCCGCTGCGGCCGGGCGTGGGGCGTCTTCGCGTCAGGCATCCCAGTCGGCGCCGTCCGGCGACGCGGCCGGGCGGTCCAGGCCGCCGACACGAACAGGGACGACCCCGGGCGGACCGTCGCCGGAGGCGAGCGGGACGAGAGGTCGCGGGTGGCACTCGGCTGAAGTGAAATGGCGCAGCTTCATGCGCCATGGTAATCCTCGGCTTCGCGAGCGACTTACCGGCACGGTCAGCCAGCGCGCTTCGTCACGGAGCACACGATGGGCATGGCCGCCGCGGTCCCCGCGCTCGCAACCCTTGCCACCGCCCGGGCCGGTAGGACCCAGCGCCGGCTCGCCGGCCTCGTCAGCCTCGCCTTCGGCGCGGTCACGCTCGCGCTGCTCCCGTTCGCGAGCCGGCCCATGCCGCCGATGCCGGGCTTCGTGTCGGTCTACCAATCGGCCCTGACCGTCGTCTACGGCCTGACCACCTACCTCTTCCTCACCCAGTACCGCCGCACCCATTCCGCGTCGCTGCTCGTGCTCGGGACCGGCAGCCTCTACGTGACGCTGGCCGTGCTCCTGCAGATGCTGTCATTCCCGAACGTCCTCGCGCAGGGACGCATTCTCGGTTCCGGTCCCGACACCACGACCTGGCTCTGGACCTTCTGGCATCTCGGCCCGCCGCTCTTCGCGCTACCCTACGCCATCATGGAAGGCGACGGGCGTGACCGGACGGTGCCACCGTCGCGCGTCGGCCCAGTCGGCCTCCTCGCGCTTGCCGGGACCGCGGCGACCGCCGCGCTGACGGCTGTGGCAGTGACCCGCTACATCCACCTCCTGCCGAAGTGCGTGGACGGCGATGACTACTGGCTGCTGACCACCTCGGGCGTCGGCCCGGCCGTCGTCGCTCTGACTGTGCTGGCCCTCGCGGTCCTGTGCTGGACAACCCGCCTGCGCAGCGTCCTGCAGCTCTGGCTGGCCGTCTCCCTGCTCCTCCTACTCTTCGACAACATGGTCACCCTGCCGGGCGCCGCCCGCGGCACGGTCGGCTGGTTCGCTGGCCGCCTGGAAGCGCTCATCGCAGGCTTCATCCTGCTCGGCGTCTATCTACGCGAGGTCGACTTCCTCTACGCCCGCGCCGAGGCCGCGGCCGACGAGCGAGAAACCCGGCGGGCGGAGCTGCAATTGGCGCGCGACAACCTCGCCCTGGCGCTTGAGGCCGCAGAGATGGGCGACTGGGAGCTCGACCTGCGCACCGGCGCCTCGCGCCGCACCCCGCGGCACGATGCGATCTTCGGCTACCACGAGCCGGTGGGGCGGTGGGACGTCGGGACCTTCCTCCAGCATGTCGTGCCGGAGGACCGCGCCATGGCCCGCGCCGCCCTCGAAGGGGCGAACGGCAAGGAGCGCATAGACCTGCACTGCCGGATCAAGCGGGCCGGCGACGACGTCACTCGCTGGATCGCGCTGCGCGGTAAGGCTTATCTCGACGGGGCTGGCGGGGTCCGGACGATTGCCGGCGTCGTCGTGGACACGACGCAGCAGCGCGAGGCCGAGGAGCGCCTGAACCAGGCGCAGAAGATGGAGGCCATCGGCCAGCTCACCGGCGGCGTCGCGCACGACTTCAACAACCTGCTCACCATCATCGTGGGCAACCTCGACATGATCGTGCGCAAGCCCGACAACCCGCAGCGCGTGGAGCGGCTGGCGGCCTCGGCGATGACCGCGGCCAAGCGCGGGGCCGAGGTCACCGAGAAGCTGCTATCGTTCTCCCGCCGCCAGGTGCTGAGGCCGGAGACGGTCAACCCGAACCGCCTGCTCAAGGACTTCCACGCCCTGCTGCGGCGGGCGGTCGGAGAGACCGTCGAGGTCCGCCTCGAACTCGACGCGAGCCTCGATCCCGTGCGGCTCGACCCGGGGCAGTTCGAGAGCGCGGTGCTGAACCTCGCCGTCAACGCGCGTGACGCCATGCCCGGCGGCGGTACGCTCACCGTCAGAACCTGCAACGCGCACCTCAACGCGTCCGAGGTCGCCGACCGGCCCGACCTGAGGCCGGGGGCCTACGTGCTCGTCGCGGTCACGGACATCGGCCACGGCATGGACGCGGCAACGATGGCCCACGCCTTCGAGCCGTTCTTCACGACCAAGGACATCGGCAAGGGCACAGGGCTCGGCCTCAGCCAGGTCTACGGCTTCGTGCGCCAAGCCGGGGGGCACGCCCAAATCAAGAGCGACGTCGGTTGCGGCACCTCCGTCGAGATCTACCTGCCCCGCTCGGCCGAGAAGGTGCTGGAAAGCCACCCGGACAGCACGCTGCCGCTGCGGCGCGCGGCTTCCGGCGAGGTGGTGCTGGTGGTCGAGGACGAGGCGGCGGTGCTTGAGATGGCGGTCGAGAGCCTGGGCGAGCTCGGCTACCGGACACTCACCGCGACGCGGGCCTCGGAGGCCTTGGAGCGCCTTGGCGGCCCGGAGCGGATCGACATCCTGTTCTCGGACGTGGTCATGCCCGGCGGCATGAACGGCGTGCAGCTCACGGTCGAGGCGCGGCGTCTCCGGCCCGGGCTGCGGGTGCTGCTCACCTCCGGCTACACGGGCACGGCGCTTGACGACCACGGCGTGCCGGCCGACCTGCCGCTCCTGAGCAAGCCCTACCAGCGGGATGAACTCGCTAAGCAGCTTCGGATCGTCCTGGCACGGGGTTGAGCCTGCCTGAGGAGCCCGAACAGCTCGCCATGGCCCGCCTCGTGACCTTCGCGGGGCCGGTGTTGCCACCGGGGAAGCGCTCCTCCGGCGCCTCGCCACGTCGCCCGGCCCAGGCGCGTCACGCCGCGCTTCGGCGCGGTCATCGTCCGCACGGAGGAACGTAGCCGGCTATCACGCCGTTGCAGGTTCCCGACCGTTTGGGACCTGTGTGGCGTATGTCCTTGTCGAAGAAGGTGAAGGTCGGTCTCGGCGAGACCCGCATCCTCATCCTCGGCTCGGAGATCCTGCTGGGCTTCCAGTTCCAGGGCGCCTTCCGCCCAACCTTCGAGCGCCTGCCATTCCATGACCGCGTGATCTGGGTTGCGGCGCTTGCCCTCATTACCCTGACCATCGCGCTACTGATCACCCCCTCGCTCCAGCACCGCGTGGTCGATGACGGGCGGGACACCAAGCGCCTGCTCGGCGTGATCGGGCGCTGCGCCGGCCTCGCACTCGGGCCCTTCGCCCTGGCGCTCGGGGCGGACCTGTACCTGGCCGTCGGGCCGGTGCTGGGGCTCGGCCCCGGCGTCGCGGCCGGTCTCATCGCCTGCGGCCTCGCCCTCCTGTTCTGGTACGGGTTGGAGGCGTTGAAGGCACGGAATGCCGGACAACGGGAGCGCACCATGACCAGCCGCGAACCCGAGCACGAGCACACCTCGTTGGAGACCAAGATCGAGCAGATGCTGACCGAGGCGCGCGTGGTGCTGCCCGGCGCCCAGGCGCTCCTCGGCTTCCAGCTGGTCATCACCTTCTCGGAGGCGTTCGAGAAGGTGCCGTTCGCCTCAAAGCTCGTACATCTGATCGCGCTGGGCCTTCTGGCGCTGACGGTGATCTGGCTGATGGCGCCGGCGGCCTTCCACCGCATCGTCTACGCGGGCGAGGACACGCCCGAGTTCCACGCCCTGGGCAGCCGCTTCCTTCTCGCCGCGAGCGTCACCCTGGCGCTCGGCATCTCGGCCGACCTCGGCGTGGCCGTCGCGAAGGTGATCGCGTCTGACGCCGCGGGCGTGGCCTCGGCGCTTGTGACGCTCTGCCTGCTGACGGGCCTCTGGCACGTTTATCCGATCCTGCTGCGGCGAAGGCGGGATGCGGCTGCATGACCAAGTCGGGGTGAGGCCGCCGCGGGCCGGCGCACAGCAGCCCCGGACCGCCAACGCCGGTGGGCGGGACCGCCGAGGCGCCTACCGGCCGACGGGCAGGTCGGCCGAAGCCGCGGCCGGCGATCCGAGCCGGAGCGACACCGTCACGGCGACCGAGGCCCCGCAGGCGGCCATGATCGCGCGAAGGACCTCCGCGCTCTCCTCCGCCTCGGCCAGCGTCGCCAGGCCGACGCGGCGGAAGACCTTTCCGGATGCGAGCAACGCCATGACCGCGAAGCGCCCGTCCGGCATGTCGAGGATGCGGCACTCGACCGGCTTGGCCCCGACCCGGCGCTTCCGCCGGCTCAGGCCGCGAGGCGCCGGACGTTGGCGGCGACCAGCTCCCGGTAGCGCGCCACGACCTGGTCGTGGGAGCCGCCCGCCATCAAGGTGTCGGCGGCCTCCATCGCGGCGACAACCTTCTCGCCGACCATCGAGACCATCTCGGCCTGAGCCTCGGCCCCGCCCCAGGCAATGCGGACCAACCGCAACTCGATGACCCTCTGCGCCTCGACGGCGAGCAGGAACGCGGCACAGAAAGGGTTCAGCATGAGAGCTCCCAGGGGGTCGGCGCGTCCTACAACGCGAAGGAGCGCCAAGGCGTTGCCGGCGGCCTTCGGCCCAGGCCGGGTGCTTTGCGCGCACGTTTCGTGGATCGCGTGAATGCCCCGTTAGGGACGTTTCGGTTAAGGGCCCTGGGACAAGACCCGTCGAAGGCGCCCGTAAGGCCTTCGGGTGCGAGAAACCAAGCGACGAGAAGCCCGCTTGGGAGACCCCGCCGATGGTCCTGCCGCCCCGCCTCGCGCGACGGCTCCGTTCCGCCCGCACCTGGATCACCCTCGGCGTGCTGGCGCCCGTCGGCATGCTCGTGGTGTCCGGGATGATGCTGCTCGACCTGCGGCGGGACGCCTGGGACAAGGCCGAGCAGACCTCGCAGAACCTGCTGCAGGTCATCGAGCGCGACATCGCCCGCAACGTCGAGATCATCGACCTGACGCTCCACGCTGTCGCCGACAACCTGAAGGCGCCGGGCGTGGCGGAGGCATCCCCGGAGCTCCGGCAGCTCATCCTGTTCGACCGCGCCGCGACCGCCCGCGACATGGGCGCCATGTTCGTGCTCGACGAGAACGGCGGCAGCCTCTTCGAGGCCGCGCAAACCCCCGCCCGCAAGGTGAACTACGCCGACCGGGACTACTTCCAGGCCCACAAGGCGAGGGGCGACCTCGGCCTCTACATCAGCCGCCCGCTCGTCTCCCGGCTGACGGGCATCCGCATGGTCGTGCTGAGCCGTCGCATCGACAAGGCGGACGGCAGCTTCGGCGGCATCGTGCTGGCCACGCTGAAGCTCTCCTTCTTCGGCCGCCTCTTCGACCGGATCGGCCTGGACGAGGACGGTGCGATCAACCTCTACCTGCGGGACGGCACGCGCCTGATGCGCCACCCCTACGACGCGGCCGACATCGGCGTGAACATCGCGGGGGCACCGACCTTCGAACGGTTCCTGCGCGAGCGTTCCGGCAGCTTCGTGGGCACCTCGGTGCGCGACGGCGTCGAGCGGCACTACGCCTTCACCCAGGTTGGCGACCTGCCGTTGGTGCTCAACGTCGCGCTCTCGACCCGCGAGATCGAGGCGGGCTGGCGCGCCAAGGCGCTCGTCATCGGCGCCGTCGTGCTGGCGCTCTGCGGCCTGACCGTGTTCCTGTCGCTCCTGTACGGGCGCGACCTGCGACGCCGCGCAGCCATGCAGGCCGAGCTCGCCCGGCTGTCGCTCACCGACCCCCTGACCGGGCTGCCGAACCGGCGCCGGTTCGAGGAGACCTACGGGCGCGCCTGGAAGAGCGCCCGGCGTACGGGCAAGCCGCTGTCGCTCCTCGTCGTCCGATACCGACCACTTCAAGCGCTACAACGACCGCTACGGCCACGCCGTCGGCGACGAGGTGCTCAAGGGGCTGGCGCGGTGCCTGTCGGAGAGCGTGCTCCGGCCGGACGACCTCGTGGCCCGGGTCGGCGGCGAGGAGTTCGTGCTGCTCCTCCCCGACACGGACGACGCCGGGGCGATGCGCGTCGCCGGCAAGGTGCACCAGTCGGTGGCAGCACTCGGCGTGCCCACGGCCGGCATCGCCGCGGGCACGGTCACGGTGAGCATCGGCTTGGCGACGGAACTCGGCGGGGCGTGGGAGTGGCCGGAGGCGCTGTACGGCGCGGCGGACGCGGCCCTCTACGAGGCCAAGGCAGCCGGGCGCAACCGGACCTGCTCCGCGGAGCGGGCCGATCCGGCACGCATGCACGCCGAGGCGGCGTGAAATCCGGTTACGTCCGCGGGCCTGGAACGACGGCGAGGCATCAGCGACGAGCCCGAGCCGACGTTTCGAGGCGGTGTCAGAGCACAGCCTGGTAATTTCGCAGCGGTGCCTCGACAACGCAGCGCAGGCCCTCGGGCGGGTAGGTCAGGCTGATCCTGCCATCGACCGCGTTCGCAAGGCCGCGCTCGATCAGCCGTGATCCGAACCCCTTGCGCGATGGCGGCGAGACCGGCGGACCGTTCCGTTCGATCCAGGAGATGACGAGCACGGGTCCTGCGCCCCCTCGGTTAGGGTCCAGCCGACGTCGACGCGGCCGCCCGGCACCGACAGGGCCCCGTACTTGGCCGCGTTGGTCGCGAGCTCGTGCACCATCAGGGCCAGGGCTAGCGCCGCTCTTCCGCCGATCTCGACCCGCGGCCCGCGGTAGCCGATCCGGCCGCTGTCGTCGTCCTGGAGGCCGACGCCGCCGCGGACGACCCGTTCCATGTCGGCATGCTCCACCGCGCCCCCGAGCAGCAGGTCGTGAGCCTTGCCGAGGGTGACCAGGCGGTCGGCGAGTACCTCCTTGGCGGCTTCGACGTCGGTGGCCCCGCGCAGGGTGTTGGCGGCGATGGCCTGGACCATCGCCAGCAGGTTCTTCATGCGGTGGCTGAGCTCGTTGTTGAGCAGGTCGCGCTGCTCCTCGGCCCGCTTGCGCGCGTCGATGTCAGAGACGGCCGCGACCGCGCCCTCGACCGACCCGTCCGGTCCCGGCACCGGGACCGCGACGATGTCGATCCACGCGTCGGTGCCGTCATCGCGGCGATAGCGCGCCTGTAACTCGGCCCGCGCCTCGCCGCCGCGGATCACCCGGGCGAGCGGGTACTCCCCGGGCTCGACCGGCCGGCCGTCGGCGTGGAACGCGCGCCACTCGCGATAGGCGTCGACGTCCGGGGACGGCAGCACCGGGTGGCCGAGGATCTCCTCGATGCGGGAGTTGCCGCCGACGATGCGCCCGGATGGTGCCTCGGCGAACAGGATGCCGACCGGCACCGTCTCCAGGATCGAGCGCTGGCTGGCCTCGCTCGCCCGCAGGGCGTCCTCGGTGCGCTTGCGCGCGGTGATGTCGTTGAACAGGATCGCGACCTGATGCGAGCCGGGCTCGCCGAACGGGTAGGCGTAGACCTCGAACCAGCGGTTCCCGAGGGCGCTCGCGACCTGCTCGAACCGCTCAGGGGCGCCGCCGCGCGCGATCCGGTCGTAGATCTCGAACCAGTGCTCCTCATGGTCCGCGGCGAGCTCGCGCATCCACCGGCCGAGCACGTCCTTGAGCCCGGACTGGCGCTCGAAGGCCGGGTTCGCCTCTAGGAAGCGGTAGTCGAGCGGCCGTTCGTCCGGGTTCGCCTTCACCTCGGCGACGCAGAAGCCCGCGTCGATGCTGTCGTAGAGGTCGCGATAGCGCCTCTCGCTGGCGGCGAGCGCCTCCTCGGCCCGCCGGCTAGAAGTGATGTCGCGCGAGACGGCCAGCAGCCGCGAGACCGCGCCGTCGCCACCGAGGATCGGCGTGACCTGCACGTCCCACCACTTGCGCGTGCCCTTCAGCGTGCACGCGGGGCCTGTGAAGCGACCGATGCCGCCGGCGAGCGCCGCGTCGACGGCCGCCCTTGCGTCTGCCCGGCCCCGACCTTCCCAGAACTCCGTCCAGTCGCTGCCGGCGACCCCGTCGAAGTCGTCGACCTCCATGACGCGCCGGCCGCCCTCGTTCATGAAGCCGAGGCGGGCCTGCAGGTCGAGCACCTTGATGCAGTCGGCGGAGGAATCGAGCACGCCGCGCAGGAAGGCCTCGCTGTCCTGGAGACGCGTGGCGGCCTCGCGCTGCTCTGTGCGGTCGCGCAGGATCTTGAGGAAGCCGATGGCCTCCCCCGCCTCGTCGCGCAGCGCCATCATCTCGCCGTTGGCCCAGAAGCGGGTGCCGTCCTTGCGGATGTGCCAGCGCTCGTCGATGCCGCGCCCCTGTTCGAGCGCGGCCCGCATCTCCTTGGCGGCGATGCCGCTCGCCCGGTCCTCGGGCGTGAAGAACACGTCGGCTGGCCGCTCGACCATCTCAGCCGGCTCCCAGCCGAGGATGCGGGTGGCGCCCTCGTTCCAGTCCTCCACGTGCCCGTCGAGGTCCATGACGATGATGGCGTAATCGATGGCGCTGTTGAACACCGCCTTGTAGCGGTCCTGGCTGGCCCGGACGCTCTGGCGCGCCTCGGCCTCGCCCGCCTCCGCCAGGCCGGCTGCGACCGTGCCGGCGAACAGGCGCGCCGCGTCGAGGTCCCCCTTCGTGAACGCGTTGGCGCGGCTCGCCTGCAGCTTGAGCACGCCGATGGTCGTGTCGCCCCTGAGGACCGGCGCGCACAGGGCTGCCCGTGTGCCAAGGGTCTTCAGCATGTCGTGCTTGGCGCGCGGATCGAGCGTGGCGTCCGGGGTGGACACGGCCTCGCCCGAGGTGAACGCCCGCCCGGACAGGCTGCCGGCCACTGGAATGCGCACGCCCGCGTGCGGGGCGAGGTTGCCGCGCACGCTCCGGTAGACCAGGGCGTCGCCCTCGCGGATCGCGATGACGCCGCCCTCAGCCCGGGGCACGGCCTTCATGGCCCCGGCCAGAAGGGCGTCGAAGCTCGCGTCGAGGTCGCCGCGCGCCCGGCTCACGGCGGCCTGGGCCTCGATCAAGGCCTCCTGCCGCACGAGGGTCTCGCGGTACTCGTCCAGGGCCTCGTCCCGTAAGCGCAGGGCCTTGCGCATCTCCATCTGCCCGAGGACTTGTCCCGCCAGCTTGCGCAGGGCGGACGCCTGGGCCGGGGTCAGGCCCTCCGGCCGCGGCTCCCGGTCGATGACGCACAGGGTGCCGAGGCACTCGCCCCCCGGCGCTATCAGGGGCGCCCCCGCGTAGAAGCGGATGAAGGGGTCGTCGGTGACCAGCGGGTTGGCCCGGGTGCGGGGATCCTTCGTCAGGTCCGGGATCACCAGCAGGTCGGGTTCGGCGAGCGCGTGAGCGCAGACGGACTGTTCGAGCGGTGTCTGGCACGGCTCGAATCCGGCCTTCGCCTTGAACCACTGGCGCTCGCCCGCGACGAGGCTGACCAGGGCGACGGGCGTGCCGCAGACCAGGGCGGCGAGGTCGGCGATGTCGTCGAAGCCCTGCTCAGGCGGCGTATCGAGGATGCCGTAGGTCGCGAGCGCGCCGAGGCGCTCCCGGTCAAAGACCCCGGCGGCCGGCGAGAGTGCCGCGTTCATCGGGCCGCCTCCTGCGGGCCGGGTGGACAGTTCTCGGAGCGTGAGGAGGGCTCACTCGAAACCGCGGTCGCCTCGACCGCGAGGATCTCGCCGTCCGGGGTGGAGACCGCGCCCATGACGGACATGAAATGGCGCCGGACGCGGGCATGGCATTCGCAGCAGGCCGCCTCGGCGCGTGTTCGGTCGAGCAGGTGTATGCGACCCCGGCCGACGACGATCAGCCCCTGGTCCTGCAGCGTGCCGAGGACGCCGGTGAGGTAGCTGCGGCCGACGCCGAGCATGCTCGCGAGCATGTTCTGGGTTACCGGCAGCGCGTCCGTCCCGAGCCGATCCTGCAACGACAGCAGCCAGCGGACGACCCGCTGCTCGATGGGGTGGGCGGCGTTGCAGGCGACCGACTGCAGGATCTGGGCGAGCAGGCAGTCGGCGTAACGCACGAACAGGTCGTCGAGGGTCGGCGATGCACGCTTCGCCTCACGCAGGCGGTCCGCATCCATGCGCAGGACCGCGCCTTCGATCTGGACTACGCACCGGGTGAAGGCGGGCAGGTAGCCCTGGCTGACCACGCCGCCGATTGCGCCCTCATGGCCCACGGTGGCGGTCTCGACCGTCCGGCCGCCGCGCAGCGGCACGATCAGGGCGGCGATGGTGCGGTGGAGCGGGAAGGTGACCTGCGAGACGTCGTCGTCGACCTCGAACAGGACCGTTCCGCGCGGGCACTCGGCCAGCACCAGGTGCGGGGCCAGGAGCGCGCGGTCCCGTGCGCCGAGGGCGTCGAGGAGCAGGTTGCCCTCGAACGGGATGGAGTTGTGCGAAGGCATGGGCGCGAACCACGGGAACGTTCGAGGTTGTCCCCTCCGCGACCCTTGCCACGACCGCCGTGCGTTCACAACACGACAATAGCCGGATCTTGGACCGACACGTCGATTTGTCCGGGGCCCGCATTTCCGGGGCTGTCCCGCTTGAGGCCCGCGATCCAGACATCATCCTGAAGCACGTCGCCATTATCCGGCGCCGATTGTCCGGCGGTGCGGGCTTCATGGACCAAGCCCGCCAACCCGAAGTGTGATCACCGGCGGATCCGCCGGCCCTGAAAACGGCTGTTGGCGGTCGAGGAGCGGAGGGTCGCGAGCCCATGGCAGGAAGCGTTCGTTTCACGGCGTCGCGATCATGAGGTCGCCGAAAAGCTTCGCGAACTTCTCGTCCAGCGTGGCGCGAGCCTCGGGCCGGCCACTCACCTTCGCGGCCAGCATAGCGGTGATCCTGGCCTGGGCCGTCAGTGGTCCGCTCTTCGGCTTCTCGGACACATGGCAGTTGCTGATCAACACCGGCACGACCATCGTGACGTTCCTGATGGTGTTCCTGATCCAGAACACCCAGAACCGCGACGGCGCCGCCATCCAGGCCAAGCTCGATGAGCTCATCCGGGCGAGCGCGGCCCACAATCGCTACATCGGCATCGAGGGACTGACGGAGGAGGAGCTCGACGACCTGCGCGCCCGCTGCGCGAGCCGGGCCGCCCGGGACATGCCTGCGGAGCTGCTCGACGCGGCCGACCGTGCGGAGGACGAGGCAGACCGGAAGGCGCGCGCGGCGGCGGCTCGGGCTGTCGGCTCGACGTGCTGACCGGACTGAGGGCGGGGGCTCGGATAAGGGACGTCGGCAGCGTACGCCGGCATCCGGAACCTGAGTGTGCCTGCCGCTCCCTGCCCCTAGCGAGACGACGGAGCCTGCAACGTCCCGGCCGCCGCCACGTTTCACCACGACCTGCCCGTGGGAGGAAGCGGCACATGTCCAAGCTGACGACTGAGGACCGCGACGAGATCCCGAAGGACAAGTACGCCCTGCCGGAGAAGCGCAAGTATCCCATCGAGGACAAGGCGCACGCGCGCAACGCCAAGGCGCGCGCCGCCCAGCAGGAGAAGGCCGGCAACCTTTCCAAGGCCGACCGGAAGCGCGTCGATGCCGCCGCAGACAAGGTGCTAGACGAGGACTAGGTCGCGAACCCATAACGGCTGGCACGGTTGAGGTGCGGCGCTGTTAGCCCTCTGAGCAGGAGGGACTTGGATGGCGCGGTTTGACCTGACGGACGCGGAGTGGGCGGTGATCGAGCCGCTGTTGCCGACGGACGTGCGCGGCAAGGAGCGCGTGGATGACCGGCGGGTGCTCAACGGCATCTTCTGGCGGCTGCGCACGGGCGCACCCTGGGCCGACATCCCGGCGCGCTACGGCCCGCATACGACCTGCGGCAACCGCTTTCGACGCTGGCGCAAGCGCGGCATCTGGGATCGGCTTCTGGACGCCGTGTCAAAGGCTTACGAGGGCGACCTGCAGATGATCGACGCCACCAGCGTGCGGGTGCACCAGCACGCCGCCTGCGCCCAAAAAAAGACGGCCGATCCGGTGGCATGGGTCGCTCGCGCGGCGGCCTGACGAGCAAGATCCACGCGCTGGTGGATGCCGAGGGCCGTCCCGTGGCCCTCAAGATCACGGAAGGCCAAGCGCATGACGGGCGTTCGGCGGCCGACATGCTGGGCGGGTTGGGTGCAGGTCAGATCCTGCTGGGTGACCGGGCCTACGACAGTGACGCGCTGCGAGCACAGATGGCCGAGCAGGGGGCGTGGGCAAACGTGAGGCCGATGCCCAACCGCAAGCAGGTGCTGGCCTTCAGCCCGTTCCTGTACAAGTACCGCAACCTGGTTGAGCGCTTCTTCAGCAAGATCAAGCACTTCCGAGCCGTCGCCACGCGCTACGACAAGGATCCCGACAACTTCCTGGCAAGCGTCAAACTCGCAGCCCTGCGTGTCTGGCTGCGTGCCTTATGAGTCCGCGACCTAGCCTCCCGTCCCGCCGCTCGTCGCGGATTGGTCCCGTCCTCCAGCGCGAGGGCGGCAGGGACGCCCCGGGTCATGGATTGCCGCTCGGATGGACGCACACCTCAGCCAGGCGCGCGGACGCATCCCGTCCGCCATGTGCGCGACCGGGGCCTCCCCGGCCGCGGCGATGCCTTCCGTCCAGAGATAACCGATTCGTGCGGCATGGCTCCACGGCCACGCCTGCTATCGATGCCGTCCTGTCTGGTTTAGACCCCGTGGGACGAGAGAGGAACGTTCGGATGGCCATGGATGGTGTCGGGGTCCTGAGCAGGACCGTCGCGGAGGACGAGGCCGGTATCCTCGACGCCTGGCTTGGGCACCTCAAGGAGGGCGGGTCGATGCAGACCGGCCGCATCCGCGAGGCCGAGCTCCAGACCCAGGCGAGAACCGTGCTCGGGCAATTCCGGGACGCCCTCGCCAGCGGCGGCGCCGACGCGAATGGCGAGGCCTACGCGCCCCTGCGCGAGACGCTGGCCGACATCTCGCGCTCCCGGGCGCTCCAGGGCTTCACGCCGACCGACACCGCCAACTTCGTGCTGTCCCTCAAGGAGCCGGTCTTCGAGGCCTTGCGGCGGACTTGCGGGACGGACGCTTCCGAGCTGGCGTCCGGTCTCTGGGTGACAGGCAAGGTGCTCGACCAACTCGGCCTGCACACCATGGAGGTCTTCCTGGCGAGCCGCGAGGAGGTGATCGGGCGCCAGGGACAGGAGATCGCCGAGCTCTCCACCCCGGTCATCAGGCTCTGGGACGGCATCCTCGCCCTGCCGCTGATAGGTACCCTCGACAGCGCCCGGACCGGCGTCGTCATGGAGAACCTGCTCCAGGCCATCGTCGACGAGCAGGCCGAGATCGCCATCATCGACATCACCGGAGTGCCGACCGTCGACACGCTGGTCGCCCAGCATCTCCTCAAGACCGTCGCCGCCGCCCGCTTGATGGGGGCCGATTGCATCATCTCCGGCATCCGTCCGCAGATCGCCCTGACCATGGTGCATCTCGGGGTCGAATTGAACGTCGTCTCGAAGGCGACGCTCGCGGACGCCTTCGCGGTCGCCCTGAGACGGACCGGTCGCAAGGTGGTGCGCCAGCAGACGGCGCAGGCTGACGAGCGTCGCTGACCGATGGACCGCATCCCGATCCTTAAGCTCGGTGCCGCGCTCATCGTCACCATCCAGGTCGACATGCACGACCGCCTCGCCCTCGCCCTTGAGGAGGACCTCACGGCGATGATCGCGCGCACCGGCGCGCGGGGTGTGCTCATCGAGATCTCGGCGCTGGAGATCGTCGATTCCTTCATCGGGCGCATGCTGGTGAGCATTGCCGCGGTCTCGCGCGTGCTCGACGCCGAGACCGTGGTCGCGGGGATGCGCCCGGCAGTCGCCATAACGCTGGTCGAGCTCGGGCTGGAACTCACGGGCATCAAGACCGCGCTCAACGTCGAGCGCGGCATGGCGCTGATCCAATCCCGGCTTTCGGAAGAGGACGACGGCCTCGGGGGCGACCGTGACGGTCTCGAAGACTGAGACCCTCCCCATCCGCTCAGGCGACGACGTCGTGCGCGTGCGTCAGCGCGTGCGGACCCTCGCCGTCGAGATCGGGCTGGGCATCGTCGACCAGACCAAGATCGTCACGGCGGCGAGCGAGCTCGCGCGCAACACCCTCGACTACGGCGGCGGGGGCGACGTTCGCGCCGAGATCGTCCAGGCCGGCTTGCGGAAGGGCCTGCGCCTGACCTTTGAGGACCAGGGCCCCGGCATCGCCGACATCGAGCAGGCGATGACGGACCACTACACCTCCGGCGGCGGCCTTGGGCTTGGTCTGGGCGGAGCGAAGCGCCTCTCGAACGAGTTTCACATCGAGTCCTCTCCGGGCGCCGGAACGCGCGTGATGATCGCCCGATGGAAATGAGCATGGACCGGGTGGTCGTGACCGAGGCGAGCCAAGTGGCGGAGGCTCGGCGTCGGGCGATGGCCCGCGCCCAGGCCATGGGCTTCGGCGAGACCGCGGGCGGGCGCGTGGCGCTCGTCGTGACCGAGCTCGCCACCAACATCGTCAAGTACGGCGTGCCGGGCGAGATCCTCGTCGGCACCTACGAGGACGGGACCGGATCGGGTGTCGAGGTCCTGGCCCTCGACAAGGGGCCGGGCCTATCGGACCTTGGCTCGGCCCTGCGCGACGGACACTCCACGGGCGGGAGCGCCGGCGAGGGCCTCGGCGCCGTACGGCGTCTCTCCGACGCCTTCGACATCGTGTCCCGACCCGGCTCGGGCACCGCGGTGCTGGCGCGCTTGTCCGGCGAACGCGCCCCTAGGACGCTGCCAGCCTTCGGCGTGGTGACCGTGCCACTGAGGGGGAGACCGCCAACGGCGACGCCTACGCGATTTGCGAGCGGGCCGACGGCTGGACGGTCATGGTGGCGGACGGCCTCGGTCACGGACCGGAGGCGGCCAAGGCGTCGCAGGAGGCGGTCCGCGTCTTTCGAAGGCACCAGGACCGCGGGCCCTCGACCATCCTGTCGGCCGTGCATGCGGGCCTTGGGCACACACGTGGCGGTGCCGTCTCCGTCGCGCGTTACGCGCGAAACGACGGGATCCTCACGTTCACGGGCATCGGTAACGTCCTGGGAGTCATCGTCTCCGGAGAGGCGACGAAGCGTACGGTCAGCCTTGCCGGCACTGCCGGGCATGCCGCGCGGCGCATCCAGGAATTCGAGTACCCGATGCGGCCGGACGGCCTGTTCCTGCTGTGCTCGGACGGGATCGCCACGGGGTTCTCCATCGACGGCTACCCGGGCTTGGCCGCGGCGCATCCGAGCCTCGTGGCGGGGGTGGTCTTCCGCGACTTCGCCCGGGCCCGGGACGACGCCACCGCCCTGGTGGTGCGGGGCGGCGCGCCATGAAATGGACGCTGCTCACCAGCCCCGTCGAACATGAGGACGACATCGTAACGGTGCGCCAGCGCGTTCGCCGGCTGGCCGAGCGCCTCGGTTTCGAGGTTCAGGACCAGACCCGCATCGCCACCGCGGTGTCCGAGATCGCGCGCAACGCCTACGGCTACGCCGGAGGCGGCCGGGTCGAGTATGGCCTCGACCAGGAAGGGGGCGGGCAGTCCCTGGTGATCAGGATCAGCGACAAGGGGCCGGGCATCGCCGAGCTCGATGCCATCCTGGAGGGCCGCTACCGGTCGTCGACGGGGCTCGGCATCGGCATCACCGGCTCTCGCCGCCTGATGGACCGGTTCGAGATCGAGACGGTGGTCGGCCAGGGCACCATCGTGACCTTCGGGAAGCGGCTGCCGTCCGGCGTCGAGACCTTCACGGGCCCCCGCTTGGCGAAGCTCGCCGAGGCCGTCGCCCGCGCCCGGACCGAGGAGCCGCTGGTCGCCCTGCGCGAGCAGAACCGTGAGCTCATGCAGAGCTTGGCCGAACTCGCCGAGCGCCAGGACGAGGCCGAGCGCCTGAACCGGGAACTCGCGGAGACAAACAGGGGCGTCGTGGCGCTTCACTCCGAACTGGAGGCCCAGGCCGCGCAGTTGCGCCAAGCAGGCGCGTCGCTGGAAAGCCGGTCGCTGCTCGCACGGCGGAGCTCGCAGAGGCCAACGCCCGCCTGCTCGCCGAGGCGGTCGAGCGCGAGCGCACGGAGGAGGCTCTGCGGCAGGCCCAGAAGCTGGAGGCAGTGGGCCAGCTCACCGGCGGCGTCGCGCACGACTTCAACAACCTGCTCACCGTCATCAAGTCGTCGACGGACCTGCTCAAGCGGCCCGACCTCGCGCCGGAGCGGCGTGAACGCTACGTCGCGGCCATCTCCGACACGGTCGACCGGGCCGCCAAGCTGACCGGGCAATTGCTGGCCTTCGCCCGTCGCCAGTCCCTGAAACCGGAGGTGTTCGCCGCCTGTGACAGCGTGCGGGCGCTCTCCGACATGATGGGGACGCTCACCGGCTCGCGCATCCGGATCGTGACGGACCTGCCGGATGCCACCTGCTTCGTGCATGCCGACCAGAGCCAGTTCGACACGGCGCTGGTCAACATGGCCGTGAACGCCCGCGACGCCATGGAGGGCGAGGGCCAGCTCACCATCCGCGTATGGGGCGTGGAGCGCATGCCCCCGATCCGAGGCCGCCTGCCGTGGACGGACCGTACGTCGCGGTCTCGATCAGCGATACCGGCGTCGGAATCCCCGAGGACCGGCTGGAGCGGATCTTCGAGCCGTTCTTCACCACCAAGGGGGTGGGTCAGGGCACCGGGCTCGGCTTGAGCCGGTTTTCGGCTTCGCCAAGCAGTCGGGCGGCGAGGTGACGGTGGCGAGCGAGCCCGGGCACGGCGCCACCTTCACGATGTACCTCCCGCGCGTGCCTGAGGTGGAGAGGGCGACGGACAGCGAGCCCGAGCCGCTCGTGGACGGCCACGGCACCTGCGTGCTGGTGGTCGAGGACAACGTCGAGGTCGGCACCTTCGCCGTGCAGACGCTGACCGATCTCGGCTACGTGCCCGTGCTCGCCAACAGCGCCGAGGCGGCACTCGCGGAACTCGCGCGGGACGCCGACCGGTTCGACGTGGTGTTCTCGGACGTTGTCATGCCGGGCATGAACGGCCTGGACCTCGCGCGGCGCATCCGCGAGGAGCACCACGACCTGCCGGTGCTGCTGGCGTCCGGCTACAGCCACGTGATGGCGCAGAACGGCACCTACGGGTTCGAGCTGCTCCACAAGCCCTACTCGGTCGAGGAGCTTTCGCGCCTACTGCGCAAGGTCGCCACGTGGCAGCGCCGCAAACGCATCCTCGGCCTGTAGACCCGGACGTCCGGCGCGGACCGAAAGCCCAAGGCCCGGTCGCCGCTCGTTGCGTCCCCGCAGAGCGGGCACCAAGCGTCAGATCCCGAACCGTGTGCGGGAAGGACCGCAATGAGGGCTGGACCGCACGACCGGTCGGCTCGGGCAAGCGACCCTCAGGCCAGGATTCCGGGCAACGGCATGCGCACCGACACTCGCAGCCCGTCTGGTGCGAAGTCGACGTCGACCTCCGCCCCGGTCTGAGCCGCCAGGACTTTGTTGAGGAGCCGGTGCCCGAAGCCCTGCCGTGTCGGATGCCCGGCAGGGGGCCCGTCATGCTCGGTCCAGTCCCAGCGGAGGGCTCGGCCGGAGGTGCCATCCTCGACCCACCATGTGACCTGAAGGCGGCCGTCCGGATCGGCAAGCGACCCGTGCCGCAGGGCGTTGGTGGTCAACTCGTGCAGGGCCATGCCGACCGGCACGGCGAGCTCGGACGGCAGCACCACCTTCGGCCCGTCCAGGGTCAGGCGGCCCCGTTCGCCGTACGGGTCGAGCTCGGCCCGCAGCAGCCCCTCGAACGAGGCGGCCTGGGCAAGGTCCTCGGTGATCAGCGCGTGCGTGCGGGCCAGCGAGGCGATCCGGCCCGAGAAGGCATGGATGAACTCGGAGATCGAGAGGCGGGAGCGCGCGGTGGCGTTGAGCACGGCCTGGACGGTGGCGAGCGTGTTCTTCACCCGGTGGTGCAGCTCACGCACCATGAACGCCTGACGGTCCTCGTGGGCGCGCCGTCCGGTCACGTCCCTCTGCGTCGCGACCCAGTGCGTGAGGCGCCCGTCGGCCTCCCGCACCGGCGTGATCAGCCACTCGACCACGTAGGTCGAGCCGTCCTTGCGGTAGTTGACCGCCTCGGCCTGCGTGGCCACCCCGGTTTCGAGGGCGGAGCGCAGGGCGTCCAGGACGGTCCGGTCCGTGAGGGGGCCCTGCAGGATGCGCGGCGACAGGCCAACGATCTCGTGCGCCTCGTAGCCGGTCATCCGGGTGAAGGCGGGGTTGGCGTACTCAATCAGCGGGCCCGGCGCGGCGAGGTTGGCGGAGGTGATCAGGATGGCCTCGCCGGACGCCTCGACCGCCGCGCGCAGGAGCCTGGGGTCGGGTGCCGCCGTCCTCGCACTGTCCCGAACCCCCAAAGTCGTCTCCTGACCCGCCTGGAACCAAGGGGTTATCGATTAACCTATGACGCACGCGCAGGTTGCGCATCTCTGTAGCCGGCGCTCGACGATGACCCGCGCCCCGTCGACGCAATCCCCGGTCTACGGCGTTTCGGGCACCCTGCGGGCCAGCCCCTTTTGCGGAACGCCCGGCGCGCCTTCCCGTTGTCGAGCGCGCGGCCCGGGTCGGACCCCATCGGCGAAAAGGAAACGGAATGAGCATCTTCGGGTCGATTATGTCGAAGATCTTCGGTGGCGGCAGTGCCAGCGCCCAAGCTGCGGCCCCACACGCATCGGAGACGCCGAGCGTGTCGGCTGCCGCGCAAGGCCAGGGAGGCCCGACCGGCTCGGCCAGCAGTGCAGCCGCGCCCGCCATGGCCGGCGCCCCGTCCCCGGTACCGGCGGGCCCGTCCGGCGCCGAGCATAGCAACGTCGACGTGGGCCAGGTCCTCGCGGATCTCGCCTCGAAGAAGGGGCAGGAGCTCGACTACAAGCGCTCCATCGTCGACCTGTTGAAGTTGCTCGACCTCGACAGCAGCCTCCAGGCTCGCAAGCAGCTCGCCGACGAGTTGCACTACACGGGCGACAAGGAAGACTCGGCGACCATGAACGTCTGGCTGCACAAGCAGGTCGTCCAGAAGCTCGCCGAGAACGGCGGCAAAGTCCCGGACGACCTCAAGCACGCTTGACGGTCGGACCGGGCGAGCCAGCCGCGACCACGGCGACATGCGGGAGGTGGTCCCGCGATAGGGAGATGAGAGATGAGCGATGGCTACCCCTCGATGACGGCGCTGCTGGGCCTGCTGGCACTGGCGGGCTACCAGAACCGGGACAAGCTCGGCGAGTTGCTCGGAGGCGCCGGACAGGGCGGCTCGGCGCCAGCGGGCGGGGGTGCGGCACCGGGCGGCCTCGGCGGCCTGCTCGGCGGCCTCCTGGGCGGCCAGTCGGCCCCGGCTCCGACATCCGGGGGCTTCCTGAACAGCGGCCTAGGCCAGATGCTGGAACGCTTCCATCAGGCCGGTCATGGTGCGGCCGCGCAGTCCTGGGTGAACCAAGGGCCGAACCAAGAGATCGCGCCGCACCAGCTTGAGCAGGCCATCGGGCCCGAAGTGCTGGCGGCCCTGACGCAGCGCACCGGCCTGTCTCGGGATGAGCTCCTATCCCGCTTGTCCAGGGACCTTCCCCAGGCTGTTGACCGCTACACGCCTGACGGGCGCGTTCCGGCCTAGTTACAGGGTCTGGCCGAGGGCGCGGTGTCATTCCTCGGCCAGACAGCGGGATAGGTCTAGCGGCCACTGCCCGACGGGTCTCGCCTCAAGCAGTGAGGGCAGCCCCGAAAGCGTCAAGAGCCGTCTTGCCGGCGCCCGCCGCCTCCTCGGGCGAGGCATAGGCTTCTGGTGAGACGCGGATGGATACACCATCCGCGTCCGTCAGGTGCCAGCGGAAGCGCTCGTGGCTGTCACCACACGCCTCGACCGTGACGGCGACCGGGG
Organism: Methylobacterium tardum; assembly: GCF_023546765.1. Lineage (NCBI taxonomy): Bacteria > Pseudomonadati > Pseudomonadota > Alphaproteobacteria > Hyphomicrobiales > Methylobacteriaceae > Methylobacterium > Methylobacterium tardum. Next base: position 4,529,662 of record NZ_CP097484.1, read on the forward strand.
TCGGATCATCCATGGCGCCCGCTCCTCAGCTGTCGGCCTTGGCGCCGTTGAGCGACAGGTCGAGGTAGGTCTTGGTGACCGGCTCGATCAGCGCCGAGATCTCCTCGGCCACCTTTGTCTCCTCCTCGACGGCGGCGCGGAAGCCCGCGACGTGGTCGGACTTGTCGGCCCGCACCGCGACCACGACCAGCGAGCGGTAGGCGGCGACCTGGTCGTACTGGTAGGCGTAGCCGGCGTAGAGGTTCTTCAGAGTCTCGTCCTGTGTCACGGCATGGGCAACCGCGCCGATGGATCCCGCCACGCTGGTGACGGTCTCCTTCAGCGTCGACGGGCTCTCGCCGATGCTCTCCAGCGCTTTGTCCAGGCGGGCGAGCTGACCCTTCGTGGTCTCGACGTGGCGGCGTAAGACTGCGGCGTAATCGGGATAGCGTTCCAGGCCGGAGAGCTGACGCTCCATCTGCTCCAGGCCCTGCCGCTCCAGGGCGCGTGTGTTCTTGAGCGCGCCCGCGTAGATTGTGCCGATGTCCGTGCTGGCCATGCCGTCGTTGCTCCAGGTCTGTTTCGGGGTTCGGCGGCCAACGTGAGCCGCATACCCGCGTTCCTAGAGGCGGCTGCGACGGAAGCGCCGCGCCAAGCCTGCCTTCGCCTCGTGAGAGGACGATGGGACGCGGCCGGCGGCAATCAGGGCTGCCCTAGGTGACCGTGGCATCGTGAAGCCGCCGAGGGGTGCGGTTTCGGGAGGAACGACCAGGCCCATGATCCAACCCACCCGCATCAAGCCGCTGAACGACCTGCCCGTGCGGGAGCGAGGCGCCGCCTACGTCCTGTACTGGATGGGCTTGTCCCAGCGCGTGCGCTTCAACCCGGCGCTGGAGTACGCCGTCGAGGAGGCCAACAAGCTCGGTCTGCCGGTGCTGGTCTGCTACGGGTTCGCCGAAGGCATCCCGGAGGCGAACGCCCGCCACTGGGCCTTCCTGCTGGAGGGCATGGCCGAGGTCGGCCCGGAACTGAGGAAGCGCGGCATCGCCTATGTGGCGCGCCGGCAGCCGCCGGTCGCAACGGCGCTGCTCTACACGGCCGACGCCGCCCTGGTGGTCTGCGACCGCAATTACCAGAAGCCGGTGCGCCGCTTCTACGCCGACTTCGCCGCCCAGGCGCCCTGCCGCGTGGTGCAGGTCGAGGGCGAGGTCGTCGTGCCCGTCGAGACCGCCTCGCCCAAACACGAGATCGCCGCCCGGACGCTGCGACCGAAGCTCCGCCGTCTTATCCCCGAGTACCTCGTGCCGCTGGAGGAGCGGCCGGTCGCCCATCGAGGCGACCACCTCAGCTTCGAGAGCACACTCGACCTTTCCGACGTGCCCAGGCTCGTGGCCAGCCTGAAGGCCGACCAGAGCGTCAGGCCAGTGCGCCGGTTCAAGGGCGGCACGGCTCATGCCGAGGCGACGCTGAGCCACTACTTGAACGCCCGCTTCAACCACTACGCCCAAATCAGGGGGCGGCCGGAGGCGGGCGCTGCCTCGCACATGAGCCCCTACTTGCACTACGGCCAGATCTCGCCGGTCGCCATCGCGCTCAAGGTGCAAGCCGCCGCGACCGGCGGTGAGGACGACAAGACGGCCTACCTGGAGGAGCTCATCGTCCGGCGCGAGCTCGCGATGAACCACATCTTCTACGAGCCAAACTACGACAGCTACGAGGCTGCGCCGGCCTGGGCGCGCAAGACGCTGGACGCGCACAGGGGCGACAAGCGGCCCTACCTCTACACGCCCGAGCAGTTCGAGCGGGGCGAGACGCACGACCGCTACTGGAACGCGGCGATGATGGAGATGCGCGAGACCGGCTACATGCACAACCACATGCGCATGTACTGGGGTAAGAAGATCCTGGAGTGGTCCGCCTCGCCCGAGGAGGCGTTCGAGACGGCACTGCGGCTGAACAACAAGTTCTTCATCGACGGGCGGGACGCGAACTCGTTCACGAACGTGACGTGGCTCTTTGGCCTGCACGACCGGCCGTGGGGACCGCGCCCGGTCTACGGCAACGTGCGCTCGCTGGGTGCGGCGACGCTGAAGAAGTTCGACGCCGACGGCTACGTGCGCGAAGTCGAGCGCCTCGCGGCCGCCGAGCGGGCGTAGCGCACGGGAGTCCCACGCTTCACATCGAGAGCGGCTCGCCCCCTCGTGACGAATGAGGAGAGCGGCCTCTTGGGCGAGGATGCACCCACGCTCGACGCTCAGACCCGCGAGAACCTCGGCCGGCGGATGCAGGAGCTGTACGAACCCGTCTGGGACGAGGAGTTCGACCCGCGGCTGGCCGGCCTGTTGCGAGCTTTGGACCGTAACGGCGGTTGAGCCCCTGACGGTCTTGGAAGACACCCGCGCGTGGCGCGGGATGCCGCACCTTCCCACCCGAACAGTTTTCCATGGGACGTGATTGACCGAGGGCTGCCCCTGCGGAGCGGGCAAGGACAAGCCGCGCACCGGCGGAGGTCATCATGGTGGAGAGTGAGCGCGGGTACGGCTTCCCGTTCGCGCGCCGTCTGCGCGAGGCGATGGCGGAGCGTCCCGCTCCCGAGGTCCCCGGGGCGGGCGAGACCTTCTTCGAACGCCTGCTGGCCCTGGAAGCCGAGGCCAGGGCTGCCGGCGCCCCCGTCGGGACGCTGTCATCTATCGCTAACGCCCGCTTCACAGCCGGCGTCGCCACTCTGAAGCCGTGGTTCCCGATGCCGCGCGGTCACTGAACAAGCCGAGGAACCGTGAGCCAATCCCAGTCGAAGTTTCGCTTCCTGGTGGCCGAGAGCGAGACGCCGGAAGCGCGCCAGGGCCGGCGTGAGAGTGTCGGCCGCTCCTCGGGCGAGACTTACCTCGGCATCCTGCGCGAGATCGCGCCGGGCTCCGCCTGCGACCGCATCATGCCCGCCGACGCGGGCGCCGAACTTCCAACCGGCGCCACTCTGAGCGGCTACGACGCCGTGTTTCTCAGCGGCTCACCGCTGCACCTCTACGAGGAGACGCCCGAGACCCACCGAACGGTAGCGTTCATGCGGGCGGTATTCGCCTCCGGAACGCCGGCCTTTGGCTCCTGTGCCGGCCTGCAGGTCGCGACGGTGGCGGCGGGCGGGAGCGTGCGCCCGAACGCACGCGGTCGCGAGGCGGCCTTCGCACGGCGTATCACCCTCACCGACGTGGGACGGGAGCATCCGCTGCTGGCGGGCCGGCCCGCCGCATATGACGCGCCCGCCATCCACACCGACGAGGTCGAGGCTCTGCCCTCCGGGGCCGTCCTGCTCGCCGGTAACCGGGTCACAGCGGTGCAGGCCGCCGAGATCCGCTTCGATGGCGGCGTGTTCTGGGGCGTGCAGTACCATCCCGAGATCGGCCTGGACGAGGTGGCGGGCGCCCTTCGCCGGCAGGCGGACGGCATGATCGAGGCGGGCCTCGCCCGGAGCCAGGACGATGTTGAGGCTTACGCCCGGCAGGTCGATGACCTGCACCGCGAGCCGCACCGCCGAGACCTCGCTTGGCGCCTGGGGCTCGACGAGCAGGTCACCGACGGGCACCTCAGGCGGACCGAACTGCGCAACTTCATCGAGAGCCTCGCCCGGCTCGGGCGTGAGGGGTTGTTGGCTGTGGGTAAGTGACAGCTTGGTGCTGCCCTTTGGCACGCCACTTAACCTGTGCCGTTGCCCGTTGGCGCGGCATTAGAGGAATGCCGAGCGCAGTCCTGCGCCCGGCGTGGTGAGTTCCTATGCAGTTGCCCAGAGACGACCGCGATCATCCCCAGGCCGAGGCGTTCCGGGCCTTCATCCGCGACGCGGGCTTCCCGTGCGTCGGCGCCAAGTCGGCGCTGACCAAGGGGCAGATGCGGGTCCTGGTCGCCCGGGACATCACCTCGGGTTGGGACGACATGCGCATCTACCCAGCGCTAATGGCCTTCGCTGCGCGGTACCGCCGGCAGCCGGACCTGTTCCAGAGCTTCGCCGTCGTGTTCGAGGGCCCGGGCGACCTCGGCGAGGAGGGCTTCGAGCGGCACCTCTGGGCTCGGGTGCAATCGCTCGCCGACAAGGACGCCTGGCTCGGCCATCCCTGGGACGGGCGCGTGGCACAGGACCCCGGCAGCCCGCACTTCTCCCTGAGCTTTGCCGGCGAGGCGTTTTTCGTCGTCGGGCTGCACCCTTGCGCCAGCCGGCCTGCGCGCCGGTTCTCCTCGCCTGCGCTGGTGTTCAACCTGCACGCACAGTTCGAGCAACTGCGTGAGGCCGGTCGCTACGAGAAGCTGCGCGCGTCCATCCTGCAGCGGGATGAGGCGCTCGCCGGCTCCACCAACCCGATGCTCGCCCGGCACGGCGAGGTGTCGGAGGCGCGCCAGTACAGCGGGCGCGCAGTGGACGAGGATTGGCGCTGCCCGTTCCGCCCACGCCTAGTAGAGGGCGACGCCTCGGATGCTCAGCCATCTTGACCACGGGCGAGGCAGTCACGGCGAGTGGCCGTAGGCATCGTAAGCTGTGGAGATGCATCAGCCCGTTGCATGCCCCTCGCGATTCAAAAGAGCTTGGCAGTTTTTGATCACAAGATGCCCGTATGAATGCGGGGTTCGCGTAGCGATGAGCTGCAGCTATGGTTTTTCGCCCAATTACGCGGCACTGAAGACTTGAATTCCACCCTTACGGCCGCCACCTAAAAGATATTCCAATATGTTGGCGAAGCCGTGGCTTGTCGGGCCTCCCCGATGTGGGCTGCCGTACGAACGTGACGGCGGCCCTTTGTTTTGCGCTGGAAGGGTTTGCATGCTGAAGGTCTACGCCGGTCTCGTGCTCGCGTCCGGCATCTCGCTGGTAGCACAGTCGCCCGCACGGTCGGCGGAAGCGGGCGCGTACAACGGGACCTGGACGGTCGAGTTCGTGACCGAGAGCGGGCTGTGCGACGGCAGCCGCACCTACTCGGTTGCCGTGCAGGAGGGGCAGGTTCGCCTCGTCACGTCCGACACGGCAACACGTCTTTCCGGGCGCGTCGGAGCCGACGGCACGGTGGGGCTCAGCGTCTCGCAAGGCTCAGCCAGCGGCTCGGTTCTCGGTCGCCTCCGGGAGCGGGCCGGCTCCGGCAGCTGGAAGGTCTCCGCGCTGTGCTCCGGGAGCTGGGTCGCCCATCGTCGGTCCAGTGCGACGGCTCAAGCCTACTGACGGGCGTCCGCCCGTTCGGGTCGGGCCCCACCAGGCATGCGTGAGCCTTCGGTTCCGAGCCGATGCCGCATTGTCGCGCGGAAGTGGGTGCGTCAGGTCCAGCGTGCCCACAGACTGGCAATGCCTGGGGGAGCAGCGGGGAGCAGCGCAGATCATCCTCTGCGTGAAATCGGCGGGGCTTTGGCCCCGCCGAGAGGAGGCGAGATCAGTAGTAGAAGCGCCGCGGACCGTAGTAAGGGCCAGGGCCGTAGAACCGACGCGGGCCGTAGAAGCGCCGCGGGCCATAGTAGCCGTACCGACGGAAAATCGGGCGGCAGTAGCCGAAACGGCCAGGCGCGAAACCGGGACCGCAGCCGTAGGCGACGTCGGTGATGTGGGCGGAGCCGGCCACGGTGTCGGCAGCGACTGGCGCCAGGGGTGCGGCGGAGGCGGCTGAGGCGAGGCACAGACCGCCAGCGACGGTGGAGGCCGCCGCGAGCATCTTCAGGTGCGTCATGATCAGAACCTGTAGGCAAGGTCGCGCCGGAGACTTCCCGCGCGAGACGCGCCCAGATTGTGCACGTGGCCTGAACGGCTCGTGACCTTGGCCATAACCGCTCGGAAACAAACGGCGCCCGACCGGTTCGAGGGATGGCCATCGGCCGGCATACGGCTCCGCCGGGAAGGACCACTCCGCCTAGGACTGAGCTTGCGGGCCGTGCCACTCGCCGGCGAGGTCGAGCTTGGCGGAGTAGACGAGTGCCCCACCCTCGTCGCGCACCCGGACCGCGAGGGTGTGCCGGTCACCGTCCGGGAGCCTGTCGCGCGCCATCTCGGGCAGGGCGCCTATCGCCGCGTCGCGGGCCGCGCCCACGCTGGGGAAGTCCATGCCCTCGTCGTCTTGGTGGCGCTCGTCACCGTCGTCGGTGTCGAAGAAGTAGCGCGGCATCGCTCGTCCAAGTCTACGGGCGAGGCATCGGGCTCCTTGGCCGACCCCGCGTGGAAGTTCGTTCAGCAGTCCGTGCAGAGCGCTATAAGACCGCTTCTGCAGGCAATAACCTGGTTGAGGAACCCCGGTTCAGGCCGCCAGACGGGCGTCCAACTGCAGGTACGTCGGGTTGAACTCGGCGGCCTCCACCAGCCGCGCCCAGTCTGGGATGACCAGCATCCTGCTCCTGAGCTCGATGAGCTTGTCGCGCCGCATGTCGCGCAAGGTGCGATTGATGTGGACGCTGGTGAGGCCCGTCGCGTCCGCCAGGTCCATCTGCGTCATCGGCATCGGGCAGCGGTGGTCCTGGGCAAGTCCGACCGCGGCCTGCTTCAGGTACAGCTCGCAGAAGAGGTGCGCGAGCCGCTGGTAGGCCGGTCGGCGCCCGACGTTGGCCACCCACTCGCGGAAGATGGCGGCGTCGACCAGGGTGTCGCGCCAGAACGGGGCATGGAGGTGCGGGTGGCGCTCCAGGAGCTCGCGCAGCGCCTCGTGCGGGATGGAGGTGGCCGTGACGTCGGTGACCGCGCCGAGGTTGTGGTCCATCACCGGCATGTGGAGGCTGGGCAAGTCGGCCATGTCGCCGGCGACATGGAAGGCGGAGATCTGCCGCTTGCCGCCACCCAGCAGCTTGTAGCGCTGCACCCAGCCCTGGAGGATCAGCCAGCACTGGGTGGGCCGGTCGCCCTCGCTGACGAGGTCTTGGCCAGCCCTGAACAGCCGCGGGAAGGCCGGCAGGCGCAGGATCGCCTCCTCGTCCCGGGCGGAGAGGTGGGTCAGGCTCCGCAGCTTTCGCACGAGTGGGAGCAACTGCTGGTCGGTGGCGGTGGACATCGGTTCCGGCGCGGCGGGGTGGAAGCGGTGCCGTAGAGGCTGCATCCAACATGGCTCAGATTACGCGACGGTCAATCTGGTTCCACTGTGCGAAAACAGACGTTCCCGGCGACGTCCTAGGTCAGACGAAGCTTAGGAATCCCGCGCGGAGCGGTCTATCCTGCCGGCGTCATGCGGCTTCCTTGTCCGCGTACCGGAGGCAGTGCTGCAGGTAGCCGACCTCGTGTCGGCCGGCGAGCTCGACCACGCTCGACCACAGCCATGACGGGGCGCCCTTGGCACGGCTGCTGCCCTTCGTGACCTCGGCGCGCCAGCCCGAGCGGGTCGCCTCGTCCATCTGCCGACCGTGCGCCCTGCCGACCACGTAGGCGAGGTAGTGCGCCGCCCGCACCGCCTCGGCGCGGCTGAACTGGTCGACGTCGAGCTTGAGGTCCTGCGGCGCCAGCTCGCGCATCACCACGGGCTTGCGGAGGAGGTGCAGCGGCAGCATGCGCTCGCCCAGGTTCGGCGACAGTGCCCGCGCGCCGGCAACCACGCGCTCCGCCGGATCCTCCGGCATCTCGGCCCCGGGTGCTGGCGGCGCCGCGGCCTCGACGGCTTGCTTCAGGTCGGCGAGCGCCAGGCTCCGCTTACCTTCAGGCTCCTCGATCCGCACGAGGGCGGCGTAGCGCAGGAAGCCGAGGGAGGAGCAGCCCTTCATCCAGTAGGCCGCGTCGATCAGGCGGACGTCGGCGTCCTCGCCACGTCCCTCGCACGCACGCACGAGGTCGCGCACCTCCTCCCGCCGGAAGAGCTCGTCCAGGGCGGCGCGTTCATCGGCATCGAGAGCCCAGAACTTGCGCCCGAGCGGGATGGCGGGCTCGACGTCCTTCAGGCGCTCGCGAGCGAGATGTTTCCAGTGCCGGCCCAGTGCTCGGTGGCGCACCGTGCGTACCACGTCCGGCTCCGGCGGAGGCTCCTCGGCGGACGGCCCGGCGAGCCCCTGGGCGTAGCCTCGGATCATCTCCTCCAGCATGCGCGCGGTGACCACCCCTGGCAGGTCCGAGCCGCGTGCGGCGCTGGCGAGGGACAGTCCTAGCCGCACGAGGTCGTGCGTCGGGTTGCCGACCACCGTCTGGTCGAGGTCACGGATCTGGATGTCGACGCGGCCGTCGGCGTCCGCGAGCGGGCCCAGGTTGCCGAGGTGGCAGTCGCCGCAGATCCAGATTGCAGGACCCTCGGGCAGCGTGCCACGCGCGAGGCCGTCCAGCCATTCGTAGAACTGCAGGGTGTTGCCGCGGACGTAGGCGTGGGCGGACTTCGCCATCTTGAGGGTGCGTTGGCGTTCGAGGGCCTGCGCACGCTTCTCGGGGCCGAAATCCCTAACCTGAGCCATTCCGCTTCCCACGTATGCTCGGCCGCTCGTGTTGCTGCCGAACTCACCAACCCACCAGAACGGGTAAGCAACACGCGTCGTTTCGTCTCCGCTGTGGATTACCTTGACGGCGAAGTCGTACCGCTCACGCTCGCCTACCCCGCGGAGGACGCCGTCTGCGAGGTGACCGCGAGCCTTGTTCGAAGCCGGATGGCACCGAATGTCAGCCTTCGACCGAGTGCCGACAGCTTCCGGTCAGTCCGCTGTTCCTGATGTCATGGCCGCCGCATTCAGGGCCGCTTCGCCTTCCAAGCGGACTTCGCCTCCCAAGCGGACATTTGAATCCGCGGGGTGGAAGGTCCGCAACGAGGCACACTGAGACGAGGGCCTGGGCCGCAACAAAGGTCTGCTTCTTCGTTTTGAACGCTGGAAGCGGACGGACCGGTTTCGGCCAGACTACGCCACGCTGGATCGCCATTGCGCGTAAGACCGGACATTCGGCTTTGCGCCCATTGTCGCCGTTCAGTCGAACTCGGCAGCATTCCGGAAGCGGACGCTGAGGCAGCGAAACTTCCGGTCGCTGAGTCCTTCGGCGCTGGTGGGCCCCGTTGTTCCACAATCGAGGCCAGGCGCTCGATATAGCCGGCCACCCGCCCCGAACGCGGTTTAGTCCGAACCCGCCACGCGTCCGGTGCCCAGGTCGCCTCCCGCACGGCCTCATCGCTTCACCAAAGGGCAGCGTGAGGCCGAGAGTGGCTGAAAGGCCTGATCACCCGGTATCGTGGCGATACGCTCGTACAGGTCCCACTCGCCCTTGGACGCGGCTGGCGCCTTCACTTGAAACAGGTACATGTCGTGGACCATGCGGCCATCCTCCCGGATGTGGCCGCCATGCGCGTAGAAGTCGTTCACCGGCGTTTCGCGCATGGCCTTCATCACGGCTTCGGTCGCGTCCGTTCCGCTCGCCTGGACCGCCTTCAGGTAGTGCGTGACTGCCGAGTAGACGCCTGCCTGGGACATGTTCGGCATTCGGCCGGTGCGCTCGTGGAAGCGCTTGGCAAACGCCCGCGTGCCTTCGTCAAGATCCCAGTAGAAGCCGGAGGTGAGCAGCATCCCCTGTGTTGCCGGAAGACCGAGACTGTGCACGTCATTGATGTAGGCGAGCAGTGCAGCAAGCCGCTGGCCGCCAGCAGTGAGACCGAATTCGGCTGCCTGCTTGATCGCGTTGGTTGTATCCCGACCGGCATTGGCGAGGCCGATAACCTTCGCCCCTGAGGCTTGCGCCTGCAGCAAGTACGAGGAAAAGTCGGCTGTGTTGAGCGGTGCCCGCACCTCACCGAGCACTCGACCTCCGTTGGCGTGGATTACCGTCGTCGCGTCTCGAGCGAGCTCCTGCCCGAATGTGTAGTCGGCCGCGATGAAGAACCATGAGCTTCCACCGGCCTTCACCGTGGCGAGGCCTGTGGCGCCAGCAAGCGCGTAAGTGTCATAGGCGTAGTGTATCGTGACCGGCGTGCAGGCCTCGTTGGTCAGCCGCACGGCTCCGGGTCCGTTAAATACCGCGATCCGGTTCTTGGTTTTGGCGATCTCGGCCACCGCGAGAGCTGGGGCGGACGCGGCCACGTCGAGGATCGCGTCGACGTGCCCGGTGTCGAACCATTCTCGAGCAGTAGCGGCAGCGATGTCAGCCTTGTTCTGGTGGTCGGCCACGACGAGTTCGATCGGTGCGCCGAGCACGGTTTTGCCGAAATCTTCCACCGCCATCGCCGCGGCTGCCGCGCTGCCAGGGCCGGTCACGTCGGCGTAGACGCCGGACATGTCGAGGATCAGCCCGATCCGGACGCCGCCATCTGAGAATGTGGTCGGCGCTTGCGCCAAGGCGCACCCCGACCAAGCTGCGGCCAGCATGGCCGCCAAGAGCGTCTTCCTCACCGATACCGCCCTTGATTGAGGCTTTTCGGATTGGCCCGGCGGAGCGAGCCGAAGCTAAGCTAACTCAGGGTACCGCACGCTGTCATGCCCCGGTATGACGGGCTCTACTAAATGAAAGCGCCTGAGCCTCGATCGATGCGCATGATCAGCGCGAGCACCACGATCTCCGCCTTTTACATCGAAGAGGAGAGAAATGGTTGGACGCCTCAACTGCCGCCGCGCGGGCCGCTACTCAGCGCTTCCCGTGGACAGACCGGCGATCCTTCCAGCAGCATGCAGAAGCTCGACAGGCAGCATGGCTATGATCGTACTGTTATGCTCGACTCCGATCTCCGTCAGGGTCTGAAGCCGCCGCAGTTCCAAAGCACCTGGCGCGGTCGCGATCATCGCCGCGGCCTCGGCAAGTTTCTGAGCTGCTTCGTTCTCGCCCTCAGCCTTGATAATTCGCGCCCGCTTCTCGCGAATTGCCTCAGCCTCCCGCGCGATGGCGCGCTGCATCTGCTCCGGGATATCGACATCCTTAATCTCGACCGCGTCGATCTCAATTCCCCAGCGCTCAGCTGCAGTCGAGAGCAGTTCGAGCAGGCGTTTGTTGATGGCGACCCGATCCTTCAGCATCTGATCGAGGTCACTTTGGCCGATGGCGTCGCGCATGCCGGTCTCGGCCGCCTGGATGATGGCTGAGCGCCACGACTCGACCGCTGTGACCACGCGAGCAGGGTCGACGGCCCGATACCAGAGTACCGCGTTCACTTTGACGGCGACGCCGTCGCGGGTGATCGTCTCCTGGGTCTCGAGCTGGACGGTGATGGTTCGGGTGTCGACCTTGACGACGCGGTCGGCGAACGGGATCAGCCAGTACCAACCCGGCCCCTTGGTCGTTCCAAGCCGACCGAGGCGAAAGAGCACCGCTCGCTCGTACTCCTGATTGATGCCGAGCGTTTTGAGGGCAAGCCCCATGACAACAGCCGCAATGGCAGCGACGATCGCGTAATCCATTCCATGCCCCCAGAGCCGGTGCGGCGGCAGCGACAGCAGCATTGGCCCGCGCTGAACCCTCGGTACAGGTGCGGCAAGCAGACGTTTACAGACCGTTAACCATTCCCGCGCTGCATTGTCAGTCTTCCCGAAGGGCTTGTCATGCGCCACATCCATATCGAACCAGGCCTGCGCATGCGCTTCGCTGGCCGCGACCAGTCCTTCGATGAAGGGGTCGAGATCGGATTGCTGGCCGCGAACATGGCAGCGCACGTCGGTGAGTTCACGGCGACGCTGGCCAGTACGACGCTCGAACAAGCCCGCGCCCTGGCTGAAGGACTGCGCTATCGCGTTCACGTCGTCGAAGACGACGGCACCTGGGTGCAGGTGATGTTCCTTACCGGCCGCCGACGGCCCAAGTTGCGATTGGTCGAGACGGGCGGTCGCCACAGCTCCGCGGCGTCATAGCGAACCGTCTTCACCGAAGCGCCCAAGCGTTTCTGCGCCGCCATTACCTGCCGCACCAGGCACTCCGTCGAGCGTTGGCCCTCCGGACGGAGGTGCGCATGGCCGACGCGACGGTGGATCAAGCTCAGCTGCGCCAGATCGTGGCCGGCATGAGCGAGGGCGTCATCCTGATCTGCCCGGATCAGACGATCACGTACGCCAACGCCGCCGCTCTAGCGATGCATGGCGTCGCCGCTCTCGGCGACCTCGGCGAGACGGTGAGCGAGTACCGTCGCAACTTCGTGGTTCACTACCGCAATCATCACGAGATCGGACCCGTGCAGCACCCGCTCGACCGGGTCCTGGCGGGCGAGCGGTTCCACGATGCCGTCGTGGAAGTCCGCCAAGCGCGCAATCCAGAGCACGTCTGGATGCACCGCATCCGCAACATCGTCACAACGGACGAGAAAGGACGGCCCAGCGCCCTCGCTTTGATCCTGCAGGACGTGAGCGACCGCTACGAGGCCGAGGCGCGCTTCGAGGCCATGTTCCGCGCCAACCCCGCGCCGGCTATCGTCTGCCGTCTGGCTGACCTTCGCTACGTCAAGGTCAATCGAGGCTTTCTCGACCTGACCGGCTACGAGCGCGACGACGTCCTCGGCCGCTCCTTCAGCCAGATCGATCTGCTCACGGGAGCTGAGCACAGAGCTCAGGCGATCGAGCATCTGCACGCCGGCAAGACGATACCGCAGATGGAAGCTTGCCTGCGCGTGCCCAAGGATGCGGACAAGTACGTCATCGTGGCCGGTCACCCCATCGTCATGCCGGGCGGCACACCGTGCATGTTGTTCACCTTCGCGGATCTGGAAGACCGCCGCAAAGCCGAAGCCGAGTTGCGCGCGAGCGAGGAGCGCTTCGCCAAGGCCTTCTCACTCAACCCGATCCCGACCGTACTCCTGAGCGCGGACGAGCACGTCCCGTCCAGCGCCAACGAGGCCTTCGCGCACCTGTTCGGGACGCCGGAGAACCGCGCGGAGGCGGCGGCCCTTTGGACCGACCAGAGTGAACGTGAGCGCTTCCGGTGTGAGCTCGAACGCCACGGACAGGTTCGTGGCTTCGAGGCTAGACTGCGGACGCAGGACGGTGGGGAGTGTGCCTGCTCGCTCACGGCCGTGCGGGTGACCATAGACAGTGCACCCTACATCCTGTGCGCTGTGCAGGACATCGCCGAGCGCAAGCGCAACGAGCAGGAGCTAGCCAAGGCCATCGAGGCGGTGATGGGCGACGCTTCCTGGTTCAGCCGTGGCGTGATCGAGAAGCTAGCGGCATTGCGCAACCCTTCTGACGGGGAGACCGCATCGATCGCTGTCGAGGCGCTCACGGCCCGCGAGCGGGACATGCTCACTCGCATCTGTGCCGGGGCGAGCGATGCCACGATCGCAGCCGACCTCGGGCTGTCGCCCAACACGGTGCGCAACCACGTCACACGGCTCTACCGCAAACTCGGGGTCAACCGCCGCAGTGCCGTTGTGGTCTGGGCACGCGAGCGCGGGATCGGCGCCGAGCCGCTGATCGATCGCCCAAAGGGACGCAAGTTGGTGCGAAAACACCAAGCGGATTAGTGCAAAATACTCGCATGTAAATCGTCGGAACTTTGCGTATTTCGCGTTCTTGTTAGGATACCGACGCGCTCACTGCGAGCATCTCGTCCATGAACTCCAGTGTTCAAGCGAGGTGCTGCGTGATGAGCCGTGCCGGAAAGGGGCTCTCGCCCGAGCATGCACGGGCTCTGATCAAGCAGGCGATCGGCATCATCAACGGTGATCGACAGCTAGTGGCGGAAGCGACAGCCGAGATAGCCGTGATCCGGGCCGCCAGCTCACCCGAGGAGCAGGTGCGAGGTCGTCCTCGCTCTCGCAAGAAGCCGCCCCTCTCTCAGGGCACCTGACACGTCTCACACCGAACCGCTCAGGCAGACAGCCGACGTCGCTACTCGTCTGGATCTTCCTGGGCGACGCAACAGGCTTCACCGGCATCAAGCCGGACGGCGGATGCGGCCGTACTCTGAGCTCACGAAGGACGCGCCGGCCATGACCGCTCACGAACCGAATCAGCGAGAGCAGCGGCAGCCGACTCACCAGGACGAGGCTCCGACGCAGCTCGCGACCGGCGAGAGCCTTGCGATCCCGGTGGTCGAGGAGACTGCCCGGATCGAGAAGCAGGTCGTCGAAACCGGTCGAGTCCGGGTCAGGACCGAGACGGAGACGCACGATCAGATCCTGCGCGAGAGCCTGCGCAGCGACAGCGTCGCAGTAACCCGGGTGCCGGTGAACCGTACACTCGCCGCTGGCGAAGCTGCGCCGGTTGCCCGGGTCGAGGACGGGGTGACGATCATCCCAGTCCTGGAAGAGATCCTCGTCGTCGAGAAGCGCCTCGTCCTGAAGGAAGAGGTGCACATCCGCAAGGCTTCTGCGGATGAGGACGTCGAGGTCCCGGTGACGCTGCGCCGGCAGCGCGCCGTGGTCGAACGCCTGTCGGCCGACGGGCAAACCACCGACACGACAGCCCAAACGGGTTCAGAGGAGACCTCATCATGACGCAGACGATCACCGCGCTGTTCGACAAGCCCGCCGAGGCACAGGCCGCGCAAGCCAAACTCGTGGCCGCCGGCATCCCGCAATCGGCGATCAAGCTCGTGCAGGGCGCGCAGACAGCGCGCACGAGCGGCTCGTACGACTACCACAAGGACGAGGGCGGCTTCTGGGGTTCGCTCAAGGACTTCTTCATGCCTGAGGAGGATCGCTACGCCTACAGCGAGGGTCTGAGCCGCGGCGGCACGTTGCTCACGGTGCAGACCGATCAGGCCCAACTCGAGACCGCCTACGACATCCTGGAGCAGAACGGCTCGGTCGATCTCGACCAGCGCGAGGCCTCCTGGCGCAAGGAAGGCTGGGGCGGGTACTCGGCGACGGGCGGCACGACCACAGCCACGGGCGGCACCACTGCGGCGACCGGCTCTACTGCTGGGACGTCCGGAGCGGCGGCCTACGCGGCAGGTGAGCGCTCTGCAGCGGGAGCGATGGCTGGCGGGAAGGACTACATCCCGGTCGTCGAGGAGCGGCTCAACGTCGGCAAGCGCGTGGCCGAGAGTGGTCGGGTGCGGGTGCGCTCCTACGTCGTCGAGAAGCCGGTCGAGGAGCAGGTCACATTGCGCGACGAGACCGTCCACGTTGACCGGCGGCCGGTCGATCGCGCGCCCACTGCGGCCGACGAGGCCCTGTTCGAGAACCGGGTCATCGAGGCGACCGAGATGCGCGAGCAGGCGGTGGTCAACAAGGACGCCCGCGTGGTCGAGGAAGTCGGCATCCACAAGGACGCCGGGCAGCGTACCGAGACGGTAACCGACAAAGTCCGCCGGACCGAGGTCGAGGTCGAGGACGAGCGCGGGAATGTCAGCCGCACCGGCACCACCGGTACGACCACCGGCACCACGCCGCGCAAGCCTGTCTGAACGTCCTCGACGGAACTGCCCGGCGCTCCTCAGCGCTGGGCAGCCCAACCCGCGCGTCGACGCCAGCCAGACCGGCGGCCCCACGCCCACAGCGTGTCTCAAGAATACAGGAACACTGCCATGTCGCTCGACCGTACGTTCCTCGTCCTGCTGCCGCTGCTCGCAGCAACCCCGGCTCTCGCCCAGACCACCGTCACGGGTCAGCCGGCCACCGGCGGTGCGTCGAGTGCGACGTCCGGCGGGCAGCAGGCTGTCACGCGCCCCAACACCGACCACGCTCAAGATGGCAAGCCGGCGAGCACGGACGCGGTCACGACGGTTAAGCTGGAGAAGGGCGCCAACAGCTTCACCGAGGGTGAAGCCCGCCGGCGCTTGGAGAAGGCCGGCTTCCACGATGTCAGAGACCTGAAGAAGGACGCCGACGGTATTTGGGGTGGCAGCGCGATGATGAACGGCAAGCCAGCCAGCGTCGGTCTCGACTTCAAGGGCAATGTCGCCGTTCGGTAGCCGCACACCGCACTGGCCCGCTTTCCAGATCTTTGTTCTTCTTGGAGTTTCCCATGACCACGTGCACCCTGACTGCACTCTACGACCGCTATGAAGATGCCACGACCGCGGTGACGAAGCTGGAGGCTGCAGGTGTCCCGCACAGCGACATCAGCCTCGTGAGCAACAAGTCGGAGACCACGCCTGAAGAAGATGGCCACACAGCTGAACACGCGGCGACCGGGACGGGGGCAGGCGCGACGCTCGGGACTGTCCTGGGCGGTGGTGCGGGTCTGCTGGCCGGGCTCGGGCTGATGGCGATCCCCGGTGTCGGCCCGGTCGTCGCGGCAGGCTGGCTCGTGGCGACGCTGACCGGTGCAGGCATCGGCGCAGCCGCTGGCGGGCTTGCAGGCTCCCTGGCCGGCGCAGGCGTCAGCGAGCGCGACGCACACGCCTACTCGGAGGGGGTGAGGCGGGGCGGATCGCTCCTGACCGTGCGCACCGACGAGACTCGCTCCGGTGCCGTCGAGCGCATCCTGGAGGAGCACGGCGCCATTGATCTCGATGAGCGTGCGGAAGGTTGGCAGCGGGACGGCTGGACAGGGCCGGCCTCAGACGCGGTCGAGCCCGCTCGTGTCAGCACCGACACGTCCACGCTCATCGGGCCTGATGCCGCAGCGGGATCGGCCGTGCGCCAGAGCGATGCGGTGAGCGGCAGTGCCGTGCAGGATGGCGGTGCGCTTTCGGGTGCGCGTCGGGTCCGCGTCTACAATCACCCGCTCTGAGGAACCATTCCAGGGGGCGGCACGGCTTCCGTCGGCCGCGAACGAGCGAACATGCCGTTCGGCCAGCGCGGGGCTGGACATGCCAGAGCCGCCCCTGCGCCGCTGAGTTGGCGGACAGCAAACCGATTATTTGAGGAGCAGCAATCATGGGTCTTCTCGACGGCATCATCGGCAGCGTGGTCGGCGGCAATGCCGGCCAGCAGCAGGGTGCGGGTACAAACCCGCTCGCCGGCATCCTGATGAGCCTGCTCGCGGCCAAGGCCGGCGGCAGTGCTGGAGGGCTCGGCAACATTTTGGGCAATCTCGGCGGCGGACCAGGTGGCGCAGGCGGCTCTGGCCCGAACGGCTCCGGCCAGGGGGCAGCCTCGGAGGCCTGCTCGGCGGAGCGGCTGGAGCCGGCGGTCTCGGTGCCTTGGTGGAGCAGTTCACCCGTGCCGGGCACGGCGACACGATCAACTCTTGGATTGGCTCGGGGCAGAACCAGCCAATCGCGCCTCAGGATCTCGGCGCCGCACTCGGTCCTGAAACGGTGGGTCAGCTCTCCCAGCAGACAGGCATGGGCAGCAACGACCTCTTGTCCCAGCTCTCACATCTTCTACCGGGTGTGGTGGATCAGCTCACGCCGCACGGCCGGATGCCGACCGAGCAGGAGCATGCACAATGGTAGGTTGCCGGCCGCCCACGGCCGCTCGGCTCATCCGGCCGTGAACATCTTCGGGTCGCGGACCCGCAGGGCGCGGTGTCTCGCGATCTCGCCCATCAACCGGTTTTTGGTTTCTTGAGGAGATCGGTCGGATATGTCTCGGCCTCGGTGTCGATGGTGAATGGCTGAGGGTCCAAGATGTGCCTCTCGCTTGGATTGGCCGGGTCCGCCTGCGCGGGCATTTTCGTGCGCTCCCCTCGCGGTCAGTTCAGAGCTTCCGGTCTCCATCCGATGAACGGCGCCAAGCCCGAGGCGTCGACCATCGCGGTGAAAGCGTCATAGGCTTCTTGGTCCGTTGCGTAGGTCTCCTGCCAGACGGTGGACCCGCCGGACGACAGATCGATCACCCCTAGCCGCCACCGATCTTGCGTGCCGAAGAAGCGGTAGATCTCAACGTCGACGGATTCACCATCGCGGCTGAAGGTGCCGGACAGTGGGGAGTGCTCGTACTCGTGATCGTCGCCGTCCATAGCCGCCGCCCTTATCACCGCGCGTCGCGCATCTACCGCACCGGTTTCAGCACGGGACAACCCTGCGAAATGAGGATCATTGGGTTAACAGCAGGCGTCCACCGATGTTGCCGACGCCGCTCGGAACCGGGACGTCGCTGGCCGAGTACATGGCGTTCATCGTCAGGTTCGCGGAGCTGGCCACTTTTAGCTGCCGGGATACGATCACGGTGTAGGCCGACTGATCGGCCACAGCTCCGTGCGAGTCGACCGTCAGCTTGCCACGCGGCATGTAGATCGTTCCCAAGAGCTGGTGAGCGCCGTTGCTGGAGATCCTGTGCTCGCGCAGGAGAGGGGCTGTCGGGTCCTCATAGAAGAGCAGGCCCGACATTGGGCCATCCTTCGGAGCCGTGAGGTCGATCGTGCTCGCCGCCGTCAGGTTGAGCGTGGTCTGCTGGTTTTTAAGGTAGATCCCCACATACGAGCCCGTCAGGGTTGCGTTGCCGTCGACCGTGAGCGGTCCCGTGTCGATGATGTAGACGCCCTGTGACAGGGTCGCAGTCGCACCAGATGTGACCTTCAGGCCGTTGCAGTACGTGCACGGCGATAGCGTCCTTGAGCTCGTCACGACCGTGTTCGTGTACGTGCAGCCGGATGAACTCGGGGGCGCAATGACGGCCAGCGGATCCTTGAGGCTGGGGCACCCGGATTTCGGGCCGGGCTGCGGCGAGTTCGACGTGCTGACCGCGCTACCGCCGGCCGAGCAAATGCTGGTGGCGAGGATTGTGGCTTGGTTCTGCAGGGTGACGCCGCTTGGGCTGGCCGAGTCCGAGTAAACCGAGCACTGCGACGCGGTCACGGACGCCTGATCCTGAGCCGTCAGGGTTCCATCTGAGGATGGATCGAGTGCCAGGACACACAGCCGTGTCTTGCCGACCAAGCTGGATCGTGCGCCCACGTTGATCGTCGCCGACGGCACGCCGAAGATCTTGCCGAAGGCCAGCGGGAAGATCTCCTGCGTCTGGGCGCTGACGCTAGTTCCGTCGGCACTGATGCTCACCTGGACGGTGAATGGCACGCCGGTCGTGGGCTTGGCATTGTCGCGGATCGCCTGTTCGGTGACGCCGCTGATCGATTGCCTATCTGTGGTGGTCTGCGCCAGCTTGAGCATGTTGCCGCCGGCAAGCGTGCCCACATCTGTGGCCGTCTGTAGCTGTGTCCGGCGATACGCGAGTCGAGCGTAGTCGATACCTCCGCCTACAAGGCCGACGAGTACCATTGAGCTGAGGGCGAAGATCACGACAACCCCGCCGCAGCGCTCCCCGCTGAACGCCCGGCTTCGGATGGCCAACTTGCGCAAAGCCACCCCTAAGGGATGTTTCGCCCCCCCGAGCTTCATCATCCAAAAGCGCCCCGATTAAAGAATAGGCCACGATATCTACTAGGGGCGAGATGATGAGGCGGTTAATTCGAAGCAGTTCAGCTACTGCCCAATGCACGCTGCTAGATTATGCTTAACGCATAAGACAACATTGTTGCTGAGTTTTGCTTACTGGCGAATGGTAGAGCAGGGGTATGCAGCCCGAAGAGCGCGGCGGAGAGGGACCACGTAAACGGTCTGAAGCTCTGTCGGGTGCTGGATCACGTATAGAGAGAACGCGGTCACCGCATCAATCAGCTTGGTGTTCTCGGTTGGGCAGATGGTGTCAGCGGCGATCTCGGTAGCCAGCATGGTGCGGACCGCACCGAAACACTCGCCCTGCTACCGCATCGAATCCGGATCCTGACGTGAGTGGCCCTTGCGCGCGAACTTGATGATCTGGTTGCACCCGCCGATGATATCCTCGGTGGCATCTCCGGTGGGCGAGCTGTGCGCGGCGCTGGCGAGAGACGCCATCACTACCAGAGCTCCTGCCGTGGTCCCCACAAGGACGCCGAGTCGTGCTGCCGCACGCAGTACGCTGACGGCGCTCGGCTGTGCTTTGAGACCGGCACGACAGGTAGCAGGGCTGGCGATATGGCGCTTCATTGGTCCGGTTCTGTGACGGCGGTTGCTGCGGCTTGAACCGGGTAATCTGTGACGGCCCGGGCTATCAGGAACAATCGCCTGCAATTCGGCAAATACCCTTCGTGGGATCACCACGCCGACGACCTGGCCATCCGCCGCAACGAAGCGGACGGAGACCGTGTTACCCCCATCGATGAATGCGACCCTGCGGCTGGCGACCAACGAGATCTCGAACTTCGGAGATGGGCGGGCACCGCATGATGTCGTGCGCCGAGCCGACGCCGAGCTATGGATCGGCTCAGTGACGTGCCGGGCGACCGGGTGGACCGATCGGCCTCTCTCAACCCTCAGCAGGTCAGCTGAGCGGCAGATCAATCCTGCAACGCAAGTCCGTCTCGCCCAGTTCGTAGCTGGTCAGGGCTCGCAGCGCGTAGGGTAGCGCTTGTTCGATCAGTTCTCGGCCGTAGCCACGTTGCACCACGGCGCCGATCTCGGTGCTCGGCCCTTTGATGCCCTCCTCGACCCAGTCCAGCACGAGGCGGCGCTGTCCCGCTTCGGTCTTATGGGTCTGCCACGATACCGAGAGCCGACCAGCTTCGCTGGACAGGGCCCCGTACTTGCGCGCGTTGGTCGCGAGTTCGTGTAGGGCGAGCGCGAGGGTCTGCACCGCAGCCTTGCGCAACCGGACCGAGGGCCCTTCCAGCACAACGCGATCCCGCACAGCGTCAGCGCCGAGCGCGTCAAGTTCTGTCTGGATCAACGTCCGGATGGTGATAGGCGTCTGTTCGGAGCGGGACAGCAAACCTTGGACGCGTGAGAGGGCGGACAGCCTGTCGCTGAACTGTCTCGTGAACGCCTCGGTTGGTCCGGTGCGTGTCATGGTCTCCATCGCGATTGAGCGCACCACCGCCAGGAGATTGCGGGTGCGGTGCTGCAATTCGGCGACCATCACTTCCAGGCGAGCGGCATTCGCCTTCTGCTCGGAAATGTCCTTGGCGATGCCACCGATGCGCCGCACGCGACCTTCAGCGTCCGGCAGCGGAAACGCCGTACTCTCGATCCAGCGCGAGCCGCCGTCGGAGGTGTCAGCTGTCCGGAACTGGTAGGTGACCGAGACGCCAGTGCGGGCTCGTTGTACACCGGCCATGACGTGGTCCCGGTCCTCCGGGTGAACGAAGGACAGCCAAGTGTTGATGTCGGTGTCAGCGAGCGCGAACTCGCGGTTGGATTTGTAGATCCGCTCGAACGCAGGGCTTACATACTCAAGCTGTAGCGTCTCAGCATTTCGCATCCAGACCAAGTCCGACGAAGCCTCGCTGAATTGCCTGAAACGCTCCTCGCTCACCCGCAAAGCCGCCTCGATCTGCCGCAAGCCTGTGATGTCACGCTGAACTGCGATCCAATGGGTGAGATCGCCAGATCCATCGCGCATGGGTGTGATCAGCCACTCGACGCGATAGGTGCTGCCGTCCTTGCGGTAGTTCACCGTCTCGCCCTGAACGGCGGCGCCTTGTAGGAGTGTCTCACGGACGAGGTCGAGAACTGTGCGGTCGGTCTCAGGCCCCTGCAGCAAGCGCGGGGAGCGGCCGATCACCTCCTCACGGGTGTAGCCAGTCATGCGGGAGAAGGCGGGATTGGCGTAGAGGATCACCGGCCCGGGCGCATCGAGGTCTGGTGTGGTGACGAGTACCGCCTCGCCGATCGCGTCCAGAGCGGTCTTGAACAAAGCGGAATCCGGCGGCGCGTAAGCAGCGCCGCCATCAGGTTCACGCATCACAGGCAGAGCCCTTCAGCACCCCTCGCAGTTGAACCGGGCGGTGCCTGCACAGTTCCGAATAGCCGGTGACGCCCGCCATCAGAGCTTTGCATGGGAGGTGGTAAAGCGGGGCTACTGAGCCCAGGGTCATAACCGACCTTCAGCGGACGGGGCCGAGCATCGGATTCAGTCTACGTGGTATCTGTACGACCGTCCGCCGATCGGTTCGCGCTATGGCTACTCACCCGAGACCAGGCTCGTTGGATCGAAACGGCCTATGAACCGGCCCCTGTCCCACAGCTCTACGCTGCGTCCGTCCGTCATCCCGCGCGCTATGGCGATTGCCTCACGGTCATCTACAGATCGGATAGCTTCTGCGCCGTCGATCCGACCTTCGCCACCAAGCCAATACACCCGATATCGAGCCTGAGCCTCATCGCAGAATTGCGCACGAGCCGTCATGGTGGTGCTCCGAGGATTGTTGGACGCGGCTGCCCTTTCGCTGCCTCAACTCACGCAACTAGCGACACTGGCAGGAGCGTGCGTCAGCGGATTTGACTGAGAAATTACCTGGATCAAGGCGGCCTACAATTTTTGGTTGTTAGCCGGCGTAACGGATTGTCGCGCGCAGTATGGAATTCCGCAGTGACCGTCCCTGGCGGTCCGCGGCTAAGCTGATGCCGAACGGACTCGGGATCACCCGTGTCGCGATCTGAGTTCCTTCTGCGTGCCGAGGCAAGCACAAGAGGAACCCGACCATGGCTGACATCAGCGCGAACGACCCGATCGGACGATCCGACGGCCGCCCAGGATCAAGCCAGAGCAGCAGCTCATCTGGCGGCGGTGCTGGTATCGCCGATCAGGCGAGGGACACCCTGAGGTCCGCGTCGAGTGCAGCGTCCGACGCATTCGACAACGCCTCCGAGTACGGCTCGCGGTACTATCGGCAGGGTAGCCGCGCGGTCGGTGACATGGACAACGGAACATGGGCCGGCCTGTTCGTGGCGGGTGCGATCGGCTTCGGTCTCGGATGGCTGGTCTTCGGTGAGAAATCGCGGTACGGCGACTACATCCCGGAGCGGATGAGCAGGAGCAGCGAGCGGGGGTATTAGGATCCTTCAACACGCCAGCCGCTTTCAAGCGAGTTCGCGTCGGCTTCAGCAAGGTCGGCGCGAACTGAGTCAGCCCCATCCGGCCATCAGCCGAGCGCACTCAACCGAAGCCATCTTGCCGCCGCAGATGATCAAGGCGGTGACGCCCTTTCTCGTCACATCCTTTCCAAAATGAAGACCAACGGGACCGCCGAGTTCGCCTCGGCGATCACCGGCTACGACACCGACGTGGTCGATCTCGCGTCGCGCAGGCGCCGGACGGTGCGGGTCGCGCCCAATTCCTAGCCTACCCATCAGCCCGTAAGCGGACTTATTCAGCTTCCGCAATGGGTCGCCAGGAGAAGTTGGCCTAACGCTCAGAAGCGGACCTTCGGCTTTGCGCCCATATCAACCATCGGGCACGTCATCGGTTGAACCCAGAAGCGGACGTGGCAGCGGACGACAACCAAGGCCGCGAGGATCTGCTCCGGATGATCGAGACCGCCTACCGGGTGCCGAGCAGCGGCAGCTAGCCAAACACGCGCAACTCCTGTCCACGCTCTGCTGCTTCGAGTTGGCTCTACGCCGTCGCACGAAGCTCGGCGTCGACGGTCGCCAAGGCGGCCTCTCGGAGGGTGAGCGCCTCGACCGCCTTCAACGCATCGAGGCGCTCGGTGCGGGCGACGAGGTCCGGATCCTCGCGGGCCGGCTCGCAGTCGAGGATCTGCTCCAAGACGTAGTGGTATTCGATCTTGGGCAGGTCGCCGACGACGAGCCAGATTAGCCCGATCAGGAATGCCGCGAAGAATAGGGCGACGAGACACAAGCGGCGTTGAACCAGCGCTTGGAAAGACGTTTGCCGGTGGCCGAGCGATCAGATCCCTGTATGCGCCGCTGACAGGTGCACGCGGGCACGAGAGGCCGCAAGGTAGCGTCCGACCAGCGCGGCGAAGGCGTCGGGCTTCAGGCCGCGCGCGCCCAGAGACTGCACGCTGACGTGACGTCGCCGTCGGCTCACTCCGGCCTGCGAGAACAGGTGCTTGGCCCTCGGCAGCGCGGCGTCTGGCGCGAGTGCCAGCGTCAAGGTGAGCCGCTTGCCGTGCGTGACCTGGAAGTCCGCCACATCCTGCCACGCGACCGCACCGTCGAGCAGCGGCGAGCGCAGCACGTCCGGCGTCAGCACCAGCAGCGGCGTCCGGCCGCGTCGATGCACGTGTGCGGCGACGATGCCTGCCAAAGCGACACCCGCCGCGGCGACGGCGGCGAGGATCTGCTGGGCCAGCGCATCGTGCGCGATGCCGAGTGCGCGGGGGTACAGCAGCAGGCCGGCGCCGGCCCCGGCGGAGAGGAGCGCTAGGATGCCCATCGTCCAGACCATCGGCGCACCATTCTCGTGCACCAGCGTCTCCTCGACTGGCACTGCCGCCGCGGTCTCCTCCAGGTATAGCCGCTCGGCAGCCCGGTGCTCCCGTGCGCCGGTGAGGAAGTCCGCGCTGAGCCAGCGGCACAGACCGGTCCAGTCCGCGACCAGGGCGGCCGGCCAGGTGCGGTCCCCTACGGTCAGCGGTCGGGCGGCGCGGGCGAATAGCTCGGCGTCGAGCGGAACGCCGAGCGCCGCGATACGCTGCCGATCGGGCGGGTGGGTGTCGGTGGGGTGCGCCTGCCGGTCGTCGAGGTGCGCCCCCGGGTCGGGGAAGCCGGCAGCGGGGATTGCGTCGAGTACACCCGCGACAAGATCGTCGGGCGCCGCGTCAGGCTCGCCGTAGGCGGATGCGAGCGTCTCGCCCACCACCGGGCCGAGGACGCCGACGCGCAGCAGGGCGGAGGCAGCGGGCGGTGCTCCAGAGACCTGGGCACCGCGCCGGTCGGCCTCGAACTCGCGCGCCCGGCTCCAACGCGCCACCGCCGCGTCGAAGGTGCCGAGGCTGCGATGGCCGACATAGGCGGCTGGGCGGGTAAGCAGGTCTCCGGGACCGACATTGCCCAGCGCGGCCAGCGCGCGATTTAGGCCGGCATAGATCGGGGTGAAGCGCCGACTATAGGCGGTGTCTTCGCCCGCGAAGTGCGCGAGTTCGTGCCCGATCACCGCGGAAAGCTCGCGCCCGTCAAGCACGCCAAGATAGGGGGCCGGTAGGTACAGCGTGCGCCCAGTCAGCGTCCGCCCGCCTGGACTCAGGCGCACGGCGGACTCTGTGACGAAGAAGCCACCGGTCAAGCCGACGACTACCGCGTCGGGGGCCAGCGCGTCCCCGCGCCCGGCGAGCTCGCGCACGAGGCGCCACAGACCCGGTGCATCGGCCTCGTCGAGAACGCGGCCGCGTACGTCGATGGGCTCGGGAGTGAACAGCGCGAACACCCCGCGCAGGCCGCGGACCGCCGCGACCGCGGCCCAGGCCGCCAAGGCGGCGATGACCAGCGCGCCGAGCAGTAGCTTGGCTTCGCCAGCCGAGAACCGCTGCGTGAACCACAGCCCGGTGGCCTCGAACAGCGCGGCCGCGAGCACCGCGAGGCTCAAGCCCACGATCTGCAGTCCAAGCAGCACCGGCAGCAGGCGGCGCACGAGGCCAAAACTGGCGAGCAAGGCGTCGCGCGAGCGCCGCGCCCACAGGCCTGCGGCTCCGCCGCCGGCCAGCGCGGCGAGACCGGCCAGCAGTGCGAGCAGCGCGCCGCCGAGCGTCGCGTACGGCACCCACGCGCGAGCCCGGGCCAGCGGCAGGTCGCGTGTGACCGCGGCCAGCGCCTCCTGAGCTTTGTCGGCGGCCAGCGCCGCCCCGTAGGCGGTGCGCCCGCCTTCGAACCGGACTGAGGCGTAGGGATCTATCGCCGCCAGCAGCCGCAGTTGGACGACGGAGACCGGCAGCTCAACTAGTCGCCGCGTATAGCTCTCGGCGCTCGCCAGCCCGCGCTCGATCTCCCAAGCCGCGAGCCCGCCGAGCAATGCCGGAACGCCGACGACCCAGGCGACGAGCCAGACGACGGGAGGAAGCCGGCGACTGCCGCGACGGTCCTGATGAAGCGGCATGATCATCTGCCCCTCGGCGTTCGATTGTCGGTGGCTGCCAGCCTGCGCTGTGCCAGCGTCGGTCAGCTCGGCCGCACCCTATTCTCGTACCGCTGGCAGGATTCGAGATCGCGCACCGAGCGGTTGTAGGCGTCGTTGAACAGCCGCGCCGGCTGGCTCGGGTCAGCTTTCGCCTTGATGTCTCGCGCGACGTCGCGGCCGTGGCCGATCACGCTCGCCACCGTGTCCGCGTATCCGGTGCACGACGAATTCGCTTTGGGGTTCATGCCGTCGAACGTCGCCCCGAGCTGTCGATTCGCGGTCGACACGTCGCTGAGAGCGGCCAGGAACGGGGCGGTATCGGATCTTGGCGCCAGGGCTTCGAAGCGCTGCACTGCCCGGCGTAGCGCCAAGCTGGTGGCGAGCAGTCGGCGTGCTGGGGCGTCCTCCGCCAGCGACGCCATCCGCCGCTCGTCCCGGGCGAGCTCGCGCTCGAACAGGGCGGTGCCGTAGGCGTCCATCGCCTTAGCGGCGGCTTCGACCTTGGGCACGAGGATCGGATGCTGCTCGCGGGCGAACTTGTAGCCGTCCTCCTTGAACTCTCGCGTGGTCTGATAACGGGTCAGCGCCTTCAGTACTGGGTTGAGCTCGCGCAAGGCTGCGAGCAGCCGGGTGGCCTGGGAATCGACCTCGGGAATGGTCCCCGGCAGGGCGGTCGCCTTGTCCAGTTCGTCGATCACCCCGTCGAAGTCGGCGATGCCGAAATGGTACCAGGCGTTGGCGCCCAGCTTCGTGCCGAGCTTGAGCACGCGCTCGTTGTCGCGTCGGTATTCGGCGAGCTGCCGTTCCAGGGGATGGGAACGCACGAGGTGGTTCTGCACCTCGGTGTAGGCGTTCACCTTCGCCAGCTCCTGCATCTCGGGGCTCGGCGGGGGTGGGGTGGCGGGCACGGCCCCCCTGGCCGGCGCTTGTGCCGAGGCCGCGGGTGGCGCGGCTTGCAGCAGAGCCTGGGAGGCCGGCGGCGGAGCGGGGAAGTCGCACTTGAAGGCGTCGACCATGCTCTTACGCACGGCCTCATGGGCCTGGGCGCACTGGTAGGCGACCGTCGGGCGGGCGGCCGTGTTGCGGCTGACGGCGTCGCGGAAGCTCTCGCGCAGCGTGCCGATGCCCTGCCGGATGTTGGGGCGGGCGGCCTCCGGCACGCCAGGGCTTGCTGCACACTGAGCGTAGGCATCTAGAAAGGCGTCGCAGCTCTCAACACCTACAGGAGTCACCGGTGTCACGGCCGTGGCGGGCGTAGCCATCACTACGGTGAGACAGGCCACAAGGAACCTACGGGGTCTCTCCGCACGCTCACAGCTGCCACGCGGCATGCTCATCTCCTCAACTGTTTGGCTGATTGCGGCGTCAAATTCAGAGATTGCGCAGGGCAAGCAATGGGACGAGCGCGGCAAGCGCGACTGGCACGGACCAGTACTGCACCGGTACCCAGAACAGCGCGTGTCGACGGCGGAGAAGAACGCGTTCGCTCGTGGCCGGATCAATGAGTTCGCGCGGCGCCCTGCCGTTCAGGCGCCGGCCGATGATCCAATTGGCGGCTGCGGCCGCGAACAGCCCGAGGCTGATGGCGAGAAAGGTGAGTTCGGGGTGACCGAGGGCCCGAAGCGCCAACCCGCCCACCGCCCCGACCGCGACCGCCGTACCGACCACGACGGGGATGACCACGATCCCCCAGCCTGACCAGATGAACAGCATCAACACCGCCTAAGTTCTACCCGAAGCCTCCAGCCGAGGTGGCGAAGAGACATGCATCGCACCGGACGGCGATTCGGCAGCGCCTTGTGGGAGCGCTCGGCTTCCTCTTGGGCGTGGGAATGAGGCGCCGCTGTGTTCACGGCGTCGTGAACTGATCAGAATAAGCGGTGAGCGTGATTGCTGGTCTGCGGGAATAAGCTGTGCTGTTTTTCCCATCACGGCGTGCGGATACGGTGGCCACGGCGGCGTGGTTCATCTGCGTCGGCTTCGCGCCGCTCATCGCCATGCTGGTGGCGAGCACCTTGGGCTGATCGCAGCGGGGCTTGCCTCCTCCCCGGTGCAGTCTGCACGCTTGTAGCGCCGGCGCTTAACCGTTGGGTCTGTGCATCGTAGTGGCTCGAAGCTCCTGCTACGTGACAGTACCGTCTTGGCGTGGCAGCACGTGATGCACGGGCCATCTACCCTGTCTGCTTCACACCACCGATCGCTAGAAACCAGACGGACAGCTTTCGGCCAGGACCGGCCAACTGCTTAGCTCCCATCTCAGCCCTTCAGCGTTACAGCGGAGCTCATCCCACCGGTGCACCGCGGGTGGAGCGCCGCGTCATCGGGCGCCCCGAGGATCTGCGCAATCGGCTCTGCTCTGGTAGCTTCGCGGAGCCCCGCCGAGCCCAAGGCTTGCTCCGGGACACCTGTCCCTCTTCGCCCTTCAAGCGGAAGCCGAGATCGAGACGTTCCGCGTCGAAACGACATCAGTCGTTTGTCGCCGGATTAGACAGCGTTTGTCGACTATCGCCGATCAATTTCCTGTCGAACACGGTCTATCATCCATTCGAGGGAAGACACATGGAGCCTTAGCAGTAACGTAGCACCTTCGTCATGGCAGCGCTTACGCGTTTCCCTACCGCGCTGCGCACAACACCCCGGATCGGCGGCGAGCCGTGCCGGGCCGGAGGGGCACGTGGAGACAGAGCGGCGCTTTTTTCTCGGCGGCCTCGCCTTCGGCGTCGGCGCCGTTGCGTCCGGCCGGGCGCTTGGAGCCGACGGCGATGGCCGGGCCGCCGGCAAGGAGGCTTCGTCCTCCGCAAGCTTCGTCCGGACGATCCCGCGCAAGACCGGTGCAGCCCAGGCTTTCACCGGGCACCTCGACGGGGGGGCGATCAAGGCAACGTCGGGAGGATGGGCCCGCGATCTGACCGCTCGTCAGCTGCCAATCGCGACTGGCATCGCGGGCGCCCACCTGTTCCTCAATCCGGGCGGGGTGCGCGAGATGCACTGGCACTCCTCGGCGGAGTGGGCCTACGTCATCGCCGGCCAGTGCCGGTGACGATCGTCGATCCCGATGGCGGCCTCGAGGTCGTGAACTTCGGTCCCGGCGACACGTGGTCGTTTCCGGCCGGTCATGCCCACGCGATCCAGACGTTGGGCGAGGCGCCCTGTCACGCGATCTTGGCCTTTGACGATGGCCTCTATGGGGATCACGGCACCTTTGGCCTGAGTGACTGGCTTAGCCGTCTCGACCCCACGACCCTGCAGGCCGCGTTCAACATCCCGGATGCAGTCAGCCGCAACCTGCCGGAGGGCGAGGTCTACATAGCGCAGGGGCCGGTCATCCCGCTGGACGGGGCCGTCGCGCGCGACGAGCGTCGCGTCAACGCCGCGGCCTCCCACCGGTACGCCCTAGCCCAGGCTCAGCCCGTGATCGCGTGTGCGGCCGGGACGCTGCGCGTTGCGCCCGCCCAGGCCTTCCCGATGTCGACCACCATGACGGGCTTCAGCGAGACGCTGCTCCCGGGCGCCGTGCACGCGCCGCACTGGCACCCCGGGGCGAATGAGTGGCACTTCCTGCTCGAAGGCCGCACGCGTGTGACGGTGTTCGAGCCCGAGAAGCGGCTCGCCACGGCGGAGCTGATGCCGGGCGACTGTGCCTACTTCCCGAAAGCCGCCGCGCACATGATCGAGAATATCGGAACCGAGCCCTGCGCGTTCGTGGGCGTGCACGACAGTCCTGCGCACCAGGAGTGTTCGCTCTCGCAGTGGCTGGCGCTGGCTCCCCGGCAGGTCATCGCGGCCAATCTTGGCCTGCGCGAGGATGAGCTCGCGGGTTTGCCGAAGGAGGCGATCGCCTTCGCGCGGTCCGCGTGATCATGGCGGTACCGTATCGCACGGTTGCCGTCGCGGCCCTGCTCCTCTGCGCAACGGCAGGCCGATCCGTCGCGGGGATCGGAACCGATCTGCCGCGGAGGGCGGTGGACCTACAATCAGCGGATGCGCCGCTTACCGCGTATCGCGTCGACCTTGCTCTGGTTGACGATTGGGGGACGATCGGCATCGATCCACGCTTCGTGATCTCGGTGGATCCTGTTGAGGGCGGGGCAGGCGAGACGTGCCGCGTCGTGTGGCGTGACGGACAGGCCCTCGTCCGGGGCAGCGTGAGCCGAACGCGAGAGCGGCTTGGTCTTGGGGCAGCACGCTGAACGAAGCACTGACGCTGCCGAGTTCGCTGATCGCATTCACCGCGCTCGATCGTGCAAATCCGCGTGCGCTTTGATGCCCGGCATGCCCGAAAGCGGTCGGGCAGTTTCTGGCCAGCCTCAGTCAGTACACAGGCCCGCGTGACTGTCTCAGATGGGCGGTGAGCTGTCATTGGGTTGCCGCCCAAGGGCCGACGTTCGGCTTTGCTCCCACTCCTGCCATCCAGCCAAGACGATGCGCTTCCCCGAAGCGGACATCGGCTCGGTCCGCATCACGATTTCAGCTTACGTCAAACGGGGCCTACTCCTTCGCAGGGCGCCAGGTACAAGCCCGAGGTTCTGCACGCGGTCACGGAACTCGTGTCCCTTACCCTCTTACACCTCGATTAGTGCTCACAGGCGGAGCGAAGGGCGCGACAGCAGACCGGCAACCTACCGTCATGATCTGTGTTGGCACGAAAGTAGGCCGAAGCCAGCTCTGCAAGAGTGGCGTAAGTCTCCTAGCCGACGCAGAGCGGCGCCAGATGTGTGGGAGGTCGCGTGACGAATACCATGGAGCTAAATGCCCCAGCACCTGACGTTCAGCGACGAGCCTCTGCACATCAAAAGCCGCTCTCAGAGCTAGAACGCGATCTACTTGACGCGTTGACCGAAGAGGCCGTCTGCACGACCGTGTTGCATGCCCGGGCGCGGCTCCGGAAGGGGATGACAGCGACGACAACGCGAGACCGAGACCGTGTGTTTGCTGCGTGTGAGGAGCTGGCGCGGCGCGGACTGGCCGAACGGTCAGACGCACGAGGTTCAGTCTGGTGGCGTCGACCTGAACGAATCAGTTCAGCATCAAAGCAAGGCGAGTGCGACCTGTGGCGGCAGCGGTGAGTGGTTCAGGAGTGACTGACGCCGCCCTGGACCGCGTTGATTGAACGTATGAGGCCATACAAATCTCGACCGTTGATCCACGAACGCTCAACCTGCTGTTTCGGTGCCGATCTGCCCGGCGGTATGAGGTAGTCAAACGATAATCCGTTCGAGGTGGGAGAAAGTAGATGGACGCCACTCAAGCTTCATCCCACCGGTCCGTCGACGGTGCCGTGGTCATGCGGCGGGTAGGCTGGCGGATCGTCCCGTTCCTGGTGCTCTGCTACTTCATCGCCTACGTCGACCGGGTGAACGCGGGCTTCGCCGCCCTCACGATGAACAAGGATCTCGGCCTCTCGCAGGCGATGTTCGGCATCGGCGGCGGCCTGTTCTTCGTCGCCTACGTGCTGTTCGAGGTGCCGAGCAACATCGCGATGGAGAAGGTCGGCGCGCGCCTCTGGATCGCGCGCATCATGATCACCTGGGGCCTCGTCGGCGTGGCGATGGCCTTCGTGGTCGGCCCCTACAGCTTCTACCTATGCCGGTTCCTCCTGGGGGCGGCCGAGGCCGGGTTCTTCCCTGGCGTGATCCTCTACCTCACCTACTGGTTCCCCAAGGCGTACCGGGCCCGGATCGTCGCCATGTTCATGGTCGCGATCCCGATCTCCAGCTTCCTCGGATCGCCCATTTCGGCCTCCCTGCTGCAGCTCGAAGGCGCGGCCGGGCTGCACGGCTGGCAGTGGCTGTTCATCGTTGAGGCGATCCCGGCCGTGCTGCTGGGCCTTGCCGCCCTGTTCGTGCTGCCGAGCCGGCCTTCAGAGGCGAAGTGGCTCGCGCCTGGGGAACAGGCGTGGCTGCAGGATCAGTTAGATGCAGATCGCTCCGGCGCTTCTCCGGTCGCGCACCACCTGCCGCTGCACAAGGTGCTGACGAACAAGTACGTCTGGGCGCTGGCGCTGATCTACTCGGGCTCGTCGGCCACCAGCAACGCCCTATCGCTGTGGCAGCCTCAGATCCTCAAGGCGTTCGGCCTGTCCAACCTGGAAACCGGGCTCCTGAACATGATCCCGTTCGGCATCGCCTCGGTGTTCATGATCTTCTGGGGCCTGCGCGCCGACCGGACGGGCGAGCGGGTGTGGAGCACCGCCCTGCCGCTGGCGGCGACCTGCCTTTGCCTGTTCGCCACCAACCTCACCAGCTCGCTCACGGTGACGATGGTCCTGCTGAGCCTCGTCCTCATGGGCAACTACGCCATCAAGGGGCCGTTCTGGGCGATGGCGACCGATTGGCTCTCGGCGGGCACGGCGGCGGCCGGGATCGCGGCGATCAACACGCTCTCGCATCTCGGCACCGGGATCGCCTCGTGGCTGCTCGGCGTGATCAAGGATCAGACCGGCAGCTTCCCCCTCGCCCTGCTGCCGCTCGTGCTCCTGACTGGCTCGGGCGCGATCATGACCCTGATCCTGGGGCGTGGCACACGGGCTCGCGCTGCCGCACCCACGCCTGCCGCCGCTGAATGATTGCCCCTGCCGGACAAAGCGACTTCGGTTCCGCTGAACCGCGTCGGTGAATGCTCTGACTGGCACTGTCAACGAGCGAGACGCGGCCCAGCCACCAGCGCCTGCGATACAGAGGCAGCTATGATCACACGACGGGTGTTCCAAGGTGCCCTTGCGGGCTTCACTGCTGCAGGCGCTTGGACGCATGTGGCTCGCGCAGAAGACACCGCTACGACAGCGGTCGACGCTCACGCGCACGTCTTCAGACGCGGACTGCCACTGGCCGCCAACATCCGCTACGCGCCGGACTACGATGCGACCCCTGAGGATTACCTCAAGACCTTGGAGGCCAATGGCATCTCGAACGCTGTTCTGGTTCAGCCGAGCTTCCTCGGAACCGACAACAGCTACCTGCTGGATGCCCTGAAGCGCTATCCCGACCGCTTCCGCGGCATCGCGGTGGTGCAACCCGACATATCGCCCGACACTCTGCGCGAGTTTGCTTCGGAGGGCATAGTAGGCGTCCGGCTCAACCTGATCGGCGCACAGAACCCGCAGTTCGACACCGGGCCGTGGCCGATGTTCCTGAAACGGCTGTCCGATCTCGGCTGGCAGGTCGAGATCCAGGCTGAAGCTCGCCGCTGGCCGGAGTTGCTGCCCCTTCTGCTCGAGAGCGGCGTGACGATCGTCGCTGACCATTTCGGCAAGCCCGACCCAAAGCTCGACGTCGATGATCCGGGCTTTCGCGAGTTGCTGAAGGCAGGCGCCAGTGGCCGTGTCTGGGTCAAGATCTCCGGCTCTTATCGCAACGGGGCCGGCTTGCCCGAGGCTGCGATGCCGCTGCTGCGCGACAGCTTCGGCTTGGATCATCTCGTCTGGGGCAGCGATTGGCCGCACACACAGTTTGAGAAGGCGACGAACTACACGACCGTACGTCGGGAGCTAGACGTCTGGTTGCCAGAGGCAAGTGATCGCAAAATTGTTTTGATTGACGCTCCCCGTAAGCTATTTTGGAGCCGCGGGAGGTAAATCTCTGGATGAAGCTCACGGAAACCTAAATCTCGGATAATAGCGGTGATTCATCTACAAATTGGGAGCCGCCTAATGACAGCCACGATCGAGAGTGACCAGAGGCTGCACCTCGTGTTCGGGGGCGAACTGAAGGATCTCGACCAAGTCACCTTCCGCGACGTGAAGAACCTCGACATCGTTGGCATCTTCCCGGACTATGCCACGGCGCAGGCCGCCTGGAAGGCGAAGGCACAGGCTACCGTGGACAGCGCCCAGACGCGCTATTTCGTCGTCCACCTGCACCGGCTGCTCGAGCCGACGGCACGTTGAAGACCTCTGTCTACTCTTCCGGCAGCCTTGCTCCACAGCGGACCAGCCGCTTTCGGCCAGACTACGTCACGTCGGAATGCCATCAGGCGTAAGACCAGACATTCGGCTTTGCGCCCATCGCGGTTGTCGGAGGAGCCTGAGTGGCTGGACGGACGAGGTGACAGCCGATCACGGGGAAGAGCAAGGGCATGCCCCGATCTGCGAGGTCGAACCGACCACGCCAAGACCTCACCTATCACGCTCCTCGATCCACCAAACTCGGCGATGAACCACCCCAGTGAGGGCTCAATACCGGCTGAGGCGTGTTTTACCGCTCGCCGGCTTTGAACGGGGCTCCTTGCCCGGCGGGACCCCTTCCTCGGCCATGCTCAGCAGCATGGCCACAGTCACGTAGGTGCCGGTCAGGGCTGTCAGGTCGACCACGCCTTGCTCACCCAGCACCTGCTTGGCTCGGGCGAACGACTCGTCCGAAACGGCGTGCTTCGTAGAGAGTTCCATGCAGAAGTCGTACACCGCGACCTCGTCCGGCTTCATGCCCTCCGGGCGTTTGTTCGCCTTAAGATCGGCCGCAACCTGTTCGGACAGGCCAGCTTTGATCGCCAGCGGGTAGTGCGCGTACCATTCTACCTGCGAGCGCCAGAGGCGCCCCTGGATTAAGATTGCGAACTCGTTCAGCCGTGTCGGCACGGAAGTGTGCCAGCGCAGGTAGTCGAGGAGGTCGTACATCCGCTGCGCCATCTCGGGGCTGCGGATCATCGGATTGTAGGGGCCGGCGAGCCCGACGCTTGAGATCTTCATGATCTTTTCGCCGAGCGGACGCTGGGCAGGCGTGAGCGTCTCCATTGTTAGTTGCGGGAACCGCGGCTCGTGCTCAGGTGCTCCCCAGGAGGTCTGAGCCATCAGCCAACCTCCTGCTGCCGCGACGACAGTAAGCGCCAGGGTCCTGCCGGTTCTGAGAACGCCCATTGTAGATCCTCCCGTGCGCAGGACTGCTTCAGCGAGCCTTTGTGCCAGGGCATTGTCCGCCATGTGCCAGGGAAGATCCAGCGTGCTGACTTGGGTCGCTCGGTTCGCCGACTCGGCCGCGGCCTTCACCTTAGATCGCCTGAACCCCAACAAAGGTCCGCTTTCCCTCAGTCTTTGCCAGGAACCGGACAGGCCGTTTTCGGCCAAACTACGTCACGCCGGATTGCTATCGCGTGCAGGAGCAGACATTCGGCTTGACGCCCAACCCGGCCACTCGGCTGGGTGTGACAATGTCCCGTAAGCGGACGCTACCCGCGATGATCGACGTTCGCGCAAGCGTGTTTATGGAGCGCCGAATGGATCTGGATTGAGGCCGCAGCTGTGGTCTTGCAGGATCTCTCCATTCGACGCCTGTCCGATCCGGCTGGTCACGCGGCCGCTCAAGATCACGAAGCCCGGTCCTAGGTCTCCGAAGTCAGCGCCCACCACGACCAGCGAATGCTCGCCCATGGCCGAGCGCGCATCATCGTCGCTCGCCAGCAGCCGGAAGGGATCCGTGTCGCCTAGGACGTCGCCCAGCACGCGAACCGCGCGGTACTGGCGGCCGACCAGCAACTCGTCCAGCGGGGCCCAGCGGTCGCCAATCGAGGGCGCAAGTCGACGTAGGGCATCGCGGACATCCTGACGAACGCAGTCGATGTGGATGTGCAGCTGACCCTGCGAGCGCCGCAGCTGCGAGTTGACGGCGAGGCTTACGTCCCACCTGGCAAGTGGATGCCCAAGGTGCTCCTCGGCGAAGGAGCGCGCAGTCCACGCCTGGGCGAAGTAGTTCGCGCCTCCCGGTCGAAGGAGCTCCGGGCTCTCGATGCCCGCGATCTTGGCAGTCGGGATCAGGAGGTGCTGCGCTTTGCCCCGGATGTCCTTGAGGACGGCATAGCCGTTCTCAACACCCGCCCGCAGGTCGACGGCACGGCACGGGGCGGGTCCGTCACCTCGCACGAAGTGCGGGACGCATTGGCCATGGACGATGCGCCACAACGTGCTGTCCGATCCGAGCAACCTCGGCACGAAGACGAGGGCCAGCCAGATCGCGAGCGCCGCGAGGAGCACCAATGCAACCAGCGATCGCGTCGTCATTCCGGTTCTGAAGCTCGACACGCCGACCGGGCCTTCAATCGACGGGGCTCGCCTGCCCCGAACCACTCCGCCGCCTGTCCAGCCACGGCAGGCGCAGATTGGACGTAGCCGCAGGAGGCACGGGTCGGATCAACCGGGATGGGGCCCGATGCGCCGCCGGTCGTGTTCGATGGCGAAGATGTGTGCGTAGAGGTTGGCGACCCAGCCCCGCCCCTCGACCGTCAGATCGAGGAACCGGACCGCGTCGCCGATCACCGGCTCGACCTTCGACCAGAAGAAGGCCGGGTATCGCTCCGCGAGGTCGGCCGGGCAGTCATAGTCGAGCTGCACATCGAGGCCGACCTCGGCAAACTCGTGGAACAGCGCGTTCAACTTGCGCGGGTAGAGTGGGTCGCCGAGCTGCCCGATCAGATCCGCCGCCCGCATCAGGCCGGCTTCCGTGCCGGTTTCGTGGTGTTCACCATCCTCCGGAACAGGAAAGCGGGTCAGCTCGATCGCCCGGATGACCCTTCCCGCATCGGCGAATTCGTGTGTGCCGAAGCGCTCCCGCACCGCAAGTTTCGAACGTTCGACGTGGTAGGGCGTCAGCGCTGCGTCGGAGGCCCCGCGGGGCAGGTTGATCGTGGTGCCTTGCGCGTCGATGACGAAGGCATGTGCCCGATCGCCCGAGCAGACACCGCGCACGTAGCCGATGTCGTGGTAGAGGGCCGCCAGGATCATGTGCAGCCAATCCTCCGGCGTCACACCCTGCTGCAGGAAGCGGCCGCGCAGGATGTCCTGGGCGACGAGAGTGACAAGCGCCGTATGGCCGCTGTCGTGATAGAGCGCGTCGCTGCCGACGATCCGCTCGATCGTCAGGCGTGCCGAGGCCTCGATCACCTCGGCGTAGCGTGGCTCCCGACTGCCAAAGGTCTGTCGGTAGGTGAGAGCGAGGTGTTCACCGAGCGCGTTGGCGAGCATCTTCGTCAAATCGAACATGGCCGGTGTCTCGCAGTCAGCAGCGACGAGCACGGACGCGCTCGGCCGGGTCGATGAACATCATTCGGATCGGTCCTCGCGATGCAGAAGACGCTCTTCGAGGTAGGTCGCTGCATCCGCATAGAGTTCGAAGCGCCGCAGCAACACCGCGCGCTTGTCGACCTTCTTCACGCCGTCGAGCTTTCCCTTGGCCTTGTCGGCGCGATCTCGCATTTTCTTCGCCAGCTTGCCGAAAGCCTCGTCGATCTTGGCGTTGATCTTCCTTCCCTCGTCCGTCGCCGCGTTCGATTCGCCCTGCACGAGCTTGGGAAAGGTGCTTTTCGCGTCTTTCGTCACGGTTCACCTCCGATCGTCTTGCATCGTGCTGAAGCCGGATGAGAAGGCGAACGTCGGCGCGGATGCTACAGTTGCCGGCCTGACAATTCGGCAGCTTGGCCTAGGATATTGCGAGAGGCCATTGCGCGTCCGGACGTCGATGCAACCACCGTACCGCCCTAGCGGAGGGCAGCATTCAGCAGTGCGGCCAGGCGAAAGCCTGCTTTTGCGAGCTGTTGGCGGGCTGTGGCTTCAGCCCTCTGCTCGTAGGCTTGATCCAGCGGGTAGGCCGGCGTGCCGTGCTCATCCGGCACCGCCGTTGACGGCAGGGTATAGACCACATCCCGCGCGGCCGCGAAGCTCTCCTGCGCCCAATCAGCCGGTCGACCCTGCTGCCAGGCGGCGCTTTGAGCAGCGAAGGTCGCAGACAGATCCTGAGCCACCGCCGCTTCGTCGCGCCCGATCCGCTGGACCACTGCCGTGTCCCAATAGGCGTGCAGCCGGCTGGCCACATGGTGATGGCTGAACAACACCTGCACTTGGTTGCCGCCCTGATCGTGGTTGTCGGCCGCGTGCAGCGGCTGGTGCAGGTCACCGGTGAAGTGCAGCAGGAACTTGAGCGCCAGGATCCGCTCGGCCTGCGGCAGGCTGACGTCGGTGAGTTCGGCTGCGAATTGCTCGACCTTGTCGGCGACGCAGTCGCGCGCTGGTCCCTGGCTCGCGGGTGTTCCCTCTGGCAGCGGCCTCTGGCCCGCGCAGGCGTCCGAGAGATCGGGATGGGCGATCTCGATATCGGCGAAGTGCCACTGCTGAGTAGCGGTGTAGCGGACCTTGCTGGAGTTGCGATCCGAGTCCCGCCAGCGGTCGGCCCAGACCGTGCGGGCAACGAAATCTCGCTCGGTGAGCGCGTCGTCGTCGGCCGCGAGCAGGGTGTCGACTTGCGCCAGCGCCGCGGGCGTCAACAACGGAAGGGCAATGCGACCGACGATGCGGTGGCCCTCGTCGCCCCAGGCCAGACCGGGCGCAGGATGCAGCAGAGCGCATGCGGCGAAGACAGAACCCGTCAGAACCACGCGAGACATGTGCATGGAGCGGCTCCGCTGATACACGAGCGATGTGCATATCCTGCTCTGACGACAGCTTGATGATGCTTCGCTTGGCGAGCATCAGGAGCGCCTCCGCACCGACACAAGTGACGGCCGACACCAACCCGTCGGAGGACGTGGTGACCAAGTGGGTCAGCAGCAGCAAACCCAGTTGCGGGAACGCCGCTCAGAACACCAGCGGATCGCGTTGGCCGGACATGCCACTGTAACCATGGGCAGGCCGCCGACACGGCGCTGGACGCAGACCCAGAGCGCCAGCAACATCGCCGCCCGGGGGGAAGCTCACTGGCAACAACGGCGACGTATCGACCGAATGTCCAGTCGAAGACGTTGCTGAAGGCGATGTTGCCGACGGGAGCAGTCTGTCGCCCTTGCGGTTCGCATGGCGAACTGCGGGACCGTTGGATCGAGGCGTACCTATCAGAAATGGCGTTACGTCGCCATGCACCATGCAGGCCCGAAAGCATTCTGACCCGGGAATTAGGAAGCCGGCTACGCATAAAAAGCAGGCGCCCCTTAATGTGGAGGCGCCTGCAAGGTGTGTTCCGGTCTCAGGAAGAACACGCGCCTCTTAGCGGCGGCATCGAGGGCGATCTATGCCGAATTTGCAACGCCCAGCGGGAGTTTGATCGTCACGGTACTGTCATATAACGTCGCTGCGAGCTGCCACGCTGTGGCGTCATCATTTGGGGTCGGACATGGCATCCATTGAGGAAATCGCAGCGACGCTGCGGACGATCGTCAAGCCAGGCATGAAGCCGAAGGCACTGCGTGCTGCGGTGCGGGAGCGGCACCCCGATGCCCACAAGAAGGACATCGTGCGGGCGGCGTTCTACGCCCTTACCGAAGCTCCTCAGACCGGAGAGGCGGCGCTAGCGGACCTGCACAGCTTCGCTCTGAGCGAGCGCGGTTCGGACGATACGGACGGCGAGGTGAAGCTCAGCAAGAAGCGCAAGAAGAAGAATCACGCCAGCAGGGCCGATGGCCACGCTGCCCATTAGCGGGTGTGACCCAAGCTCTTAGGGGCAACTCGGCCGACGTGTCGGCTACGCCGCGACGGGATGCCTAAGCACGCTCGACCACGCGAGGAAGCCGTTCGAGTCCGAGTTGACCACGGGAGTCAATCGATCTGCCATGCACACGCCGAACGGGTGGCCCACGATGCCGTCTGTGCCGTCGGCGCCTTCACATGGGTTAGGAACTCACGACAACAACGGCACGAGCCCCCGCCCGCATGGCCCTTGAGATCGAGCGCAAGTTCCTCGCAACACCCGCCGTGTTGCCTCTCTGCCGGTCCGGCACACTCCTTGTTCAGGGCTATCTCTACACCGACGCTCACAACACGCTTCGTGTCCGCCGGGCAGGAGATCGGGCGTTCCTGACATGGAAAGGGGCGAAGAGTGGCGCCACCCGCGAGGAGGTGGAGTGCGAGGTGCCCTTGCAAATGGGTGAGGAATTGCTCGCCGACGTGTCGCCGAACGAGCGCATTGAGAAGATGCGATATCGGGTCGAGCACGCGGGGGCGGTCTGGGACGTTGATGTGTTCAAGGGCGCCCTCGACGGGCTGATCCTGGCCGAGATCGAAATGGCGCACGAGGACGAACTCGTGGTGCTGCCGTTCTGGCTCGGAAGTGAAGTCACGTCGGACCAGCGCTATCGCAACTCGCGGCTGGCGGCCGGCGATATATCAATCATGCTGGCGGCCTGAGCGGCATATCAATCCGGGACCCGATCGAGGATCGCCGTTGAGGCACAAATACCGCCCTCCCTCGTCCTGCAGTTCGGGCCGCGTTGCGTACTGACCCCAGCCGTGAGGAATGGCACCAAGCCTCGTAAGCCCGTGAGCAGATTAGGCGGCGGGGCTGTCAGGGCCGGTCATCAAACAGACTAGTCATTTGCTCGTCATGCAGTCCCAGTAGTGGACGTTCCGTCGCAGGCCTCATCTATATCGCCGTCATGGCCAATCGCCCGATGACCCTCGACCTGTTCGTCACCCTCGACATCATCGGCGATGACGTGTCGGCGGTCGTGGACGCCTATCTAGCCGATCCTTCATCAAGATCAGTCGAGTTTGGCGAAGGCTACCGGATCAATCCCGCAGCGGCCGTAGCTTCCCATCCGTTCGCTCGGACGCTGATGAACCAGCCGTGGGCTGACGCAGGGCTTCGACGTGCTGCCGTGCGAGCTGCCATTCTGCTGGCGGAGCCGGACCGGATCTGAAGCTACCTGTGCTCGCAAGCTGGTTCTGAGCATCACGTCATGCGGCCGACACATCTACGATGGTAGCGCCGCCATCCACGGCGAACCTCTCAGACCCTATGCCGTCACTCATCCCTTCCGGCCCGGCCGTGGCGGGCTTTTGTCTTTCCTAAGCAGCGAACAAAGAGGCGGCCTACCAATTCACCTGACCGATACGAAGCCGGTCGATCATGGCCAGCGCCTGGGTGCGCGCCTTGGCCTCGGTCGAGAGTGGGGTATCGGAACGCTGGACCAGCTTGCCATGCTTGCGGATTGCCCAGTGATAGCCACCGGCTGCACGCTGCGAGGGGACAAGCTCGAACGTGAAGGACTGACGTTGTTGAGCTTCGCTCATCCTACAGGATCCCCTTCGTGGAGTTCACGCTGGGAGGACGTGCAGCATCCCGCCGATCATCCCGAGTGCCCCAATGCCGGTCAGGCCCAAGACGATGTACAGCCGCATCCAACTCTCGTCGGCTGCCCATGAGGGGTGAACGTCTTCACGATCGTCAAACCAATCTGTCACGAAGGCACGTTGGGTCCGGCATGAGAGGAAGCGCATTCCCCTATGTGTCCAGCGCGACGATGGGATGACCTTGGCTGTACCCTCGACGTGTTCAGTGCATGGATTGCTGGGTCTGCTGCGCGTCCTTGCGCTTGTCCTTCTTCCGAAGTTGCACCGGGAGTGGCTCGGCCTCTTATGCCTCTGATTTCACTCCCACTATGCTGCCCAACGCTGCCGCCAACCCGCATGAGCAGCTACGGCCTCCGGTAGGTTCATAATCACTCGATGTCCTCGGTCTGGCATCCGCGGCAATCAACTCGATGCGCGAAACTCCGCAGATTGCCTTTTCTGCTTGGTCGGCCGAGCGTTGGGGTTCCGCACTGACCATCATGAACCGAAGGCGATCGTCAGACCGGGTGTACGCGCCTGATCGCGCGTGTAGGACACGCCGTGGACCTTGACTCCACGCTCGTCCAGCAAGCTGATGATGCCGCCGCGGTTGGACAACTCCACCGGCTTAGCCACGACTATGAGCCGCGTGGCGCCCTTGCCGATCTCACCTTCGAGCGGCATGCGGTTCTTCATCTTGTCAACCAGAGACCAGCCATCGAGAGCCAGATCGCGGTCGGCCGTGTTGAGGAGGGTCACTGTCTCGCGCTCAGGGGTAGCGGTATCGTTTACGAGCGCCGCGACAATTCGAACAAGCCCGTCAGGCTGGGTCCGGGTCGGCACGTGGTGCGGCGGGAGATGGTGCGAAGTCGGGGTACCATCGCCGAGGTCGAGCGGCTTGCCCGTGTCATCGTCTGTGTGCCACGCTTGGCTCTGGAATTTCATGAACACCGCTACCCACTGCTCCTGACTGGGAAACTGGATTACCAGTCCGCCATCCTGCCAGGGTCCGTTGTCTTCGAACCATGCCGCCTTACCCTTCGGCGGCGGTGGGTTGCCCTGGTTCATGTGGATGTCATGGATGCCGCGCCCGGGGCGGAAGCCGAAGTATTTGTCGGGCTTGCCGGGCTCCGGCCCCCAGGTCGCGCCGAAGGCGTAGACCACCGCGTTTTCGTCCGCGAGTGCGCGCTGGATGTAATGATCGAGCTTTTCGTTGAGGTCGTTGTCTGGTCCCGCAGCAGTCGCGGGAAGAGGGACCATTTTCTGCGGCTGGAGCAGGTTCCCACGGATGTAGTCAAGCCCGAGCCCGTCCGGACCCGGCGCCTGCGGATGTAGTCC
Source organism: Methylobacterium tardum (assembly GCF_023546765.1). Classification (NCBI taxonomy): domain Bacteria; kingdom Pseudomonadati; phylum Pseudomonadota; class Alphaproteobacteria; order Hyphomicrobiales; family Methylobacteriaceae; genus Methylobacterium; species Methylobacterium tardum. The sequence continues at coordinate 4,571,542 of NZ_CP097484.1, forward strand.
CGGCGCGAGTTCGGCGAGCCGGGCGGTGATCGGATGCTCGAAGCGCGAGCGGAGCAGAAAGTCGCACTCGCTGCCGTCTCCGGACTGGACGTTGATAGCGATCCGGTAATCCTCGTCCCCAACTACAATGTGGATTTGGTAGTGCGGGGAGGCGCCGGATCCGAGGCGAATGCCCACCGGGCGGCCTTTTAGGACGGAGTAGGATCTGAGCGGCATCGATTGCGTCCCTCTTGCGCCTCACAAGCTGCTGCGTTCACGGCGTCAGATCGAACCAGTCGGCGGTGTAGCGGTGACCCTCGATGCGTCGCTCGTCGGGGCTGTCATAGACGACGAGTAGACCAAACCGGTCGCCGCGCTCCAGCCAACAGAAACCTTCCGGGTGTTCCTCAGCCGAGAGCCAAGCCCATGTGGGCTTTGGCTCCTGCGGCGCTTTCGTGCGGACGGGGCGCCACGTGTAGATCCGGAACGGCCCGTCAGCCCCCGTGACCGGCCCGGCCAGTACGAGAACGTCCTCACCGAAACGGGTGAGATCCCGAATGCCGAGGCCACCTAGGTTGAGCAGATGGCGGATCGGTGCGGTGTTCGCGATCCTGCCGTCGCTTCGCAGCCGCAGTTCCACCGCGACGGCAAGGCCTGCGACCACAGGTCCCCGTAGACCGAGCAGCAATCGGCTCCCGAGCACCGCAAGGCCTTCGATGTCGAGCCCATTCTCCTTGCTCGGCAAGTTCGCGAAATCGGCTAGCAGCGGATCGTCGCGCAAGCGACTACGCAGACTCCCTGCATCGGTGAAAGGCAGTGCGTAGGCCGCAGGGTCGGCGGCTTCGGTCGCCACTACGCTGCCGAGAAGATGGCGGCTTGGGCGTCGCCGAATGTCAGGGCTCGGCCTGCCGTCGGGGGCCAGTTTCGCGCGGGTGCGCGCGTGCGAACCGCATAACCAGACGCGCCCATCCTCGGCGTCGAGCCCTTCAAGATCCGCCTCCTTGTCGGAGGGCAGATCGGGAAAGAGTGTGTCGAGCACAAATTGCCGCTCGAAGACGAAACCCTGCTCGTCGGCTGCAAGGCGTTCCAGGGTGCGTCCTTCATCGGAGACCGTCCAGAGGCACACGCCGTCGAAGGAAACGCCAGATAGGCTTCGCACGAGGTGGTGCGCCTTATCGGCGTGGCGATAGTCGAGAGTCACCGGCTTCGGATCCGGCAGAGGCCGTGCGTCCTGCAACGTTGTCCGTTCCGCAGCCCCCTTCTGTCGCATTCCGAGCGGATCCCTATCCGGTGAAATAGTCGGAGAGGCGGCGTGACGCTGATGCCTGCCATGAGCCATCGGTCTTTAGAAAGCCGTCCCAACGCGCCTCCTCGTTACCGCGCCCGGCCGCTCGCTCCGCCTCGACGGCACGGAAGCGATAGTGGTCGTAGACGTCCAGCACGTGCGCGGCATACGCCTCGGCGAGGGGCTGATGCCCGCGCACGATCATCAGGTTCTCATCGTTCGCGTAAGATGCCTTATAGCCGAGGTTGTGGCTGCCGAAAGCGACGGCGCAGCGATCGGGATCGAGCGGATCGATCACGACCACCTTGTCGTGGATGATCGCGCGGCCGACGGTTAGCTTCTCGTCGATCTGGAAATCGCCGAGCTGGCGGCCAATCTCTCGGTCGGTCAGCGCGGTGGCGCGCACCACTGACACGCCGGCCTGAGCGAAGGTGTGCGGCGACCAGGCAGGGACCTTGCGGCCGTCCTCCCCTTGGTGGCTCGCCTCGTAGCCCCACATCGCCTGCGTATCGGAAATAGCGCCGACGACGTTGAGCGAGGTGTCCTTGAGCCCAAGCGCAATCGCTTCCGAGACGATCGAGTGGAGACCGCCGCGCGAAGGCATGAACACGAGGAAGAGGATCGCCTGCTTCGCCCGGCGCACGAGCGAGAACAGTCGGTCCATGTCGGGCGGCGGTCGAGACGGCTTAATCGCTTTCGCGGTGGGCGGTTGGCTCTTGCCTGGCACGTTCGGCGAGAACCTTACTTCCATTGTGGTGCTGCCCACGGTCACTGGTGGGACCGGGCTGCGGTTCGCCTTCTTCAAATCATCGCCCTGGACGGCGCCGACTGCCCTTGAGCCCGGCGGCTCCGGCACCGGCTGCTCGTCGCGGCGGAGCGCCTTCCAGTAGGCGAGATACGCCGCGGCGATTTGCGAATTGTCGATACGGATGCAGTTGTTGCTTTGGCCGGCGACGCCCGACCATGTCCAGTTCGTCGAACCGGTCAGTACCGAGCGCGGTGTCCCTGCGTCATCGACAAAGACCACAAACTTGTTGTGGCCTATATGCCCGGACCCATTGAAGAACCGGTCCTGCATCTCGAATGCCGTGCCAGGACGGTCCGCCAAGGCGCGCAGGGTGGCGCGAGCCTTCGCATTGCGTGCATCGTAAACCGTCTTGCCTTCGGCCTCGTCCGCGCCGTCGGTGCGGATGTCGTCCTCTTCGTCCTCGCCTTCGGCCTTATGCTTCCTCGGACTCCGGCTGCCGGCATCGGACAGGATCAGGGAGAGACGTTCGGCATTGGCGGCGAGAAGGTCCTCAAGTTCCTCATCCTCAAGCTCGTAGAGTGCCGCGTGGAATCGGCCGCCCTCCTGCGCAAAGAACGCCGTGATTACGGTAAGGACATCGCCGGAGAGGTAGCGCCGCAGCCAATCGCCCGGTTTTCTCAGATGGTCCTCGAGTTCGCCCGGCTTGATCGCGCCGTCCTCGGATAAAACCTTCAGCAGGAACTGCGTCGACAGGATCCCGTTCGTGAATGTCGTGATGAAGGGGGGCGGTGCGTCGTAGCCGTCACAGAGTTGGTGAAGGCGGGCGCTGTAAGGTAGCCGAGCGGGCGTGGCGCCCCCTCGTAGGTGTTGACGACGACCTGCCCACGCCTGGTCTTGTGCGTGCTGGCGACCACATTCACCGGTTCGAGGCCCGGCCGAAGCGCGCCCACGGCACGGATCCGGTAGCGGACGGTCTCGTTCTCGGGACGGAGCTTGGCTAGATCGCGGCGCCGGCGCAGGGTGAGATCGCGCCAGTTGAACTTCTGTACGGGCCAAACAGTGGTGTTCTGCGGCTGCCAGTCCGGATTACGCTGCCCTTCGAAGGCGACATAGGAGGCGAGTGGTCGCTCCTCCGCGACTGAGCCGTCCGGGTTCAGCAACTCCCTAACGATGTGGAAGCCGAGGCAGTCCGGGATCTCGGCGGGCTCCGTTGACCAGGCCAGATATGCCACCTCGTTGTTGGCGATGGCCACGGCGCGTTCGATGCTCGGCATCGACTCCTCCGAAACTCATAGGTTTCGATATGAGTTGGCCGCCGATTCGATGGTTTGTCAACCGCTATGGCTGAATGATTTGCCAAGAAAACAGTTTTAGACAGTTTTGGTTCCCTACTTATCACCGTAGGATGGCGATTGACAGAATAAGAATGTCTCAACAAGCAATACAAAAATCACACAAATGAACCATGTTGCGGTAATATACAATAATTGTGCTTTGATAAAAATCTGTTGAAATTGAATCGGTCTGTAACACACAGTTACGTTGGCAATGTGAATGGATAACAAGTCGGACACAAAGATGCGAGCCGGATGATAGGCGATGCCGGCATTTAAGTCAGCTCTTACTCAGCAATCTTGAACGGATTGATTGCACGACAATCAACTGTGTCTGGCAGACAACTGTCGAGCTGAGCCCGGCCCTGACGTTCAAGGAATCGCCGTTCACTCCGCAACGCGGCGACCACCCGCTTTGAGTGGCCACCCATACCACAGGGTGGATCCACGATCGGCGTCCCTGTTCGGTCGATCTCAGCCCCATCCCGCCTCGCGCATGGTCGATCGTACCGAGCGCTCTCTGCCTTCGCCTCAGTACACCGCCGGAACATACATCTCGGCCGGGACAGGGCCACGGACATAATCCGCGTTCCGCACTCGCGCGGGCAGCCGGACGGAAGGGTGCTCCACGGCATCGTACGGGATCTGGCCCAGGAGGTGCTGGATGCAGTTCAGGCGCGCCCGCCTCTTATCGACTGCCTCGACCACCCACCACGGCGCCTCGGGGATATGCGTGCGCGCCAGCATGTCTTCCTTGGCCCTGGTGTAGTCCTCCCAGCGGCGACGCGACTCGACATCCATCGGTGACAGCTTCCACTGCTTCAGAGGATCCTGGATCCGCATCTGGAAGCGGAACTCCTGCTCCTCGTCGGTGATCGAGAACCAATACTTCACCAGCACGATGCCGGAGCGCACCAGCATGCGCTCGAACTCGGGAACAGAGCGGAAAAACTCTTCCACCTCCGTTTCCGTACAGAAGCCCATGACCCGCTCGACCCCGGCGCGGTTGTACCAGGAGCGATCGAACAGCACGATCTCTCCGGCTGCCGGAAGGTGGGCGACGTAGCGCTGGAAGTACCACTGGGTGCGTTCGCGCTCGCTCGGGGCGGGCAGCGCGGCGACACGGCAGATTCGAGGGTTGAGACGTTGGGTGATGCGCTTGATTACGCCACCCTTCCCAGCTGAGTCTCGGCCCTCGAACAGGACGACGACCCGCAGCTTGCGATCCTGCACCCAGTCCTGAAGGCGGACCAGCTCGTGCTGAAGGCGCAGCAGTTCGCGGAAGTAGACCTTGCGATCCAGGCGATCCGATGAGGCATGCCCGGATGCGTCTGAGATCCGCTCCAGTCGATCGTCTTCGAGACCCAACTCCAATTCTTCATCGTAACTGTCGACAAGCTCCCGCCGGATGGCTTCCATGGCAGCGTTTTGGGCAGAGCTGTCGTCGTGCGTCATCTTCAAACCTCGTGATGCCTCGTCGGAAGGACATACGAGCAGATTTCCATGACAAGCCTGAGAAGCGGTCGCCCGACAATTATATCGAGCGAGCGGCTACCAGCTTTGCCTCATGTCAGTGCGCAAGCCTCTCGTCCTCGGGTTCGATCCAGGATCGACTCAGTTCCAAAGGTCAACCGCGTATAGCCGGAGCGACTGTACTGTCACCCCCGTCATGGAGCCGATCTACGCCCGGGCGAACGGCAGGATCCATCGAGGCGCCTATGTCCGACGCAATTTTGGCCCCGACGAGTTCGATAGGACAGGTGCCGAGTGGGCGGCCCAAGCTCGACCGGGGGTTGCATCCGGGCGGCATCATCGCCTTCCTGCTCGTGCTGGTGGCGGGGCTCGGCTATGCCGTCGTGAGCCTGATCGCCGACATGAATGCCGTGCACCAGGAGCCGCTGGCGATCGGCGCCTTCGTGCTGCTCGGGCTCGCCCTGCTGATCGCGCTCGGTTTCGAGTTCGTGAACGGCTTCCACGACACCGCCAACGCGGTCGCCACCGTAATCTACACCCACTCGATGCCGCCGCTGGTCGCCGTGATCTGGTCGGGTGCCTTCAACTTCCTCGGCGTGATGCTCTCCTCGGGCGCGGTGGCCTACGCCATCGTCACCCTGCTGCCGGTCGAGTTGATCCTGCAGGTTGGCTCGGGCGCCGGCTACGCGATGATCTTCGCCCTGCTGCTGGCCGCGATCATCTGGAACCTGGGGACCTGGGCGCTCGGCCTGCCGAACTCCTCGTCCCACGCGCTGATCGGCTCGGTGCTCGGCGTCGGCCTCGCCAACCAGTTCATGGGCGGCCAGGACGGCACCTCGGGCGTCGATTGGAACCAGGCGCTCAACGTGTTCAAGGCGCTGCTGTTCTCGCCCGTCTGCGGCTTTGTGCTGGCGGCCCTGCTGCTGCTCGCGCTCAAGTTCGCCGTGCGCCGCAAGGATCTCTACGAAGCGCCGAAGGGCGATGCACCGCCGCCGCTGTGGATCCGCGGCCTGCTGATCCTCACCTGCACGCTGGTCTCCTTCTTCCACGGCGGCAATGACGGACAGAAGGGCATGGGCCTGATCATGCTGATCCTGATCGGCGCCGCCCCGACCGCCTACGCGCTGAACCGGACCATGACGGCCGACGCGACTCCGGCCTTCGTGCAGACTTCACAGGCTGCCAGCACCGTGTTTGCAGGTCACGCCGACGGTGAGCCGCGCCCCGATGCATCTCAGGCCCGCAAGACTGTCGCCGACGCGTTGAAGGCGAAGGGGCTCAACAAGCCGGAGGTGTACAGCGCCCTGGCCGCGCTCTCGACCGACATCGCGACGTCGGTGAAGAACTACGGCTCGCTCCAGCAGGTCCCGGCGGGGGCGACCTCGAACGTCCGCAACGACATGTACCTCGCATCGGATGCGATCCGGCTGCTGCCGAAGGCAGGCGCGACCTTCTCCGAGGCGGAGACGAAGACCCTCAAGAGCTACACCGATCTCCTGAACGCCGGCACGCGCTACATTCCGGACTGGGTGAAGGTCTGCGTAGCGCTGGCCCTCGGGCTCGGCACCATGGTCGGCTGGAAGCGCATCGTCGTGACGGTGGGCGAGAAGATCGGCAAGACCCATCTCACCTACGCCCAGGGCGCCTCGGCCGAGATCGTGGCCGCCGGCACGATCGGGCTCGCCGAGCTCTACGGCCTGCCGGTCTCGACCACGCATATCCTGTCGTCGGGCGTCGCCGGTACGATGGCGGCCAACGGCTCGGGCCTGCAACTCGCCACGGTGCGCAATATGGCGCTCGCCTGGGTCACGACGCTGCCAGCGGCCATCCTGATCGCCGGCTCGCTGTTCTTCATCCTGCGCCACGTGTTCTGAGCCGGATGGAAGACGCTGCCACAGCACCGGCTCGTCTGCTGTGCGACGAGCCGGCCCTTCCAGGTCTGCTCTGGGCTATGCGCTTCGGCGAAGGTGGCCGCGGTCACCTCGCCGATCCAGGTGAGACGCCGCTCAATCCCGGCAGCTTCGGCGCGGGGTTCACTTGGCTGCACTTCAACTTGAATGACGCGCGGCTCGCCGCCCTCGTCGCCGAAGGGCGGCTCGGGCCGACACACCTGACCACGGCAGCCTTCGCGAGCGACCCGCACCAGCGCCTGATCGTCGAGGCCGGCCATATCGGCGGTGTCGTGGCCGATTTGGTCTATGAGAGAGGCGAGAGCCCGAAGGTCGATGCCGGCGGGCGCCTGCACTTCGTCATGGGCCCGCGCCTGCTCGTCAGCGGCCGGCGTCACCCTGTCCTCGGGCCGGACCGCGCACGCGACGCGGCTGCGGAAGGTAGAGGTATCGTTGCTCCGATCCAGTTGCTCGACGTCATCGTCGATCAAGTCGTGACCGCGATGGTCGAGACTGGCGCTCGCCTGGCCGATGAACTGGACGAGATCGAGGACCACATCCTCGGCGAGCGCGTGCGCGGCGAACGGCGGCGGCTCGGGCCGATCCGCCGGGATGCGGTCCGGCTGCACCGGCAGCTCCTCGGCCTGCGCGCCGTCTTCCACCGGCTTGAGACCGCGGCAGACGACGAGGAGGTCCCGGCCGTAGCCGTTACAGCCGCCGCCCGGATCGCGCAGCGGCTGGACGCGCTCGACCGGGACATGGTGATGCTCGCCGACCGCAGCCGGCTGATGCAGGAGGAGCTGTCCTCCTACCTCGCCCAGGCTTCGAACCGCCAACTCTACACCTTGTCGGTGCTGACGGCGCTGTTCTTGCCGCCGACGCTCGTGACCGGGCTGTTCGGCATGAACACCAAGAGCCTGCCGCTGACCGAGAACGACGGCGGCTCTTACGTGGCCATGGCCATCGCCGGCATCTCGGCACTCGTGGCCTTCGCCCTCATCCGCGGTCTCGGCATCCGGCCGCCGAGAGACTGAAAGCGTTCTCGGGACAATCGATCGGTCGGGCAACCATCGTGCGCCGTCAATACCGAGCGATGGCGCGCAGCCCGAACACGGTGGCGTCGCGGACGCGCGTACCCTCTGGAGCACGGGAATTGGCGATCCCGCCACCGGGATGAATGACGTACTGCAGGGTTGGCTGCACCGCGACACCGGGGCCGAGGACGACCTGGTAAGTCGCCTCGAGCACCGTCTCAGCACTGCGACGCGGATACGGTGACGAACTCTGTGCCGCTGCGATCGTGTCGAGGCGCCGTGCGGCAGCAGATATGTGCGTGAAGCCGGCGGCGAAGCCGAGGGTGTCGTCCGAGCGGCCGGGCAACAGCCCGCGATAGGCGATGCCGCCGTCGAGATAGAAATCGGCGAGGTTGCGGTCGCCGGGCGAGGCCGAGGCGCGCAGGAACACGCTGGCGCCGTCGTTCGGATCGTCCGGCTCCCGGTAGATCGTCTGATCGATCAGGCCGTAGACGCCGGAGTCACCCGAAACACGGCGGCCGAGGCCGCTGACCGGGTCGGGCGTGAGTGCGTCGACGCGCCCGAACCGGTGCCACCCGCCGAGCGTCACGGTGCCCGGCTGACCCGGTGCTCCCGGACGGGTGTTGTAGGCGTACGAGACCTCCGCGATGGCGAGCGGTGGGTCAGAGAGGGGAAAACGGGTGCCGTTCGGGTTGCGTCGTTGCGGATCGATTCCCGAATCGGGCCGCCCACCTCCCGGTGTGCCGTCGATCAGGCTCGCCTGGAAGGAGAGCTCCCGGCTCGGCACGTATTTCAGGCGCACGGAGGGAGCGGAGAGCGGATAGGCCGGTCCGCCATCGGTCATGTTCGCGGCGAAGATCGCCGGCCAGCCGAAGGTGCCATTGGTGAAGAGGATGCTGGTCTGGCTCACCATGTACTCGGTGTCGGCGGAAAGCTCACCGAGACGCAGCATCAGCCTGCCGTCGAACAGGCTCTGCTCGAACCACAGCTCCGACAGGCGCGAGGCGGGCAGCGCCTCGATCTCGCTCACCGTCATCAGATTGCCGACCCGGGAGCGGGAGGCGCCGCTGCCCTGGATTTGGTAGAAGGTCGCGTGAGCTGTGGCGCCCGTCCAGCCGGCCAAGGTGTCGAGATCGACGTCGACGTCGAGATCGAGGAGCGTCAGGCCGGTGGAGCCCCTGCGCAGGCCTCCGCGCAGGTTCGTGTACGACTCGGCGACCGAGATCAGGCCGAACGTGATGCCGCGGCTCTCCAGGTAGGCGCGGTACCCGCCGGGATCGCCTGCGGGTCCCAGCAGAGGCTGGAACGAGGTCGTCACCTCCGCTGCGCGCCCGGCCGAGAAGACCGGCTGCGCGACCGAGGTCTGCGGATCGCCGCCCGCGCCGGCATCAGAGCCGATGGCGATGCCCTCGGCTGCAATCCGCGCGGCCGTCGTCAATGCATCCGCATCAGGTTGTGCCGTGGCGAGGCTGGCCTGCGCGATCAGAACGGATGCGGCGGCGGTGCGGACAATGGCACAGGTGGCAGAGCGCACCAGGACCTCAGGAGACATCGGACACGGCAAGCGAAGGCATAGCCTCGTGACCGTTCGGCGACGGCCGTGGCCAGTCGGCCTCCGGCATCGCTGATCCCGATCCGCCCGCGGGCGTTGTCCACCCGGAAGCATTGCAGGAGTGCAGTCTGCGCCAGGGGCGCCGCTCTGCAACCGGCCCACGGATCAGAAAAGAACAGATGAGCGAACCGCGCGAGATCGAGTTGAAGCTGGAATGCGAGCCCTCCGACCTCGCCACGCTCCAGGTGCATCCTCTTCTGCAGGATGCCTCCGAGCGAGGCGCGGCGGATCTCAGCTCGACCTACTTCGACACGGTCGAGCAGCGCCTGCGCGAGGCCGGGCTCGGGTTGCGGGTACGCCGGATCGGCGATCGCTACGTCCAAACCCTCAAAGCTGACGGAGACGGCCTCTTCAGCCGGCCCGAATGGGAGCAGGAGGTGAGTGGCCCCGAGCCTGACCTTGCAGCTCTGGCCGACACGCCGCTTGACGAGATCCTGGGGCGCAAGGACGAACTGCAGCCTCTGTTCACCACCTCGGTCGAGCGGCGGACCTACCTGGTCGAGCAGGGCAGCTCGCGCATCGAGGTTGCGCTCGACAGCGGCCGTATCGACGCGCCCGCCGTCGGCGACCGCGTGATACCCATCTGCGAGGTGGAGTTGGAGCTGAAGCAGGGCTCTGCCGGCGACGTGTTCGCACTCTCGCAGGCGATCGCAGCCTTGGCGCCGCTGCGCCTCGGCGTGCGCAGCAAGGCCGAGCGTGGGTACAGCCTAGCGTCAGGGAAGCCGGAACGCGTCCGCAAAGCCGAGCGGGTGCCGCTGCGCGAGAACATGAGCGCCGCCGAGGCCTTCCAGGCGGTCGCTCACGCCTGTCTGCGCCACATGCGGCTGAACGAGGACATCCTGTTGCAGGGCCGGAATGCGGATGCCCTACACCAGACGCGCGTCGCGATCCGACGGCTGCGCTCGGCGTTCTCGCTGTTCGGCGATCTCGCCGAGGACGCTCAGGGAGCCCGGATTCGGGCCGAGCTGAAGCGGATGACCGAGCCGCTGGGTCAGGCCCGCAACCTCGATGTGTTCCTCGCCACGACCCTGCCGGCAGAGCGCGAGCGGCACCCGGACGAGGTTGGCCTGCTCAACCTGGAGACGCAGCTCGAAGACCAGCGCTCGCAGGCATACGAGGCCGTCCAAAACCTGCTCCAATCGGCGGAATGGCGCGGGCTCGTGCTCGATCTCGTCGCCTGGATCAACGCCGGTCCCTGGCTGCGGGACGGGGCTGAGGGCCGTGCGGAACTCCGCGAGGAACCTGCGCGCGACTTCGCGGCGCGTGAGCTGGATCGACGCCGTCGCCGGGTGAAGAAGCGCGGCCGCCACCTCGACGACCTCAGCCCCGAGGACCGACACAAGGTGCGCATCGCTGCCAAGAAGCTGCGCTACGGGGCGGAGTTCTTCGCCGGCTTGTACCCGGACAAGAAGGCCGTGAAGCGCCACGCCACCTTCGTAAAAGCACTCTCCGAACTGCAGGATCAACTTGGCGCGCTCAACGACATCGTGACAGGCCACGAGGTGGTGCGGGACATCGCCGGCGAGCACGCCGGTGCTTCGGCCGTCTTCGCTGCTGGCATCACGGCTGCTGACCTTGAAGCGCGCACGCACAAGCTCCTGACAGCGGCAGCCGACGCACACGAGGATCTGGTGGATGCCAAGCCGTTCTGGCGATAGCTGAGGGGATCTACCGAAACGCTGGCCGGCGCCAATCCATTCGGTGCGGACAAGGCTGCTTGACCGCCGCACCTCCGTTCCGGTGAAATCATGGGCCAACCTTGGGTGGCTGGACTGGGGGCCAAGCGGCCGACCGGAGATGGCCAAAGACGGAGTGGCAGCTTCACGTCGTAGTGCGTTCTGTGATGGCTCCTGTTGAATCGCACTCTAGGTCGCGGACTCATAAGGCACGCAGCCAGACACGCAGGGCTGCGAGTTTGACGCTTGCCAGGAAGTTGTCGGGATCCTTGTCGTAGCGCGTGGCGACGGCTCGGAAGTGCTTGATCTTGCTGAAGAAGCGCTCAACCAGGTTGCGGTACTTGTACAGGAACGGGCTGAAGGCCAGCACCTGCTTGCGGTTGGGCATCGGCCTCACGTTTGCCCACGCCCCCTGCTCGGCCATCTGTGCTCGCAGCGCGTCACTGTCGTAGGCCCGGTCACCCAGCAGGATCTGACCTGCACCCAACCCGCCCAGCATGTCGGCCGCCGAACGCCCGTCATGCGCTTGGCCTTCCGTGATCTTGAGGGCCACGGGACGGCCCTCGGCATCCACCAGCGCGTGGATCTTGCTCGTCAGGCCGCCGCGCGAGCGACCCATGCCACCGGATCGGCCGTCTTTTTTTGGGCGCAGGCGGCGTGCTGGTGCACCCGCACGCTGGTGGCGTCGATCATCTGCAGGTCGCCCTCGTAAGCCTTTGACACGGCGTCCAGAAGCCGATCCCAGATGCCGCGCTTGCGCCAGCGTCGAAAGCGGTTGCCGCAGGTCGTATGCGGGCCGTAGCGCGCCGGGATGTCGGCCCAGGGTGCGCCCGTGCGCAGCCGCCAGAAGATGCCGTTGAGCACCCGCCGGTCATCCACGCGCTCCTTGCCGCGCACGTCCGTCGGCAACAGCGGCTCGATCACCGCCCACTCCGCGTCCGTCAGGTCAAACCGCGCCATCCAAGTCCCTCCTGCTCAGAGGGCTAACAGCGCCGCACCTCAACCGTGCCAGCCGTTATGGGTTCGCGACCTAGCGTGCGGCAGTCGAGGGAGAACGCCTCACACAGCCTGCGCCTCGATGCGCTGGACCTGGCGCGCGGAACCCTGCACCGCAACATCCGTTACGGCATCGCAGCAAGGCGATAGCGCCAGCGTCGCCGCGCTGTAGCCCTTCACTGGGCGTTTCCTCCCTAGACTTGGGCCACCCCTTCGGGGGTGGCCTCTTTCTGTCAGGCTCACGCCTCAACCAGCTGAACCTGAACCGGGCTCCACGTCCCGCCGCGAGCGGTCGGGATCCCGCGAGCGTTCAAAGCATCGGCGCAGCCTGGAGCGTGGTAGCGCCGGCTGCGCGGATTTCGGCGATGATCGGCAGTAGGTCGGCGGCCCGGTCATTCGCCTTGCCGACACGAACCTGTGTGCTCGTGGCCTTCGCCTTACCTTCGAGGAGGCTGCCGTTATCACTTCCTTATTTCTGAAGCCCATATTTCGTCGCATCTAATCGAAGAGTGGAAAGTCCTCATCAGCAATCATGGCTTAAATCCTGCCTGCACCTCTCAAATTCGGCACGTTTTCGAATAACCTCTGCCAATCCTTCGATGACGTCCTCTCGGTCGCCTTCGAGGATCTCGCACAGTGCATCGATGGCGTCCGAGAGCGGCTGCAGATCGCCGGTGTCCGGCACGTCGGGTGGTAGTGCGAACATCACTTGTCCCCCCTACGCTTGCGGAAGCCTCAGATTCCGCCCGCTCTCCAACCGAAGCCAGTATGCGGTCGATCTCCCGACCGGAAAGGTAGCCGGTTTCTTCGAGTTCGCGAGCAACAGCCTGCAATGCCGTCCGATGTTCCATCAGGATGTTCCGCGCCCGGTCACTCGCACGCTTAAGGCGCTCGGCAACGGCCGGCATCAAGCCCTTGATCAGGATCATGTCGGTGGCGGCATGCTCCAGATAGATGTTGCCGAGAAATCCGAGCCCATAGGTGAGCTCGATGTCGCGCGCGATCCCGGTGGCCAAGGCGAGATCGGAGTTCGCACCGAAGCTCGCGCCTATCGATCCGGCCCCGAGTTCGATCTCTTCCGCGATCCGGCCCGCCAGGAGCGAAGCCAAGGCAGCCTCCAATTCGGTCAAGGTCACAGCACCATTCCTGGTGAACTCCAGACAAGCTTGGCCGCCTTCGTCATCCAGGGACAAGTCCATGAGCGCGCCGAAGCTGAGTGTATGGCTGACGACCGCATGACCAGCCTCGTGGATCGCCACGCGATGTCGGACTACCGCCGAGAGCGGGCGGCGCCCTTGCCGAATCTCGGCTAGCAGGTCGTCCAGTGTCACAGCTCGGCCACTGCGGCGTGCCGTTCCTTTGGCGCGCCGGACGAACGCTTCCGCATCCGCACCCGTCATACCGCGGGCGGCCAACGCCAAGGGAAGCATCGAAGCGTCCGGAAGGATCTCGCTTCCGAGATGGTGGCGGAATATCCGGGCCAGCGCGGTGGTGTCCGGCTTCTCGATCGCGATCTCACGGTCCAACCGCCCAGCCCGCTTTACAGCAGGGTCGATTCTCTCGGGATGATTGGTCGCTGCCACGACCACAACGCCGGGCCGCTCATCTACGCCCGCGAGCAGTTCGAGGAACAGATTTACGATCTGCGTCCAGTACTGAACGTACTCTCCGCGGATCTGACCCCGGTCGGAGATGCCGTCGAGTTCATCGATGAACAGGATGCAGGGTGCCTGCGCTTGCGCCTGTGCAAAGACCTTGCGGATCGCCTGGAGCGTGCCGGACAGATAGTCGGCTGCGTTCCATTCGGCGACGGAGGTAGCCACCAGGGGCACGCGAGCGCTCTTGGCCAGCGCCCGCGCGAAACTGGTTTTTCCGACACCGGGCGGCCCCGACAGCAGCAGACCGCGATGGTCCATCTGGGCCCAGGTCAGACGACCTGCACGATACCCCTGGAGATCGGCTGCCACGGCCAGGCCCCAGGTCTTGGCTGCTCCATAGCCGTCGAGCTCCTCCAGGGCGGGACCATCGGCGAGAAAATCGGCTTTCGCGGTAACGATACGCTCCAGCGCTTCGATGCACGCATCCGGCGAGGTTGCACGGCGGAAAGCGACCGGCAGATCCGCGATGTCGATCATGCGTAGGAGATCCCGATCGATCTCTCGCGAAGGCCGGCTGCCTACGACAGCTTCAACCACGAGGGCGAGGCCGGCCTGATCGAGACTCGGCAACCCGATTCGGTGTTCCGCGGAGCGCATCAGGTCACGCGGCAGCTGTCGCTTGGGGTCGGGTGCTATGCCAACGATGGGTATGCGGACATGCAGTGCCGTGCCGATGACCTCGTTGCCTTTTTCAGGCCGTGCGTCGCGGCTGACCCCGTCGCAGACGAAAAGGGCGGCATGCCGCCGGCTCAACTCGCGCGCCCGTCCGTTTGCGAGATCCATCACCTTGGTGTTGGGTCGGAACAGGCACTTTTCGGCGACGACTCGAACGGGCTCGACAAGATCGACTACATGCGTGGCGAGCGTGACCACAGGCGCTTCCCGGCGCAGACGGCGCACAAGACCGGGCTCCGCCTCGATGGCCTGTGCGAGCATCACTGCGACGGCGGCGAGGTCTGCTGGAACAGGCACATGCGCGCTCTCGGGGCGGTTGATCTCGTCCTGAACGACGATCCGCTCGACGGCATCGGCTTCGTCGAGCATCGGCTCGGCATCGAGATCGTACGAGCTGGCGCGGTGGCCGACCTTGAGACGCCTGCGCTCGTCCTGGGCAAGCTGTTGCAGGAAGGCGCGTGCGAGTTGGTCGGACGATGGGTCGTCCTGCTTGGTTGGATTTACGGTTGGGGGCAACGACGATGGGGCGAGCATGCAAGATCTCCTATGGCCGGCCATGAGGCCGCGGCCGTCAGCAAAAAGGGCTGTGATGGATCAGAGTCGCCGCTTGTTCGACAGAGTCGAAGCAACTGGTGGGCGTCTGATTCAGGAGATCGCCTGCTTCATAGGCGATGAAGCGCTTTTAGAACAAAAGGCGAACATAGGCTAGCCGCCGTCATCGCTGTCCACAGGAGGCGCTTGGCAGGCGTCTCGTACGAGCCTCCGGCCCGATCAGCGTCGCGGACTCGCCGCGGCGTCCGAGGCTGCCAAGTCGAGGTTGCAAGACCCTGAGATCTAGAGGCGCAGATCGGCAGGAGAGTTCGCCGTAAGGGCGCCTATAGTTCGAGGCTGAGACTGGTGCGGTGTCGGTACATTCTTTGCGCTTCTCGTCGCGCAGCCATGAGCCGAGCAGGCGACCAGTCGGCCATCCTCCATTTGAAGCGAACCGGAAACCCCCAACAGCGACCACCTGCCTCAACCAATAGGCCAAGAGCCGACGACTGGCCGTACCGAACTCCCGGCGCGCATTGCGTTCCTGCACAACCATCATGCCGGACGTATCGGGAGAGGCGTAAGCCACATCGCGCGACTGCTTCTCGGAAGGAACCACAGCGCCGCGTCGCCACTCTGGAAGGAATGACCTCACCGTGCCATTCTTCCAATCCGCGCTCCGCGCGAGCAAACGCATCGCCTAGGAGCCTGGTCGTTGCACTCGTATGAACGATGATGATGGACGGCGTTGGCTTCAAAGCACGTCTACGCCTGCTCGGGCGTACACAAGTTGGTTTCGCGGCCGAGATTGGCGTCGCGGAGCGCACCGTGCACGATTGGGCACGTCAAGGACCGCCTACGGTGGTCGTCTATCTCCTAGACCTACTAACCAAGCACGACCTGCCGCTCGGGCCTCCAGATTCGGGTGACGAGTCTCTGAAAGCCGCCATCGACGGTCAACTGCACCGGCTGCTCGCCTCATGTCGAGAGGAATTCCGGCCTGAAATCCTCCAGCTGATCACGGACTGGGTCGATCAACAGTCATACGGTGATCATCAGAAAGTCATCAAACTGGCATCCCCGGATACGGGGACGTTTTAACAGATCCTAATATTCCGTGTATGATGACTCGCGCCTCATCTCTATCCCCGATATTACCGTTATCCGATGAGAACTCCTCGGCGATTGAAGGCAGGCGGAAATTGCCTGTATATAGACGCGTGCTTCGTTGAGGCAGCTCAACGGAACTGGCATTCCCAAGCCCATGAATACGGCTTTCGGAGATCGATGCGCGATGCGCTTCAGGCGTTTTTTTAAGCAATAACCGGCGAAACATCACCTTCCAGTTGTGCCGGCAGTATATATCATGGAAAGTGGAGATATATCCGGTGACTGCGTTCAGCGAAAATCAGTCCCTGTTTTTTGGATCAGAATCACAGGCGGACGTCGCTAGAGGGTTCAAGTCATTTAAGACACTTGTCGCAATCCCATATCCCTGCCGCTGGCACAGGGATTTTCTAATACAAGCTACATTGGATCCGGCAATTGATGCGATCAACCCGCACATATGCGGACCACATGAACGTTTTTCCATTGCAGTAAGCACGAAGTCATCGACTCATGTGCTGATAGCGGTCCGAGATCGACTAAGCCATTTAGATGAAGAATCGCACCCTATACCTAAACTGATCACGAGATCGTTTGTACTTGCCGAGCCGCGCTGCTCGACGGCGCGAGCGATCTGGGCAGCACGTGCAACGCAGGTCGCGCCGCGCGATCGCATCAACATTCTGCGAATGCTTGGAGAGCAATCTGATGGCGTCTGCTTAGCTGCCGCTAGCGACCGAGTCACCGACCATTCGATAGACCCAATACAATCCATTTTCGCGCTCGCATGCGCAGGACAGATCGAAATCGATATTAGCACCCCTCTATCGCCAGACACCCACATCCGATTACGCTCTATTTCCTGATAAGTACTACCGACAAGGTTATATACTGCCTGGCCAATGATCGTTCTAAGCTGAATGCCGAATTTAGAATGTGCGCACGTCCGACACGCAACTCCGGAACGTTCACGGCACAGTCGCACTGCGCAGGAAGAAACACAGCGCGACCTGGCGTAGAAATCAAGATCCCATCTGACGGCGATTTAAGCCTGCCATCAATGGAACGGCGCCTGCAATCGAAGCTCGCGAACAGAGCGCTGCGCCATACCTCGAGACGAAACAACCGTTCGTATTGCGGGAATAGAGCTCAGCTAGCTTTGACCGAGTGAAATCCTGCGGCTTGCTATTTCCACGTCAAGCAAGCCGCTCCGGCTGCTGAACCAACACTACGGTAAAAGCGACCTCGGCCGCGTCGGAGAACAACCCACAATCCTGCGGACAAACTAGACCAGCGCAACACCTCATCTCAGAGCTAAGCGCTCAGCCTCAGCCCCGACGCTACGCAACAGCACATGACGCGCCAAGGAAGCGACGCCACCAGCAAATTCCATTCGACATGAAACTTTGCCTAACCGTCGCGCGACAAAAAGCCTGACGGATCAGTCTGCCTGAGAAGGAGATCTTTCGACATGCTGACCCTTCAGAAACCCCGACCGCGAAGGCTTAGACGAACCGTTCGCTCCCCTCTAATCCACTGGCGCGCAAAAGGAATCCCGCTGCGTCTTCGTCCGCCGCGGAAACCAGAGGGCGGCTATAGAGAGGTCCTCGCCACTCCTTGCATGCGCCGTACCACCCCCACCCGGCGCCGTACACAGACAGAAGCGACACGTAGGCGAATAGGAATTTCTCAATCAGCCGGTCGATAATGGCTACGGACAGACTATTCCTCCAGCAATGGAGGGTGACCGCGACTACCCTGTAGGCTTGTGCTGAACACCGTCTTAAACACGCGTCGGCACGATCAAACGGGGCGCCCAAATTTTCACGGAAATGCTCGAATGACCGTCGCATTTACTCCGAAGGCCCTCAAACAGCTGAAGGGGGTGCGGGCAGCCGACAAGGCGACCAACAGAGTCAGCTTTTCGGGAACGATGCCATGGTTCGACATCGATAACCTGATGGCGCCGACAGGGCTAAAGGGCAACGACATCGAAGGGTTCGTCGAAGGCGAGTCCCTGCTTGAGCTGGAATTCATTCGCCTGGCCCGCTTCGTAGGGCAGACGGTTCGCATCCGCCCGCAGCCGTGCACTCTGCGCTGGGTCGATCCACGGACGATGAAGCTGCGAAAACATATTCCCGACTTCGAGGTGTGGCGACACGGAAGCACTAAAAGCATTTTCATTGAAGTCAAGTATGCGGAAGAAGCCGAGCTCCTAAAAAGCGAGCACGACCTGATACGTGCGAACTTTAAAAAAGAAGGCCATGAATTTGAGGTTTGGACCGAGGCTGTTATTCGCAAGCAGCCCAGAGCCACCAATGTAGAGATGCTGTTTGCTCAAGCCGGGCCGATAGAGAACGTTGCTGCGCTCGAATGCGTGCGATCAGTGCTGCGGTCCGCGCAAGGCGAGACTTTGACGATAGGAGAAATCCGAGAGCGATCCGGCCTGCGAGGAAAAGCGTTTCGAGCAATCCTACGGCTACATGTGCGCCGTGAGCTTGTACTAGATCTGGACTCCACGATCGACGAACGTTCCCCGGTCTATCTTGGAAGATCGAGATTAGATTTGCACCTTGGTGGCAGCGTTGTGAGCGGTCTCGATGTATAAGTTCAAGGTCAGTCCCGACGATATTCTTATTTTGAATCACGTCCGCATGGAGCCAGGAAAGAGGATCCGCGATGGTCTTCTTCTCAGGCCGATTGGGAAGGAGTGGGAAGCGCACCTATGGAAAGATCTATTCGACGCATGGACTTTCGGGCGGCTGAAGATCGAAAAGGCGCCGAACGCCGGCCTACCCGCCACTCTGATTGAAGATATGCGTCGTGATATCTCCTCGTTCAGCGAGGAGCAGCAGAAGGAAGCGCGTCGTCGATTCAAGTACGTGGAGGCTCTGGATCGCGCCATTAAGGATCGCAGAGCTCAGCGACGTGCGGAATCTCAGTCGCCGGCGGAACAAAGGCCGCAACGGGTCAGCCTAAGGCCGGAGTCACTTGGGTCGTTCGCGATAAGGCAATTCGCGCTGTTGGGTCCTGAGGGAGGCGATAAGGCACCCGATGGGACTTCGCTCCGTTCATGGTACCGCCGTTACGTACGCAGCGGCCGAATGCTGGCAGCCCTTATACCTCAATGGCACAGACGTGGTTGGTTTAATACGCCGACGAGCAACCGCCTATGCGAGGTCGCTTCCGCGGTGATGGCGGAATATCTTCAAGTGCACTGGCTTACACAGGAGCAGCCTAGCGCCCTATCCATCTTCGCATTGGTGAAAAACGAGATTGAGAGACGCGGGGGAAAGTCCCAAATCAACAGGCCTGGTATCGGCTGATCAAGAGCACCGATGCACGCATCATAGCTCGATACCGTGAAGGGAAACGGGATGCCGATCGCGCTTTTGACCTCAGGGGCGAAGGACCGAAGTGGTTCATGCCTGGTCAGGCGGTGCAGATTGACTCGACCAAACTACCTATCGTTGTGCGCGACTATGATGACGGCCTGAAGTACAAACAGGTAACTTTGACCATAGCCATCGATGTTGCAACCCGTGCAATACTTGGTTTCTACATTGGCTTGGAAGAAGGTTTTGTGGCCATTCAAGAGACTATCAGAATGGTTATGCTGCCGAAGACTTGGGTGTCGACATTCAGTAATATTAGCAACAAATGGGATTGTTCACTAAAGCCTGCCATTATTTTTACCGATCAAGGTTCGGATTACCGATGTGGCAGTCTTAAATTACTCTGCGCGCAGCTGAATATCCAGCTCATTCATACGCCGGCTGGCGCACCTGAACTAAAGGGCCATGTCGAGCGCGTTATCCAAACAGTCAAAAAAGCCGTTTTCAACGGTATGCCTGGATCCTTATTCAAAAGTGGGACGAGGCGGATCGATTATGACGCCGCCGCTAGAGCTGAATTGTCGATGGAGCAGGTCCTCTGGTTTGTCGTCAAATTCATTGCGGACTACTACATGCCAAAATGGCATGAAGGTATCGAGAACACTCCGAGAGACAGGTGGAACGAACTCGTGGATCGCTACGACGTCGATCTCGCCCCTGATCTCGATCATTTAATTCGACTCGTTTCTGAGCATTGCAAGAGCAAGTTGAACAAGCATGGATTAACATGGCGAAATCTTCATTATGGCGCGAACTCTGCCGCACTACAAAGGTTGTTTGACGCAGCCGGAGAGAACGACGTTCAATATATCGTAAAGATCGACCCGCTTGATGTGGGGCGGGCGTGGTTCCTTCACCCGGATGGACACTGGGTTTTGCTTCAATGCAACGATCCCGACGCGATCGGTCGTACGAAGCATGAGCATCTTGTTGCCAGAGCGAACGTACGCCTCCGTAAGAAGACTTACGAACAGGCGGAGATGGGGGATATTAACAAGGCGCTTGCTGATCTAAAAGCTCCACAGCTCGAGGCAAATCAACGCCGATTCAACGCGAAGCAAGCTCGGCAAAAGGCACGGGTACGCGCGGAACGTATTGATCCACTCGCCAGTGTCAAAGAAGGTATCGACTACGTCGGTGAGTTACAGCCCGAGATTTCTCGTGTGAGAAAAAGAGTAATTAGCAGTTCTGAAAAAAGTAAAGTCAAATCTCTGGCTGTTAAGCCGGCTCACTCAAAAGGCGAGCTCGTGCAGCGCGCCCGGGTACCGACGCCAGCTGCTACCAGAAACAACTTCGGTCCTCGGTTTGAGCTCTCTGCAGCGGGCAGCGAAGCTGATTTTGTCGTTATCGAAATCCAAGGCGGTGACGACGTGTCTATTAACGAAATAATGCAATATGAGGTTGAGGAAAATGTCACATTCTAAATTGACAGAAGACGAGCGCGAAGAGATTCTCGAGCGGGCAGCACACACTTTTTAAAACATATACTAGCATGCCGCTAGTTCTCGAAGAATTTGATGGCTTGCGTGCGGCTAGCAAGAGAGACGACCCTGGGCAGTTCCTTCTACTCTTAGGAGAGTCTCGTGTCGGGAAAACAACAATAGTTAAACAGTTTCTCAGAGAAGAGCGAGATAGGATTCAGTCCGAGACCAACCGTGAAGTGGAATTCGGTGAATACGGTCTAAGATTGGCCGATGGCGAGTATGGCGATGAACGACCCATTGTGTACGTGGAGCACCTGGCGACAGATCCCTAGTAGCCTTCGCAGGCGAACTACTCAGAGCATATGGAGTGCCGGTACCCCGTGCCATCCGGAAACATGAAATTCTTGGCCAGTTACGCACTCAAATGATGGGGCAGAGAACAAAGATACTTATCATTGATGATTTTCAGAACGCAGTTCCCATCAAAAAACGAGACGACGTTATTTGGGAGCTTTCGGAATTAGTAAAAGACTTGTTGGAGCGGACCCGCGTCAAAATGATATTGGCCGGACTGCCGTACGCGGTGCTGCCGCTGGAGCGCAACCCGCAACTCGATGGACGGTGTAGAGCTCGATTGCACATCCGAGCGTTCCCGTGGAGGCGTCCACAGCCGTCAAAGAAGGCCGGCGTGATCTCAATCAATACCTATCAGGCGTATCTGGCGCAGTTTGAGGCGGCAATGCGATTGCCTGAGCCCTCACATCTTTCAGATCCTGACCGTGCCGAGCGGATTCATAAGGCGACCGGAGGGCTTATTGGGAGGACGATGCGTTTACTGGTAAGCGCGCTGGAAATCGGCTTGAGCAAAGGCGCACTGCACATTTCGGACAAACATTTAGAGGTCGCCTATCTCCGAACTCGCTTGGAGGACGACAAATCGAATCCGATCATAGATAGTCTGGACGAGACGGCGTCGGGTTACCGGGCGGCGCTCGTTGGGAAGACGGTAATCAACCGTACGCCCATCAGGCTTTCGAGTGCTGCTTCGGACGAGGGAGAAGTCATATTCTCCAAAGCTGGCGGCAGATCGTGATATCGATCTTTCCAATTCGTCCTCCTCATATATCGGGGGAGTCTGCACTCGGCTATGTTTTAAGACTTGTGGAAGCTAACGGCTACCCGTGGCGCGGCGCTGCAATCGCGGCGCATGGCATCGATCTAGTTGGCTTGGCGCACGGGCGGGGCTTGGGCAGTGTACTGAAGCATGGCAACGTAGAAGAGCATCGTTTGATCGCTTCCACTCCAATGCAATTGGAGTGTGGTCGCTACGCCTTAGGCGGTGAGGTCCTGCAAGCGACCCAGCTGGTGTTCGGGCGAAAACGGTTTTGCTCGGGGTGCTGGGTTGAGGATCGTCGGCGGATGGCTATGGCGGGCGTGGAAGATACGTGGTGTCGGTACCTTCGAGGTTGGTGGGCGGTAGGGGCTGTGGCAGCCTGTCCGATCCACTGTACAAAATTGATCGATTGCTGCAGCAGATGTTCCAGAGCACTCGTGTTCGACCAAGGCGGCTTGACTAGGTGTCGTTGTGATGCCGATCTCGAACAATGTTCTAGCGACGCTTTGGAAAGGCAATCACTCTTAGCTGAGGCCTACCTCGTCGGTCGCCTTGGTGGAGCCGATCATCTGTCGGTTCCTCTTTTGGATCGCCTGCCGCTCGCGGACGTCATCGCGCTGATACCGCGGCTAGGTAGCCTGAAGCTGTTGTCGAGTAATGGCAGCTTTGGCCGTATCCGCACGGCCGATGCCGGTCTTCTGAAAGTCAGAGGCATGGAAGTTGCTATGTCGAATGATGCGGGAGTGGAGTGCTTGCTCGATGCTACTTTAAGAAAGAACGGGCCCGCCGATTCATTGCGGGCACAGCTAGGTGGTTTCTACGAATGGTTTGCGTCGTTGCCGGCGGGAGCTCTGCGAAATTGGCTCTCGGAAAGGGTCGGTGTGACTGTGGGTAGGCGCGGTATTCTATGGACTAATTGGCAGAAGTTCGTATCGGGGAATCCGTCCCCGGATCGAGTGTCGATTGCTGAAGCCGGGGCTATTCTGGATCTAACGGAGCAGGCGACACGTCGCGTACTGACGGCGGTTCACCTCATACCGGATGACTCGCGCTCTAGCATCCGGCCATCTTACGATCGCTCGCACGTCGAGGCTTTGGGCTTGCAACTTCATAGTACGCTCGAAGTGTGTGATGCGGCGGCGCAGCTTGGCACTACCGCAAGATCCTTTCGCCAGCTCGCAGCTGCTGGAATCATCGAGCCCGACCATGTGGCTGCTACGGCTTACGGCAACGCTGCTCGTTTTGCGCCCGATTCCATCGCAGCTATACTTGAGAAGCTCGTTCACGGCGTCCCGGTCCGAGGTACGGCTCCCGGCGGCGCGATCATCTTCGAAAATGCTGCGCGCCAGCTCGGTATCGTTAAGCTTTGTCGGGGCTTGATTGAAGGTACCATCCGCCCTGTTGGTCGTCTATCGGGCCGGAAGTCGCTGGACAAGCTCCTTATATCCAGCAATTCTATCGCGCTGATGAAGTTGAATATAGGAAAAGATTATCTCTGTGCAAAATCTGCTGCAATCTTCCTTTCGCTCCGGGAAAGAGCGTTCGCCGCTTTGGTGTCCGCTGGCCATTTGACGCCGGCGCTCTATGTTTCGCCATACCATATCTTCTGCGTCAACGATCTCGACGAGTTTGCTCGGCGTTATATTAATCATTCGGAATTGGCAGTAAATTTCGGAACGAGTACGAAACAGATACTATCTTCCATTGCGGAAATCGGTATCAGCCCATCTATTGAGTTGTACAGTTCAGATCGCATTGAGGTTCGCTTCTACGAGAGACGTTCCGTTTGCGACTTGAGCCATACTATCTCGGTCAGCTTCAGGAATCAGGCGCTATCGGTTGCACCTCGTCGATCAAGGCGATCCGTCTCGGGAGATCCAAGGAAGTTGTCCGGTCACGCTTCCAGACGAAAAGTGGCAGGGATTGCCGCGGTACCAGCTATTGGCGTCGGCCAGAGGAAGCGGTCTCGCACCAATAATATGACGTAGATCGACAGCCTCGCGCGATCGTGCCAGAGGCATTTGATAAGGTCGCCGCACTCCGTCCGGAACACGCACTGATCGCGAGCGTGCTATTGCGACCAAGCCCGTCCTGCACGGAGAGCGCCAAGCTGGCTAGCTCCGCGGAAGATATCGGTGACGCCTGTGGCGATTGAGACCAAAGCAGCCGCCGGGATTGGGGTCGTCGCCTTTCCAGCACGTCGAGAACGCGGGTGAGCGCTGCGGCATCGGCGTCGACGACGACGACACGCCGGCCCCGGTCCAGCACGATCATCACGAGCCCGGCTACCGGAGACACCGAGGTGCGCCGGATCTGTTCCGGTGCCGTCTCTGCCTCAGACACCGCCGCCGGCACGAAGGATGGCCTCGCCTTTGACCGCCTCGCCTCGAACGCCCGCCGCCAGATCAGCAGCAGCGAGCGTGAAATGCTGTGCTGTTGCGCGATGGTTGCACCATCCGCGGCCTCTGCAGCCTGTCGAGCACGATCCGCGGCTTCTCGTATTCCGACCCGCGCGGACGCCGACCGGTCCCGACGGCCGCAAGGCGCTGAGGACCACGTGCACTGTCCGTATGACTGTCCATATGCGCTGTTATAAGCGGCCGTGCATCAGTTCCGCAAGATGGATACCGTTGTAGGGGTACGAATAGGAGGTCGATCTCTGGTTAAAACATCAGATTTAAGAGTATTATCTGTAATATACTTTGCGCCTTTCATGGTTTTGTGATCCCTATTGCGGCCTCAAGAACGGATCTCACGAATACCTTATCCTCCATGCCTCCGAAATTGACCCTGCCTTTACCAAGGATGTCTCTCATGCACTGTACACCATTCGCGACCATTTCGTCGCTCACTAAAAAATTCGAGGCGCCGTCCGCGACGCCAATCTGAGCACTTGGATGGATGGCTACAAGGTCCTGTTTGGCTTTTATTTTTGTTACCAGGTCGTAATAGAAAGGCTCGGGTAACCGCCCCGATTTCCGAAGATATTTATGCATGTTGTTCCGAACGTGGCTTATCATTACGGTCCGGACGTGGTCGAAATCATTTTGTTTGTTTCTGCCGAGTCTTTGACCGAGGAAACCATAGATCGATCGTGTGAACCAGCCTCTTTGGCTCTGCTCTGTCTTCTCCCATAGGCGATCAAGGAAGGTCAGGAAGGACTTTTCGTTTTCAGCAATCACGAAGCCAGCGGCCATAATACCGCCCTGTTGAAAAAGTCCTTTCATATTGTAAGGAGAATGCCTCCCATACACATGGGCGGCACCACATAGTGCAACTAGTCTACTTGCGGCCGCCAATGAGAGTCGATCAAGCAGGTCGGAATGCCGGCGGTCTGCAAAGCCAAGTCTACCGATGAAATAGGATTCCCAGCCACATGAGACTTGTACGGCGCGATGATTAGCGTATTTTGTGCGTGGTATTCTTTGTTTGATTGGTTCCAAAATGGTCTGGTGAATTGGGCAGCGGTGGATATGGACAAAATCCCACCAAATTCTGCGTATAACACCAAAAGAATTTAGATTGTTATTTGTGTGACTGTCCTCTTCGTGGCACTGCCGGCAATACCTATTGCGGTGAAGTTGCCAATGTCCCCTCGGGATGATTTCGCCTTTTACAGTCGCGGTACCGTGACTTGCGACCAACGTTGAGTTTTGGAGACTCTTCGCGTCGACGCCGGCCAAAATGGCAATCCGATCGACGTGCTTGCCTTGTTCGACGTCGTGTTCATTCAGGCCACGATCAATTAAGAACAGGCGACCGGACTCATACCCGTTCCGTTTTGCAAGGCGAGCTACCAATGCGTATGCGGGCTCATTGTTTTTATGGGCGCCGAGGACTAGAGGCTCACGTTGTAAATGTATCATTTGAACAACCGAAACTTAAATTGGCATTATTCCGCGGAGCGGATGATGGTTAACAGGGGGCCTAGGTAATCTTGCCGGCCACGTCCGATCCGCAAAGCGCATCGGAGCAGGCGGATGCAAGACCACCTCCCGTCGCTACTGAGGTAGTCGCTCCTCGCCTAAACAAGCGTGAACGCGTGGACTATGGCTGTTTCCCGTCAGGTAACGGCAGTTAAGTCGTTCTCGTCAAGGCTGCGGCGGGGCAGTAGTGGCCCGGAGCTATGGGAATGGAAGAAAGTTTGGCGGATTGCCGCTGAGAGATCTGAGGTTCGGAGGGCGACTGCGCTGCGCTAGTCCCACTTTCCGCCTTGCCAGTACTTGTTTGATCTGAGCATTTGAGGAATTAGGGTGGAAGGTAGAAAAATTGCGCTTTTGTGACCCAATCGTATCATGCACTCCGGTGACCTTTTTAGCTAGCAGTTTATCCATGTCATTGAGGTCGCTTGGGTGTAGCACCGGGACCGGGGTCTTGGCG
Source organism: Methylobacterium tardum (assembly GCF_023546765.1). Classification (NCBI taxonomy): domain Bacteria; kingdom Pseudomonadati; phylum Pseudomonadota; class Alphaproteobacteria; order Hyphomicrobiales; family Methylobacteriaceae; genus Methylobacterium; species Methylobacterium tardum. The sequence goes on from NZ_CP097484.1 coordinate 4,597,852, forward strand.
TCTTGGTAGCAAAGACGCCTGCCTCTCGTGAGCCGTCCAACAGCGTGGCCGCGCATTTCCCGCTGTTACGCAAAGCGGCGTCGATGATTTTGGTTTTCAGCTGTGCCGCAGAGGCTGTACGCCTGCAGCGGCGCCGCGCAATGCCCCACCGGAGCGCCGCGCCATGTTGGTGGCGCCCGGGGTCCCGTCCAAGAGCACCAGCTATCCGGAACGAGCTCGGGCTGTGCCTCTAACAAGGCCTCGCGCGCCGCCCTTGAGTCCGCACGCTCGTGCTCAGCTGCGGACATCGGCCATCTTTCGGGGGATCCTGTTCGCTGGCAGAAGCGCGTTGGTACGCTCGTGTCGTTCTGAACGCTCTGCTGAACCAGTCGGCGGCGTATTTCGCGCAGGAAGAGGCGCGGCTGCTGCTTGGAGGTCGCTAGGATCGGCGCGACATGCGCCTCAATGCGCTTCAAGGTGTGATCGCCGCCCATTGGTTTGGCCGGGACATCACCCTTTATGGTGGGAGCGCCGCGGCCGCAGACTGGCGCTTGACGCGCTGACCCCGAAACGAGCCGCGCTCAGTGGCACGAGGCACCTGCCGCCACGGCAGCCGTGAGATGCTCGCCCAAAATCTACGTTCGGATGTGAAGGCGTCCGCGAGCTTTCTCACCCGTCACCGCACCACCCACTAACCCATCGCCTGCCACCCGGGGAGTGTTTTGGGTTCTTTAGTGAGATAGGAACAGATTCGTAGGCAGCTAACAGAGAGAATCTGTGTTCCAACGCCGTGGAACTCGCATAAACTGGGGTAGCAAATTGAGTCAGATGTTTTCCCGAGAATCAACGATTTAGCTTTGCCGTTGGGGCAATTTACTCTGTCAAATATCACTCGATCGCGGACTCCTCCCACAGGGCGTAGACCGGCGGCGCGCCCCGCGGCGGCTCGTCGTAGAGCCGGACGTGGCCGCCCAGCAGGGCCGCGAGGCCGGCATCGGCGGAGAAGCGGGCGATCAGGCCGGCGCGCAGAGCCAGCAGCGGGCTCGGGTCGCTCACGGCAGGCTCTCCCGCGGCAGTTCCTCGACGTGGCAGACGCAATCGCGGCCCCGCGCATCCGGCTCGGTGACGGCGCGGATCGCGAAGCGGCGGGGGCCGGCCGCCAGCCGCATCGTCGGGTCGAGGCGGGGCCGGCCGCGCAGGGTGATGCGGTAGACGGGCCGCGTGTCGGTCCGGCCGCCGCCCGTGCGATCGACCACGCCCGCCGGCGCCAGGGCGCCCCACAGGACCGGGCCGGCCACGTAGCGGCGCAGGACACCTCCGAACCCGTCCGGCTCCTCCAGGGGACGCTCGAGCACGAAGCGGCGGCGCCGGGCGCCGAGGGGTGGGCGCGAGGCGGCCATCGGTGCGGCTCCGGGCCGGGCCATCACAGCCGCATCCGGCGGAAGGGTGCCGCGAGGTCGGCGGCGTCGGTGCGGGCGGCGTCCGGCTCGTCGCCGCGATGCTCGTAGCGGGCGGCGGCAAGCCGCAGGATCGCGAGGCGCAGGGGCGCCGGCAGGGGCGGCCCGTCGCCCCCGTACCCGGCCGCGACCTCGATCAGGATCGTGCGCCCGGCGGGATCGGGCGCGGCGGGATCGACCAGCAGGCCCGGCGCCTCGACCGGGTCGGGGCCGCGGCGCACCAGCCCGGCGGCGAGGTCGGTGACGCCCCCCGCCTCCGCGAAGCCGGCGCGCAGGAGCGCCACCAGCGGGCTCAGCGGCAGCGGCACCTGCCCGTCGGGCGGCCAGGCGGACAGCGCGATCCGGTAGCGGCCCGGGACGAGGATCCGGCGCGTCTCGATCTCCAGGCTGGCCCGCACCGCGGTGATCAGGGCCTGGAGCAGCGCGTCCTCGGCGCCGTCATCGTCGGACTCGAAGCGCAGATAGGCGCGCAGGTCGGCCACGCTCACCGGCTCGACGGCGGCGGCGTCGATGCGTAACGGGATCATCGCGCGTCTCTCTCGATGGTGGGTCGATGTTGGTTCCGAAGCGCCGCCCGGCGGTTCTTGCCATCGCGGGGGCGTCCCTGGCGGCTTGCGTGCTGCTCGCGGCCGCGCCGGCGCGGGCCATCGTCGGCGGCACGGAGGCGTCGCCCGGCGGGGCCGTGATGGTCCTGTCGTCGAAGGGCGGCGTCTGCACCGGAATCGTGCTCGCCCCCGACACGGTGCTGACCGCCGGCCATTGCGCCGCCGACGGCGAGCACCGGATCCACTTCCGCGACGCGACCGGCGCGCCCGTCCTCGTGGAGATCGCCGCGCGGGCGGTGCATCCCGGCTACGATGCCGGCGCCGCGAAGGCCCGGCGCCGCTCCATCGACCTCGCGCTCCTGCGCACCGCGACGCCGCTGCCGGACCGCTTCGCGCCCGTGACCCTGAGCGCGGCCATGCCGCGGGCCGGCGACAGCCTGACCCTGTCGGGCTACGGCGCCGCCAAGCCCGGCGACCCGCGCTCGACCGGCACCTACCGCAGCGTCGCCCTGCCGGTGATCGAGCCCTACGGGCCGAGCCGGATCCTGGTCTGGCTGCGGGGTGGCGCCGGCGGCGCCTGCCAGGGCGATTCCGGCGGCCCGATCTCGGCGCCGGACGGCGGGGTGCTGGCGCTGTCCGCCTGGATCGGCGGCGCCTGCGGCGGGCTCACGCAGGGCATCCTGCTGGGACCGCAGCGCGGCTGGATCGACGCACGGCTCGGCGGCTGGGGCCGGAGCGCCCGCTGGGCGGAGTAGAACCCCGCCTCACCCGCAGGGAACCTCAGCTTGGCCGGGACATTGCCTTGCTCTAGGCTCACCGGGCGCCGCGCCCGTTCGACGGCGTCCCTCACCCGCGCCCCCCTGGAGTGCCCGATGTTCCCTCGCCCGATCCGCAAGGCCGGCCTCCGCGAGCGCGTCCTGCGCGGCGGCCGTGTGGGCCGATTGGGGAGCGGCCTCCTCGGTGCGGCGCTGCTCGGCACCGTCGCGGGCCTGATGCCGGCCCCCGCCGCGGCGGTGATCAACGGCACGACCACGCGGGATCCGAACGGGGCGCGCAGCTTCGTGGTGCGCATCGAGAGCACGGAGGGCGAGATCTGCTCGGGCACGCTGATCGCGCCCGACCTCGTGCTCAGCGCCGCCCACTGCGTGATGCGCCCGGCCGGCTACACGGTGATCAGCGTGGACCGCGGCTTCCGCCAGCACCGGACCGCGGTGATCGCCGCGACCATGCACCCCGATTTCGTCCCCGGCACGACCCCGGAGGACCAACCCGGCGTCGACCTGGCGCTGCTCAAGCTCGAGCAGCCGCTGGGCTCCGACTACATGCCCCTCGATCCGCGCGGGGCCGCCTCGATCGATAACGGCGCGCCCGTCGACATCGCGGGCTTCGGCGTCGTGGCGGAGAACCGGCGGAACTCGGCACGGGTCCTGCGGCTCGCGCATCTCGTGTCGATCGGCTCGCTGCAGGTCGCCAACCGCGTGACCGTGGTGACCGACCGGCGGCGGATGGCCGAGACCTCGGGCGCCGGGGCGTGCCTCGGCGATTCCGGCGGCCCGATCCTGGCCGGCGGCCCCGGTGGCTACCGGATCGTCGGTGTGGTGAGCTGGTCGAGCGGCGCCCTCCAGCAGGGCGCGCGCCGGACCGCCTGCGGCGGCTTCACCGCAGTGACCCCGGTGGCCGAGCATGCCGGCTGGATCGCGTCCCGGTCGGCGGAGCTGTCGCGGATCCAGGTGGGCGAGGCGCTGCCGCGCGGCAACCGCTCCGACTGGATGGCCCGGCCGGGCCGGCGCCGCTAGAGCCGTCGCCGACCCGGCCTGACCTAACCGCATCCCTCACCCGAGATGCGCGCGCATCTCGCGCGGGCGATACGGGTCGGATTCGCGTGCGCCGCCGTGGCACGCCGCCCTGGAGAGGCGGCCGAGGGGCACTCCCGCGCCGCGGCGGCAATCCGCCACGTCCGCGTGTGCGGCAGCGCTCACCATCTCGTGGATCCTTCGCGCTTGCGGGAACCTGGGGCCGCATCGGCACTTTCGCATCCGAACAATCACCGGCTCACGGAGCGAGAACATGGCCGACACCGGCACCAGCAACACCCCGCGGACGCACAAGACCCGCAACAACACCGATTCCAACGCCAAGAAGGTCTCGATCGAAGCGCTCAACGCGCGGCTGGCGGACGGCATCGATCTGGCGCTGGCGATCAAGCAGGCCCATTGGAATCTCAAGGGCCCGCAGTTCATCGGCGTCCACGAGATGCTCGACGGGTTCCGCACCCAGCTCGACGAACTCAACGACAGCGTCGCCGAGCGCGCTGTGCAACTCGGCGCCACGGCCTTCGGCTCGACCCAGGCGGTCGCCGAGCGCACGAAGCTCCCGGCCTACCCGACCGGCATCTACGCCATCGCCGACCACATCGCCGCGCTGATCGACAGCTACGCCGCCTACGCCAACGCGGTGCGGCAGAACATCGACGAGACCGACGAGGCGGGTGATCCGGACACCGCCGACCTGTTCACCGAGATCTCCCGGGCCGTGGACAAGCACCTGTGGTTCCTCGAGGCCCACGTGCAGGAGCCGACCGGCACCCTGCGCGACGGCAATTCGGGGCGCTGAGGCCGATCCGCCCTGCCCGTTCGCGGGCGGGGCACGGACCAAGACAAGAAAAAGCCCGGCCGATTGGCCGGGCAGTGGAGTCCCTTGCACGGGGACATCAGGACCGGGAAGCTTTGGAGAACAAACCGGTCCGGATTCGAGATCAGAAGTCGCGCTGGACGCGGAAGCGGAACTGCTCGACGCCGTCCTTCGTGGCAGTGCGCACCACGGCGTTGGGGTTTGCGATCAGGCGCGTGTAGGCGGTCGGGTCCTTGTCGTTGTCGATGACCCGGCCGCTTTTCACGCCGAACTGCGTGTAGAAGGCCTCGACGCCGATATCGAGATCCTTGACCGGCGACCAGATGAGGCTGCCGCCTGCGGAGAACTGGTAGGTGTCGCGCAGAGCCTGGCTGAGCTGGAATAACCGAGTGCCCGGCACGCCGATCGCGTTGGTGCCGGTGATGCCGGCGAAGTTCTGGAAGACCAGACCCTGGCCGTAGCGAATCGCGGCCGAGAAGTCCTGCTCGCCGTAGCTGCCGACGAAGGCCGAGCGCCATTCCGGCGACCAGTAGTGCAGGTACGAGGCCGTCGCCGTGAAGCTCGTGGAGGTCTGGAGCTGACCGGTGATCGGGTTGATCACGGCGTCGTTGAAGTACTGGTCGAACTTCTGACCCTGCAACGTCGCCGAGGTCTGAGATTCGCAACCGGTGTACGAGCAGTAGCCGGTATAGCTCTGCGCGCCGTTGGCATAGGCGCCCTGAAGATAGAGGGCGTCGCCCGGAGCGATGAACGGCGCGTTGATCTTCAGGCCGCCCTGAACGGCCCAACCGTACACGCTGTTGGCGTGGGGCGTGACCACCGCGCCGGCCGGGGACGGATTGATGACGGTGGAATCTTGGACGTTCAGCTCGTGCACGGCAGCCGAAAGCTGAGCCGAGCCCCAGGCCTGGTCGAGGCGCAGCACGCCGACAAAGTCGGGCATGCGGTTGGCCTGGATCACGTTGACCGTGTTGGTGGCGAGCGCGCCGGTCGCGGTCCGGTAGAAGACCGGCGTCGGCACGTTGGTCAGGCCGAAATTCGTAACCGAGCCGTTCGACGGTGTAACGGTGTTGCTGAGCGGCGAGAAGATCGGCGTCCGACGGTAGGTCGGGTCTTCGAGCGAGATCGTGGCCGACAGGCCGTTCCCCATGGTGGCCGTGTATGCGAGCAGGTTGGTCGAATACACATCTGAGCCCAGCGAGTACCCGTTGAACTCGAAATCGTGGGCGTAGAAGTCGAAGAACGAGGACGCGCGGCCGGCGGTCAGGCCGGCGAACTGGATGAACGCCTTGTCGAGGTTCACGTATTGCTGGGCCCGGCCGAAGGTGTCGATGCCGAGCGCCGCGTAAGCCTGGCCGAAGCGTTGCGCGGTGCCGGAGGTGCCGCCGCCGTACGAACCGCCGGTTCGCCCAGCCATGTCCATGCGAACGAAGGCGCGAAGTGTGCCGTACGCAGTTTGCGTGCGGGCATCCATGTTGAGGCGTCCCAAGGCGCGGTAGCCGGCGGTGTCGCCGAAGTTCCGGCCGTTGGCTTGGCGCGAGTAGGTCGGCTCATAGCCGCCCTCGAAGCGGGCGCGGCCTGAGATGCGCAGGCAGGTATCCGTGCCGGGAATATAGAAAAATCCTGCACCATACGCGCCGCAGACGCGGACGTACTCGATCGGGACGGCTTTCTTGACCGGCAGATCAGCGGCGTGCGCTGCACCTGTTCCTGCAAATGCTGCAGCCGAACATAGAAGTGATGTCTTCAACAGCCTCATCGAAATCCCCAAGCCAGCGAGACCCACGTGCAGCGACGTCATTACGAAAGCTGCATTTTTATTATGCGTTCGGCTGACGCTGCTGCGCTCAACCCGCAGGTTCTGTTTTGTCGAACCCTTCTGCCATCATGGTTGCTGAAGATGCCGTGGCTGATCAATCCGAAAATGGGTCACGTCAGGCAATCTGATCGGTCGGTTGTACGAAGACCACAAAATCGCGAGTTTCTTTTCTATTGGAAACAGCATTGAGGCTATTTTTTCTGTCGGAAATAATACAGATCTGGCTTCGTTTCTGACAGAAATAATGTGAACTGCGTTGACAATGACGTGTTATAGTGCAAGTAAACCGGTATATTGATGGAGATGGCTGAGCGAGCTTGTGTCTGAACGCGTATCCGGAGGCGTCGCGGCGGAGCATCGCCGCGGGCGGACGGATCGGACGGAGGGATCGGTGACACGATCCATCCGACAGCACCTCAAGCTCGTTCCAGGTATTGACCCCGACGAGATCTTTGCCGTGAGGCAGAGAAATCGAATTTCACTGCTTGTCCGAAGAACAACCGGGCCGACAGGCGACATGCCCCAGGCGCGGTCGGCGGCGGCGCGCGGCCTCGCGCATCGACGCCCCCCGATCACCGCGCGTCCGCTCCCGCGGATCCGCGTCATGCACTTCATGAGATCGCGAGCGTTCAGTGGAAACGGATTTCGAGACCTACTACCAGACCGCGTCTCCCGGCAGCCTGGCCTGTGTGTGCTCACGGGATCCGATCTACGGTGAGCGCTACTTCTTCGTGCGTGTTCGCGAGATCAAGGCCGGCCGGATCTACACGGCCCGCGGCGTCTTCTGGGCCGTCAACGGGGAAAAGTGCGATCAGGGTTGGGCCGGCGACGTCCACGAACTCGTCGTTCCGACGATCCCGCTTCTGGAGATGATCGAGCCGCATCTGGAGCGGATGGCCCGGTTCGGCGTGGACCGGCGGTTCGAGATCACGGTCGCGCGCGCCGTGCTGGAGGGGCGGCTCAGCGAGATGCCGGAGCTGCCGGCGCCGCCGGTGCCGACCCTGAAGGAAGCGCAGGCCGAGCTGCTCGCCGCGACGGCCTATTGGGAAGCCGTGGATGTGCGGTCGGCCCAGCCGGGCACGTCCGTCCGGATCCGGCGGGAAGCCAGCGAGCGCCTGGTCGCCGCCCGCACCAACCTGGAACGTGCCCAGGAGCAGGCCCGGAAACTGTCCGGGGCCGGCCGGTCGGGGCAGGCCGGTCCGACGCAGAGCGAGGCCGCAGGACCGCCGCATGCCGTCGGCGGCCCCCTCAAGCTCAGCCAGCCGCTCTCGATGTCGGCGCCGGTCAGGCGCTCGGTGACCGCCTCCTGGCCCCTGGACGCAAGGGGCGCCTATTTCGCCGCCCCGTTCGCATACGAGACCGTGAAGGATCGCGCCGGCTAGCGCCGTCCCCGAGCGTGTGGCGACGAGCCGGCCGCTCCGGCAGCCTCCGCGAAGACGACGGACCGGCTCAGCCGAACTTCAACAGCTTGATGGCGTCGAAATCCTGCACCCCGCCGCCGACGCGCTTGGTGGTGTAGAACAGCACGTAGGGCTTGGCCGAGTACGGGTCCCGCAGCACGCGCATGCCGGTGCGGTCCACCACGAGGTAGCCCCGGCGGAAGTCCCCGAAGGCCACCGACAGGCTGTCCTTGCCGAGATCCGGCATCGCCTCGGCCTCCGTCACCGGGAAGCCGATCAGCGTCGCGGCCCGGCCGGCGGCGAGCGGCGGCTGCCAGAGGTAGTTGCCCTCCGCATCCTTGAACTTCCGGATCGCGCTCTGGGTGCGCCGGTTCATGACGAAGCCGGCATTCTGGCGGTAGCCCGCGCGCAGGCCGTAGACGAGGTCGAACAGCACGTCCGCCGGGCTGGTCGACGGGAAGGCGCCCGCCGCACCGGTGGCGACGAACCCGAGCTTGCCCGGCACCCAGGCGGCGTTGGCGACCGTGTCGTAGCTCAGGACGCCGCGCGGGCGGCTGGCGCCGTTGCCGGTGACGAAGGCGACGCCCTCCTGCTCGGCGAAGGCGGTCTCCACCTCGGCCGAGAGCCACGCGTCGAGATCGACCACCGCATCGTCCAGGAGCGTCTGCGTGGCGGCCGGCATCGCGTAGAGCTCCATGGCGGGGAACGCGATCTCCGAGAGCGCCGGCGCGGCGGTCTCGGGCCGCGGCGCCGTCTCCGCCGCCCAGCCGGTGACCGGCGCGCCCACCGAGACCGCGCGCTTGTACTGGGCGCCCGAGATCTGCTGCACGCTGGCGATCGACCGGATCGGCGACACCTGGGCGAGACGCGTCAGCACGGTGCGCTCGATCGTGTCCGGCACGAGGTAGCCGCCGTCCGGCCCCGAGCCGGCCGACAGGGCCTTGGATTCCAGGCGCTTGAGCCCGGCGCTCTCGCCGGCCCGCACGTAGAGGTCGAAGGCCGCCTTGTGCTCGTGGGCGGCGGCGTCCGGGCGCGGGCGGGGCTCGCCGAGCGGCGGCCGGGCCTGCTCCAGGCTGATCCGGTCGAGGCGGGTGCGGGCCGCGTCCAGCGCCGCGTCGATGCGGGCGAGCTTCTCCTCGGTGAGCACGTCGGCGCCGAGCCGGCCCTCGATCGCGCCGAGGCGCACCTCGTTCGTCTCCTTGAACGCCGCGAAGGCGGTGGCGAGCTCGTCCAGCGCCGAGCGCATCGGCCCGGCCTCGGGCCGGGCCGCCTTGTTCTCCAGGTCGGGCAGGCCGCCCTTGGTTTCGAGGCCGGCGCGGGCCGTCAGGGTGGTGGCATCCATGGGTCAACCTCGTCGTCAGGAGGGGCGTCGGGGCCGGAGGGCCGGACCCGGCAGGCGGGACGGGGCGATCCGACGGGCGAGGCCGCGGATTTCCGCCACGAGGGGATCCGCGCCGGGATCCGGGCTCGCCCGGGCCCCCGGCTGGAGCGGAAAGGTCACCAGCGAGATCTCCCAGAGATCGACCTGATGGAGCCGGCGCGCGCCGCCCGCACCGGGCCGGGCGAGCAAGGTGCGGAAGCCGATCGACAGCCCGTCGAGGCCGCCCTGGCGCATCAGCGCATCGACCTCCCGGGCGCGCTGCACGGCGAGGTTGAGCTGGCCCTCGACCCGGAGGCCGCGGGCATCCTCGCGCAGGGTGAGCCAGCGGCCGATCGGCTCGGCCGGGTCGTGCTGGAACAGCAGCCGCACGCCGGCCGGCCCGCGCCGGGCGAGGCTCGCCGCGAAGGCGCCCGGCACCACCACGTCGTGGCCCAGATCGGGCACGCCGAAGAGGCTGGCATAGCCGGTGAAATGGCCGTCCATGGCGGGATCCTCGGCGGGTGGCGATCGTGTGAGCGGTGCGGTTTGCCGGAGGCCCGCAGAGCGGATCCGCCGGTCCCGGGCCTGCCCTTTCGGGGTCACGACGACGCCGGGTCAGAGCGGCAGTCCCGTGTTCTCCGGCCGCCGTCGCGGCTCTGGATTCCGGGCTCGCCTGCGGCGCCCCGGAATGACGGGACCGGGCGTCACGCCGTACGATGCGGCATCTCATCCTGAGTCGCGGGCCCGGATCGCGATGGCCTACCACGTGTACCTGCTCGCCAGCCGGCGGCACGGCACGCTGTATCTCGGCGTGACCAACAACCTCGCGCGGCGGGTTCACGAGCATCGCAGCCGGCTGAGCCCCGGCTTCACCGCGACCTACGGGGTGACCCGGCTCGTCTGGTACGAGACGTATGACCGTATCGTCGAGGCGATCGAGCGGGAGAAGGCGCTCAAGAAATGGCGCCGCGACTGGAAGATCCGGCTCATCGAGGCGATGAACCCGGACTGGTCGGATCTCTATGGGACGCTGTCGGGATGGACGGGGTTATAACGACCCGCCCCCGTCTTTCCGGGGCGCCGTAGGCGAGCCCGGAATCCAGACGCGCGACGGAGCCGGGTTGAACCGGCCGTCCCGTGTCATTCGGCAGCCGAGGCGGCTCTGGATTCCGGGCTCCGCTTCACGGCCCCGGAATGACGGGGCGAGGTAGCGTCGTCTTCGAACCAGTGGGCCGGCACATCCCCCTCAGCCCCCGACTCCCCCGCCCGCTCCGGCGGGTAGCCCACCGCCTCGCGCTTCTCGGAGACCGTGAGGAAGTCCGCGGCCTGGACCCGGCGCCAGAGGGATTCCCGCTCGCCCGCGAGCGCCTCGATCCGGTCGAGGTCGGGCTCCAGGTCCACCGGGCCGAAATCCGGCTCCAGCCAGCCGGCCAGCGCCCGCGCGGTGCGGGCGGCCAGCGGGATCAGGGTCTGACGGTAGAGGGCGCGGTTGGCCTCGGCGTAGTTGGCGTGGGTGCTGTCGCCGGGGAGCCCGAGCAGGAGCGGCGGCACCCCGAAAGCCAGGGCGATCTCCCGCGCCGCCGCGTTCTTGGCCGCGACGAAATCCATGTCCTGCGGCGACAGCGCGAGGGGCTTCCAGTCGAGGCCGCCCTCCAGCAGCAGCGGCCGGCCGGCATTGGCCGCGCCCTGGTAGTTCGCCTCCAGCTCCGCCTTCAGGCGCTCGAATTGCGGCTCGGACAGGCTCGACCCCGCGAAGACCAGCGCCCCGGACGGCCGGGCGGCATTGTCGAGGAGCGCCTTGTTCCAGGCGCTCGCGGCGTTGTGGATGTCGAGGGCGGTGGCGGCCGCCTCGATCGGCGCGAGGCCGCCGGTCTCGTCGTCCGGATGGAACAGGGCGAGCGCCAGGATCGGCGCCACGGCCGGCGTGCCGGGCGCCGGCAGGTCGAACCGGCGGCTGCGCCCGCCGGCGGTGTAGACGTAGGCGGCCGGCCAGCCGTCCGGCCCCGGCAGCATCCGCATCCGGCCCGGCCGCAGCGCCTGGAGCGCCGCCACCCGCTCGTCGAGGGCGACCGCCTCCAGATAGGCCGTGCCGGTGAGCAGCAGGTCGGCGTAGACGGTCTCGAGCAGGTGCGTGCCGCTCTCCCGCGGATTCGGCCGGGCGAGGAGCGCCAGCAGGTCGGCCGCGCGCGCCGCGCCGGGCCCGGTGGCGATCAGCGGCAGGCTCGCGGCGCTCTCGGCGACCAGCCGGATGGCCCGGTGGACCACCGGGTTGCCCTGGTAGCCGACCCGGGCGAGCGCCGCCGGGTCGCGGGGCGTCCAGCTGGCCCGGCCCTCGGCGTAGAGCGCGAAGGCCGGGGAAGCGGCGGCCTTGGTGGCCAGGACGGGGCCGCCGGGCGCGGCGCGGCGCGCGAGGCGCGCCAGCTTCTCGAGGACAGTCGACATGCCGGTCCGTTCCTGCGCTATGGTCTCGCGATGCAGTCCTGGTCCCCCTCGCGCGCCCGCGCGGCCCGGTGCGGGCGTCTCGCGGCGGCGCTCGCGGCCTTGGTCACAACGGCGGCGGAGGCCGGGGACGCGCCCGTCTGGCCGGAGCCGAACGGGACTCTGGTCCTGGCGCGGCCCTTCGGCCGGTCGGACCTCAGCCTGCGCCTCGCGCGCCGCGTCGCCGGGGCGGTCGACAGCCTGACCTGGGACGGCGTCACCTTCATCGCCGACACGGAGGCGGAGGACGCCCTGCAGGCGCGCGTCACCGTCGGCCCGGACGCGGACGGCCGCGCGGCGAGCGAGGCCGGCAGTCCGGAGGACGGCGCGCCGGCTGCGCAGCGCCTGACCGGCCTGCGGTTCGGCCGGAGCTGGGCCGAGACCGAGACCCGCCTCGCCTGGACGCCGGCCGGGGCCAAGGCCGTGATCCTGCACAAGCGGGTCGGCCTCGGCCTGCCGGGTCTCGGCAACGCCGTCGAGGTGCAGGCGCGCTTCGACCTGCCCGAACCCGCCGACGCCGCGCGCTTCGAGGCACTCGCGGCCTCCGTGCCGGCGGAGTTCTCCGAAGCGTGGAGCTTCGACCGCGGCACGGGAACGGTCAGCCGGCTCGATCCCGCCGACGGCGATCAGCCGCGTCCCGTGATCCTGGCGATGCCCGAGGGCTCGCACGCCCTGGCCTTCTGGAGCCCGAACCCGCCCGAACAGGAGGCGGACGCGCCGCGTCCCGCCTTCGCGGTCCGGCGCGGCCCGGACACGACCCGGCTGAGCTGCGCCTTCGCGGTCGCGCACGCCGCGGCGGGCGCCCACGATTTCGCCTGCTACGCCCTGGTCGGAACCCTGGCGGATATCCGCGCCGCCCTCCGGAGCCTGACCGCGCCGGAGTGACGGGCCGTTGAGCACCGACGAACCGGTGGAGGCTCCGTCGGCGGCGGTTGTGGCGCCGACTGAGACCGGTTCCGGATGATGAGATCGGCCACGCCGTCCTTGCGAGCGGAGCGAAGCAATCCAGTTGGCGCCCGGATTTCAGATGTCGCGCTGCCCTGGGTCGCTTCGCTGCGCTCGCGATGACGCAGAGGAGCACCGCGACCGAAGCATCCAGACGGAACCCAGATGATACCGCGTCCGGCCGACAGCATCGATTGCTGGCGGTCGCGCTGTCATCACAGGTGATCGACCCGGGACAGCGCGGCCGACCGATCCGCCAATGACAGCAAGCGGCCATTGTTGCGCGACGGCGCCGTCAATCTGGGGATCCGATACCGGTATTGTGATCCCGTGACCCGTCCGCCACAGCGTGGCGTGAAAAACCGTGTATACAGGATGCAGTTCGTTCCAGAGACCACGAACCGACTTCCGGCGCGCCTCCGCGAGGCGCGCCGTATTGTTTTGGGGCCGCGCCGGCGCTGATCCCAGGCGTGAGCGCCCCGTCGGGCTCAGGCTTCCGCCGTCGTTCCGGGGCGCCGCAAGCGAGCCCGGACCCGGAGGGGCACGCCGGAGGCGGGCAACCCAGAACCGCTGGCGGTGCCCGAACGTGACGCCTCGGCGGGTCTGGATCCCGGGCTCCGCTGCGCGGCCCCGGGATGACAGCTCAAGCCGCGCGATCGGTCCCGGATCAGAGCCGCCGGATCCGGGGCTCCGCCCGCGTCTCCAGCATCAGGTGGGTGAGCGCCCAGACCAGGGCGTCGAGCCGGTCGGGTGAGGCCCCGCTCGACAGGCCGTCGGGGCCGAAATCGCACATTGCAGCCGAAATCGTATTTTTCCTGTTCAATCAGGCACTTGCGATTTTCAGCGCCCTCCCGGATTTCCGTGAATGGAACCAGAACGGGTTGTGGCATTGTAAAGCGCTGGCGGCTTCGAAGAAGGCTACCGGGGCATGGGCTTAGAGCGAGGCTACTGGCTGCCGGCCGGCCCTCGTGGTTTCCCCTCCCCCATCTTCAGGCGTCGTTGGCCTCACCCCGACGCAAGTCCGCGCGCAGCTCGCGCGGATGGGGTGGACGGGCGCGCTCCCGATCCATTCGCATGACGGCGGTCACTCCTCCCGCGGCAAGGCTCCCGGCATCAAGGGCTGGCAGCAGCGCGCCTTGTACGAAGGCCCGGAGACCACCGCCGAGGATCTGAAAGCCTGGGAGCGGAAAGAGCGCCAGTGGCCTGGGACCGGCATCGCCTGCGGGAACGTCGTCGCCATCGATGCGGATTTCGCGGCCGATGCCGCCCTGGCCGAGACTGTGACCGCGCTCGCCCTCGACGTGTTCGGCGAAACGCCGTTCATCCGACAGGGACAGGCCCCGAAAGTCGCCCTGATCTACCGGGCCGCGGAGGCGATGCCGAGCGTCCACTTGAAAGCCGCCGACGGCTCCAACGATGGACTCGACGTGCTGTGCCAGGGAACGCAGTTCGTCGCCTACGGCGTGCATCATAAGACCCTCAAACCCTACGCCTGGATTGGATCCAAAAGCCCTCTGACGGCTGGACCGGACGAGGCTCCCGAGATCACGCAGGCGCAGGTTGATGACTTCGTAGCGCGCGTGCGCGGCGTCGTTGAACTGAACGGCACCGGAGGCCGTAAGGGTCAGCGTGGCGCCGGCGGTGGAGCGCAGATCGTCCGCGGGCCTGACGGCCGCGTGACCGATGGCCGTGAGTACCACCTAACCCGCGTCGTCTACTCGACGGCGCTTGCCATGAAGGGCGAGAGCGAGGAGATCACCACCGCTTCGCTCGCGGCGCGCGCATGGGCCGCCTTCGTCGCCTCGACCGTGCTGGATGATGGCCGCTGGTCGCCGGAGATGGCCCGCGTCAAGGCCGCTGCCCTCCTCGACCGGGTACGCCGGGGCTTCGCCAGCCTCAACCCGGAGCCGCACGACAGCGGCGAGACCATCGCCGCGACCTACCCCGACACCCGCGTCTCTGTCGCCGAGGCCGAGACCGCGACCGCTGCTGTCGTGGCCGGGTTCTTCGGCGAGCATGTACCAGCCTGGAAAGCCGAGATGGCGCAGTGGAAGGTGGAGGCCGAGGAAGCGAAAGAGCGCGGCCAGGACGAGCCGAACAAGCCCGTTCCGACTTCGTGGGCAGCCCGCGTCGAGACCGCGATCGGAAAGACGGCTCTCGCCATCAAGGGCGCTGCACAGGCCGCCAAAGACGGCGCGAGCATCGTCTACGCCGCCCCAATGCATTCCCTACTGGCCGAGCTGGCCGAGCGGTTCGCGGCCGAAGGCGTGGAGGCGCGCGTCTATCGCGGATACACGTCGCCGGATCCAGACGCGCCGGACGTGATGATGTGCCTCGACATCCCGGCGATGCAGGACGCTCGCGACGCGGTGCGGCCGATCCCCTCGACGGTGTGCGAGCGCAAGGCGGACGGGCAGAAGCTCTACTGCCAGTTTCACCACCGCTGCGGGATGGAGCGCCAGCGCCAGGCCAAGGCCGCGGTCTGGCTCGTGCCGCATGCCTTGTTGTTTCAGGGCCGCCCCGGCGCGATCCCCGCCCCCGACGCCTTGGTGATCGGCGAGGGCGTGACCATGGGCGCCCTCCCCGACAAGCCGGCCCGCATGTCGCTCGATGCGATCCAGCGTGCACCCGTCGAGCCGAACGAGAGGGCCCCGCTGTTCACCAACGCCGCCAACGATCTCGAACTGGCTCGGTCGAACCTGCTCCGCGCCCTGCGCGACCACCACGACGACGGCCCGCTACAGCGTGAGATCCTGATCCGGCATGGCCTCACCGCCACCGCGGCCGCCGAGGCCTACAAGATGGAATGGGGCCGCCTGCGGGATCCCGGCATCAGCCCCGGCATGGACGCCAAGGCCCGCAAGGCGTGCGCAGCGATCGTCGGCCACCATAATCAGGACGCCAAGGGGCTCGCCGGCATCTGGAACGAGCTGCGAGCTTTCCTCGCCGGCCACGCCGAGGAGTCCGGTCGCCTGTCCATCCGCTACGACGAGGAGACCGAGAGCCGCGTGGTGGAGCGGCGGTCGCTCGATACGGTGCGCGCCAGTTGGGCCGCCCCCGCCCTGCTCCTCGATGCCACGCTACCTGATGCCTCGCTCCTCGAGCCCGTAGTCGGGCACCGCGTCGAGGTGAAAGCCGACATCACCGCCAAGTGGAGCCCGCACGTGAAGGTCCGTCAGATCCTCGCGGCGCCCGTCACGGCGCGCAAGCTCGGCATCATCGGATCGGACGAGGAGGCGGACCCGGATGCCGCGGGCTCGCCGAAGCGGGTCATCACCGACCTGCTGCGCCTGATCCGTCTGCGTGCCGCGCTGGTGTGGCCGCGGGTCGTCGTTGTCATCGGCCCGATGCGGCTCGTGGAGGTGCTGACCGATGCGGGCCTCCCGGAGAACGTCGAGACCGCGCACTTCGGCGCCGTGGCTGGGATCGATCGTTGGTCGAAGGCCGCCGGCCTGATCTGTGTCGGCCGCCTACAGCCAGGCCCCGGCATCGTCGAACCGCTGGCCGGCATCATCACCGGCACGGTGCCCCACGCCATCCCGCCGAACCCCAAGGGCGGTGGGCGCTGGTATCCGCGGGTTGCCGGTGCCGTGCGCCTCGCCTCCGGTCAGGGCGTGCGCGTTGAGCGCGGCCAGCATCCCGACAGCATGGTCGAAGCCCTGCGCTGGCAGATCACCGAAGCCGGACTGATCCAGGCCATCGGCCGCCTGCGCGCCCTGCGCCGCGGCCCAGCGGCGCCGGCCTTCCTCGACATCATCAACGACGTGCCGCTGCCCATAAGCGTGGATGCGACGCCGGCATGGGATGAAGCGAAACCTGGCGCGTGGGCCGAGATGGCGGTCGAAGGCGTCCTGCTAGAGAGCGCGGCCGACATCATGGCCTGTTTCCCCGAGGCCGCGCCAACGCGGCAGGCGGCCCGGGAGATGAGCCTCCCGACGGTGGTTGTAACGTCTATAAGGGATATATCTATAGACGTTACAACCAGCGTCAGACGCGCCTCGTACAAGCGCCTCGGACGGTTCCCGCAGGCCTCTGCCGTCCTGCTGCCGAACGCTCCTGCCGACCTGAAATCTTGGCTGTCCGACCGCCTCGGTGCGATTGAGTGGATCAAGATTGAGGACTCGGCGCCAGATAAGGAAGCTGCTCCGCAGCCTGCGCCCGCTTCCGCGCCCCGCTGGCCCCGCTGCGCCGATCTCGCCCCCGACTTGGCTGCCGCCTACCGCCTAGTAGCCGACGTGCCCGCGACCGCACCTAAGCCGCTCGTCCCCGTCATTCCTGAGATCATCCGCTGGCGGCCGCCGCCACCCCTGCGTCGCCGTCCGCATCTTCGTGTGGTCGCTCTGGAGGCCGCCGAATGATTGCCCCCGCCGACCAGTGGGGCCCGCTCGCCCCAGGTATCGAGGCCACCGAGTGCATCGCGGTCCTACTTCGGCACGCCCAGTCTCACCCACAGGCGCGAAGTGCCGTGTCAGACCCGCTGCACCTCCGTCTCGGTACTCGACGGCAGAAGCTCAGCTCGACGGGCGTAGGCGATGCCACTCAGAAGGATCAGGAGCACGAAGGCAGGGAGCGGCATCAGGATCGGGTCGCCGGCAAGCAGGTGGCTGCCGACTGCACCGATCATCAGAACGGCGAGCAGGCCCGCACCGAGGGCGACGCATCCGCGGGCCCAGAGCAGCACCGCGCCCAGCAGCTGCAGGGCGCCGACCACGTACATGAACCACAGCGGGTAGCCGAAGCGGGCGAAGCCGGCGGCCTCGAACGGCACGGCGGCGAACTTCATGCCGGCCGCCACCAGGAACACCGCCGTCAGCAGCCCGCGCAGCACCACGCTGGCGACACGTCGCCGGTCCGAAATCCGAGCCATCGCTATCTCTTCGTCGTTGTCAGTGCGGATCATGCTCAGTGGCTCACACGAAGTGCGCCGGCAGTGCCGCAGTCTGCGCGACCTGCAGGAGGGCGAGCGCCAAGCCTGACATCATCGACCAAGCCACGATGTGGTCGGTCACGGTCATGCCCTGAGTCATCATCTTGGTGGCCACCGCTCGTCCCCTCGTTCGTGCAGCCGTGGATCAGCTGTCTTGGAACGACCGTATGGCTAAGCTGGATTGCATCCTCATTGCTTCGATTGTTGCGTCGAAGGTTGAAGGCCGGAAGAACCGCCCATAGCGTCCTCCCAGCCTGTCTTGATCAGGCGAAATGAGCAGGCAGGCTCAGCGCTTGCGCGTAGGCCAACAGTGCAACGGCGCCGGCAATCAGGGTAGCGGCTATGGTGATGCGGTTCGTCCAGGTCATCGTCGGCTCCATCGGGTTCGCGACTGTCGTCGCGGTGTGACCCTGATGTATGCTCAAGCTTTTAGGCTCGGCGTGTCCTGAAGCACCTCTGTAGACGGAGCCCATTGAGGATCGTGACCGCTGCAATCGCCTTCATGGCCTGTGCCGCTGTCCGGGCGCAAATCGCCTACCGCCGCCGCTTGGATGGGCCGCTCGTCGCCAAGCTGTACGTCAACAGCGCCATTCGGCTCGGTCTGATGGCGATTGCGTGCTTCGTCGTCGCGAAGATGCTGACCTGACGCTCAGACCTCGGTCTCGCGCTTCACGATCGCATCCTCGTCGGTGCCCTTTTGCGTCAAGCCGACATCTGGGCCGTCCAGCGGGTCTGAGGGTGCCTTGGGACTGATCGGACGAATGGACTGCTGCTCAGCACCGACCCGGGCCCAGCGCTCCGCATCGTACTCGGTGTCAGCGAGGTCTTGGGTATTCTCGGTCAACTGTTTGTTGGACATCGGCGCTCTCCGTGTCTGAGAACAACCCGGCGGGTGGTGACTGGATCAGTCGATCAGCCGCATGGTGAAGCGGGCGCCATCGCCGTCCACTGGGAAGACACCTCGGAGTTCGGCTTCTCTACCTGGGATCTGGAGGCAGACGATGTGCGTCCAGTCGCCCTTCCGGTACCGATCAAAATCTGAGGGCACACCGACTGCGAACAAGGAAGGCTCCACGATCATCGAGCGCATGGTGGATCCGTCTGCCCCGGACCGTGTGCTGTACTCTGCCTGAAGGAATGCGACGGCACTGCACCTCAGGGTGATAGAAGGGGTGTCTCCACGACCAACGAACCGTCCCTCAAGGCGGATGGTGTTTTCGTCCTGTGGGCTCATTACCCCTCCGGTTCTGAGCACATGCATCGGTCCGGCGCTCAGTACTCAATGCATAGCGCGCCGCTTCGCAACCATCAGCGATCCTACTGCAGAGCAGTTGACCTGTTCTCAACCTGTATTTTCAGGCTCACCACCATAGCTTAAGGTAATGAAGGTGCTGCGGTATGATAGGCAATGTCAAACAGCGGAAAATTCGGAGCGGGTCGATCTGGCAACCCGGCCGGCAGGCCAAGGGCGCCCGCAACCACACTACGCGCGCCGTCGAAGCGCTGCTGGACGGTGAGGCTGCGGCGCTGACCCGCAAGGCAATAGAATTGGCGCTGGACGGTGATGGCCCGGCCTTGCGCCTCTGCCTGGACCGGCTTCTGCCGCCCCGGAAGGATCGGCCGGTCACCTTCGCTCTGCCGCCCATCGTGACCACCGACGACCTGCCGAAGGCGACCGGCGCCATCGTGGCGGCGGTGGCTGCGGGCGAACTGACGCCGGCCGAGGCGGCCGAGATCAGCAAGACCCTTGATGTGCATGTGCGGGCGATCGAGGCGACCGAGCTTCACCGACGGATGGCGGCGCTGGAGGCGCGGGGAACATGAGGCTGAAAGCTCTGGAAGCCCGCCTTGTCCGCCTGGAGACGAGGCACGGTCCCGGGCGGTTCGACCACCTGTCTTGCGAGCAGGCCGAGCAATTCCTGTTCGAGCGTCTGCACCGTCTGGCAACGGCTGCTGGCGGCATCGGCGAGCTGATGGCCGAGTGGAACGCTGCCACTGACCCGGAGGAACAGACCCGCATCGCGCAGATCAGGTCTCACGAGCGCGATGTCCGTGCGAGCTACCTGGAGATGGAGGCCCGGCTGTGTCCACGACCCTGAAGGCCCGCATGGTGCGGCTGGAGAAGTTGTATCCCGACCTTAAACCCGGCCCTGAGCGCATGACCGATAAAGAGTTGGACGGCGTGATCGGCGTCCTGCAGCAGCTCGAAGCCGGCGAGATCGTTGACGCAGCGCGGCTGGATTGGGCGACGGCCGTCATGCACCGCGAGGGGATGCTTTGAAGCACACCGAACTTACCGCCGGGGAAGGTGCCGACCTGTTGCTCAAGGCCGAAGCTGCTCGGCAGGAGCACGCGGCCTTGCAAGCGTACCTGCAGCGCGGCCGTGCCTTCAAAGACCTGAGCGACGAGGACCTGAGGGAGCGGTGGGTCGAGACCTGCCAGGAATGGGCGAGGAAGGGCCTGTACGACCGACCTGTGGCCCACGACGACGCGGATGCCGAGTTGAAGCTGCGGGGATTGCCGGCGCCCTACGACAGGGTGCAGGACGAGATGAACGCCCTCCGCGCCGAGGCGGACGCGAGGCTCAAGCTGGCGACTCCTGAGGAGCACCGGAGAATGGGCGAGCAGTTGGTGACCCGCTACGCCGACCAACGGGACCAGGAGAACTAGCAATCAGTACTGGCCTGAATGCGCAACTCGGAAAGGTCGCCGTACATGGCAAACAAGACCACCAAAGCAGAAATGGTCGTCAAGAATTCCATCACATCAGGAAAGCTGGACGATCTGAAGTCCTATCTTGAACGCGGACGGCGGTATGGAGACCTGAGTGACGCAGAACTGGAAGAGCTTTGGATTGATGGTGTCAAGGTATGGAGTGATGGGCCTTTCCGGCCGTCGATCAACTTGAACGATTGCGATGCGGAGTACGCGCTGCGCGGAATAACGCCGCCCTTCGATCTTGTGGCCGCCGACATCGACAAGGCCACCGTGGCAATCACCGCCAGGGTAGAGGCGATGCCCGACGATAAGCGATACGAGGCGAACGCGGCCATGATCGCGGATTACGAGAGGGTCAGCAGGAGTCCGAATTGACCGGACGAGGCCGGCTACAGGTCCAGCCCCAGCCGCTCCTTGGCGACGTGTTTCAGGTAGGCGGTCCCGAGATCCTTGAGCAGGCCGAAGGTCCAGCCGCCCATCTTGGAAGCACCCTCCTTGGTCCGCTTCCACACTTCGGGATCGCGCACTGTGTCGAGGAAATCGCGACCATCCCAACTGAGGCCCATGGTCATGACGCCTGTGCCGGCAGGCTGGCTTCTGCAGAGTTCTATCAGACCGCCATCAGCCAGCATCTTGAGGTGATGGTTGACCATTTCGGGTTCCCATCCTGGGAGTCTCATATCGTCGTTCCAGCCTTCAAGGAGGTAGTTCGTTCCTGGGCGCCCTAGCAGGCCCTCGATGTGGAGGAGGAGGTCTCGCACGAGGTCCATGTCTCGCTTCATAGAAACCCGCTCCCTGAGTGTCCTTTGAAGGCATTGGCGCGGCGGATGTAGCCGACCACTGTGCGCGGATCCCGGTGCCCAGACTGGTCCATGATGCGGGCGAGATCGGCGCCGCGCTCGGCTGCCGTCGTGATGTAGCCGGCCCGCAGGGAGTGCGCCCCGAACGTCGATGCATCGAGGCCAGCAGCGGTGCAGTACCGCTTGATGATGTCGGCCACGGCCTGCGTTGTGAGACGGGGGGCGATACCCTGCGCAGAACTGCGTATCCTCCCCGATCTTGAGACCGGGCGAAACACAGGACCAGAGACGATGCCCGCTGCGTCGAGCCATTCGCGCACCAAGGAGACGGGCCGAATGAACCGGCCATGTGGGATGGCTTTCTCGAACCCCCTGCCCTCCTGGTCCACCTTTGAGCGGCGAACCATGACGCGCAGGCCTTCGGGATCTTCGCGCAGGTCCTCCAGGTCGAGCGCCACCAATTCGGATCGACGGAACGCCCCCGCGAAGCCGAGAGCGAGCAAGGCCCGATCGCGCTTGCCTGTAAGGGTGTCGGGCGTCCGCATCAGGAGGGTCGCCAGGATCTCAGCCGTCGCGGCCGCCTTCTGTGTCGGGGCGACGCCCACCTTGCGCCGAGCGCCCTTCATGGTAACCCGCACGCCTTCATCATCGGTCGGGTCTGCAGCGCCGGCCAGCTTGTGTGCGTAGCGGATCGCGGCTAGCCGACGGCCGAGCGTCGAGGCGGCCCGCCCCTCCTCCGCTTCCGAGACGATAAACCCCGACACTGCCTCCGGGCTCGCCGGCAGGGACCGGAAGCCGAACCGGGCACACCAGTCCTGAAACACAAGAGCGTCAGACCTGTAGGCGCGCAAGGTCGCATCGGCCTTCGAGGCGCGCTGGTATGCCCTGACGATTGCAGCCGCCTCTGCGGGCAGGGTCTCATCAGATCTGGCTGCAGCCTCGGCTGGCAGATCGACGGGTCCGCTCATCGATACGGGCCAAATCCCTCGCGGCGCCTGACATCCCGACCGAACTTTACGGCCAGCATGTCCTCCCATCCGATCGGGATCCGCTCCTCCGATCCGCGAGCCAAGGTATCGACGGCATCAACGACCTTGCGCCAGTGACCTTCGGGCATGTTTTTGAAATCGGACCCGAGCCGGTTGCGGCTTGCGACCCGATGGGCAGCCTGCACGAACCAGTCGGGCAACTCGGTCTCGCCCATTGCAAACTTTCGAGAATAACGTTTATCGCAAGTTACAGGGTCCTAGAGTCGTCTGCAATTGGGCCTCGCATCAATCCGCAGCCGCGCCGCGCCCAGGCGAAAGGCAGGCTCAAAATGCGCGCATGCCTCAGTCCGCCAAGTCCGCCGCAGCAGGCTTCGACTTGCGATACTTCCGACGCCGGCCCCCTGCTCTGCGACATCGTGCAGAACCATGGGCGGCAGATGGCGAAGGCTGATGGCAGCTAGCGAAATCAGGCTTTGGCCGAGAAAATGCATAATACTTTTGGCCGCTGCAACTTTTGTTAGTGCTCAACCCCAAGTTGTTGAGGCACAAGGAGTCTGGCCGGAGACATGACCATGCCGGATGAGGTCGCTGCTGCTGATGCTATCGACACCGTCCCGGACGAGCAGTCACTGCTGCTCCTATTTGGGCTAGTGAGTATCGAGTTCGTAGCCCTGCTCGGCTTGCTGGTCTGGATGAGGTGATCGGGGCGGCAGAGGCGGATCAGGCTCGCCAGCTGCCCCGAAGGTGCTCTCTCGGCTCAGTGCAATCGCAGAACCTGTAGCGCCTCTCGCACCATCCGCATCGCGCACGGCTTGCTGATGAAGTGAGCCTCCTCTGGCAGCAACGCAGCTTCGTGAGGTTCGCAACCAGAGCAGACGATGATGCGGGTCTCAGGCCAACGCGCACGGACGGTATGCGCCAAGTCGCAGCCGTCCATCACGCCGGGCATGTTGACGTCGGTGTAGAGCAGGGCGACGCCTTCATGCGCCTCAAGATGCTGAAGCGCGCCGTGAGCATGCTCAGCCTCAAGCACCTCGAACCCGAGGGCAGATAGCATGTCAGCTGCGGCCCTGCGGACGATCTCTTCATCTTCGGCGAGAACAGCGAGGCGGCGTGATCCTGACATGCATCAGAAAATGCGCACTTCCGTCGCGCGTTTCAGCTTGGCTGTAAATTCTTGACTCTGCAGGAGGGGTCTGCCGCGTGCCGACCATTTGAAGGCGTATTGCGTTCAAGGTTGGATGGCTGTGTTCCACCTCGAATGCTCCATCCATCGGAAGTGCGCTAGCGGTATCTCAGTGGTCAGCGAGCAGATCATCGCCCCGACGGAGGTCGATGCGATAGCTGACGCCGACACTTGGTTCACTCGGGTGCTCGCCGGCCGATCAGGGATCGCGACCCTGAGAGACGATACTGGCCGGATACTCTGGACCAAGCGGCGAACGGAACACGTCACGGCATAGTGGTCGCGCCTACGCGATGGTGGCCCCCAGCGGGCAGGCGTGACGAGGGCTGGAAATGGCGCAAGCGCAATCAGCCGCGGTTTCGGGTTTCTCGCATTTTCTTGTTGACCCGTTACAGGACCGGCACGCTGCCGATTGACTCACTGATCCGTAACTTGTCCCCCTGACGATCAGGGCGATATGATCCCTCCATGGGCACCGTCGCCGAAATGAGCACCGGCAGATCATCTGGGCCGTGGAAAATCGTGGTGCATTTCGAACGCCGCGAGGGCGGCGGCCTGCGCGCTTGGTGCGATGAGATCCCCGGGTTCGTGCTTTCTCACGCGGACGTCGAGGCTGTCCTGTCGGACGTCCAGCCGGCGCTTGAGGGGTTGCTGACCTATCAGCTCGGTCAGCGGATCATCACGACACCGTTGGCCGACATACGCGCCGAACTTGAGCGCGTGGGCGTCATCGACTCCGTCACACCGGGCTTCATCCCTGAGCAAGTTGAATACGTCGCGCAGCGAGTAGCGGCGTAGTCCGTGCTCGTCAGGTTCCTGCCGCGACACCAGTGGGAGGAAAAGCTTCGGCGGCTTGGCTTTCGCCCCGCCGAAGGGCTGACGCACCTCAACACCGCGGAGTGGTGGATCGGCCCACGCGGGCCGTTCACGATCCCTGTTGAGAAAGACGGCTCGTGCGATTTTTGGCGCATTCAGCGACTGTGCGGCTGGCACCAGATCGCCTTGGCTGATTTCGACTGGGACGACGACCTCTAATCTTCCTAACCCCCGTCCCCAGCACCTCCTCCACGAGGCGGAGGAACCTGGTGGGCCCGGCAGGACTCGAACCTGCAACCAGACCGTTATGAGCGGCCGGTTCTAACCATTGAGCTACAGCCCCCCCGAAGGACGGAAACATTGCGCCTCAGAGGCGGCACTCAGCTGCCATCCTCGATAATCGCCTCACCGAGCCAATTGACGACGGCCAGAAGCGTATCAAACCGGTGCGCTTCCTGCGTGAACGGCGATGGTAGGGGCGGAGCGGCGCTCAGCAGCTCCGCATACCAACCTCGAACGAAGCCGCTCTCAGCTTCCTCGCGCACTACACTGCCAACGATGGCCGCACCAAGAAGCAGATCGTAGCTGCCGGGTGCCAAGCGGTGCAGAGTGTAGGGCATCGGAGTTTTTGCGAGAGTAGTGGCCAGTGCAGGACCGCCCCGCCCTCAGTGCCATTCCTACGACGTAGAGATGGCTACCAGCCTTCGACGAAAACAATAGCCACTACTGTGATCGCGATAAGGGCAGCTCCGCAAACGATGAGCGGCGCATTCTCGATGCCAATCGTATCGAGTACAACCACCGCCACGAAGGCCACGAAGAGGCCGCCAAGCCCCGTCGCAAGCCTGGGTCTGCTCACCTCAGAGAACCCTTCGCCTTCAGGTGCTCGGCAAGGAGCTTCACGGGCAGCCTCCTGGCAGGCAGCCGTAGGGACCGGCTAAGCCACAATCAGAGTGCCCACAATCGCTGGTCGGATCAACGCCAGCGGAGTCGCGGCTACGGCGCGGCCGTGAGTGTGCGAGCCGGGCGAGCCGTGATGATAGGGCCGCCCGGCCGGTGCCCAATTAGGTGCGCGTGATAGCCAAGCCGCTACCAAAAATGCATCAGCATCTCTAAGAGCTTATTCGCCGAACCTACAGCTTCGGGATGTTTTTCTGCATACTGAACAATCTTCTTTTCTGCAGATAGAGCGGCCGCTCTTGCCTTTGGAGATGCGACATAAGTTTGAAATGAATTATTTCTATCCGTGCTGACCGGAACATTCGGGCTACCTGCTCCAAGGATGGATGTCATCGATGGATGAGGTGTGCTTGTTGAACTGACAACGTTGGTTGGACTGCTGGTCGCAGTTTGAGCTGTACCGGCTACACCAGTGGCCGAGGGATGGATGGAATTTGCCGGATTAGAAGCCGACGTGCCCTGGGTGTTCGTCACACTGCTGGCTGTGTTGCTTGAACTGGTCGTAGTTGCAGTTACAGGCGGAGTACTGCTCGGCACGCTAGAGATGCCGGCCGGGCTGACCGCGCCGGCGGCGGCTTGTGGCACCATACCTGCTGTGTTTGCGGGATCTGTGGCCACCCCACTCGAGCTGCTGGCGGGGCTGACCGTAGAAGGAGCCGGCGAGTTTGACGGGTTAGCCGTGACCGTTGGGGCGGATGCCACATGAGGCATCGTGCTCGACGGGTCGGAAGCCGAATTGGTCGGATTAGTGGTCGCGGCGGATGATCCGCCGGTCGATGATCCAGTCGAGCCCGCGATGTTTGCAGGAGGCGAACTGGGGGAACTGGCTGAGGTGCCACTTGAACTGCTTGGCACCGTGGAGCCCGCCGTCGAGCCCGCTGTGCTCGAACTCGCGGCCGCAGTGTTGGCCATGCCGTTCGAGGGAGCGGCCGAGCCGTTGGCCGGGTTGCTCATCGAACTGGAGGCGGCGGGCTGCGCGGTGCCTGTCGAGTTTACGGTCGCAGGATGAGCCACGCTGGTCGCACTCGTGGAGGTCCCGGTCGTGCTGGTGATCGGCTCAGCCGTGCGGGAGGTGGCGCCTGCTGCGCTCGCTGTACTGGTGGTTGGCGGATGGACTGTGCTCGTTGTGCTGGCGACCGAGCCCGTCCCGCTGGTCGTGCCAGAGGACGTTCCGGACGAGCCGCTGGTCACTGGATGAGCGGTGCTGGCCGCGCTCGCGGCTGAGCCGGCTGTGCTCGTCGGGCCCGCGGCCGTTCCAGTTGCGCCGGTCGAGGCTGCGGTTGCCGGATGGACGCCGCTCGTTGTCCCACTCGTCGAGTTGCCCGAGCTGGTGCTTGTCCCGGTCGTGCTTGTGGCCGCTGCGGCTGTGCTTGAGGTGGAGCCAGTGACGCTGGTCGAGCCTGCCGAAGTGGCGCCTGCGCCTGCCGAGTTGGTGGTCGTGCTCGTCGTACCTCCAGTCACGCCCGCAGTCGTTCCACTCGTGCTTGTCGAGGCTGCAGCTGCTGGATGGGATGTGCTCGCCGTACCTGCAGCCGAGCCGGTTGCCCCGGCGGCTGCTCCCGCCGCGCTGGTGGTTACCGGATGAGCGGTGCTTGTCGTGCTGGTCGTTGTGCCTGACGAGGTGCTCGCGCCCGTAGTCGTACTGGTGGTTGAGCCGGTAATGCCGGAGGTTCCGGTGGTCGAGCCAGGTGTGCTCGTTGTGCCAGCGGTCGATCCAGTCGTCGCTGGATGGGACGTACTCGCTGTTCCAGTCGTTGAGCTGCCTGTGCTGGTCGAACCTGATGTCGAGCCAGTGGCGTTGGTCGAGCCAGTAGCCGCGGTATGAGCCACGCTTGTGGTGCTGCCAGTCGGAGTAGTCGTGCTTGTTGAGCCTGTGTTGCCCGTAGAGTGGGCCGTGCTCGTCGAACTCGTTGGCGTTGTGGTCGAGCTGGTGGTTGCTGAATGAGCTGTGCTCGTCGTGCCGGTCGTCGAGCCAGCTGTACTCGTCGGCGACTTGGCCGTCGCTCCGTACAAGCCCGGATCATGTCCATCCGGGGCGGAAACCTTGCCCTGCGTTACAGCAACGGCGTTCGGATCTTTGGAGTAGGCACGGATGTAGTCGATATGCGACGTGATTGAGCTGCCGGAAGCACCATCTTGCGTTGCCAAATTGGCCATCAAGTACATCGGACTGTGCATGTCCGACGGCGTGGCCTGTGACCCGGTGAGTTGACCGTCAACGTAGAAGCTTAGCTTATCTGCCTGCCAATTCACACCGTAGGTATGGTAGCCCGACGGGTTTGTGGTCTCGCTATAGACTTGACGATTGGCCTGCCACGGCACGCCGGCTGGTTGCGGATCCGTTGTGTGGATCGTGCTGTAGACGCCCTTGTCGTTGTTCCCGTAATGCTCAACGATATCGAGTTCCTGCCAACCACTCCCGCCAGCCGGAGCCGGTGTTTGCTTGTTCGGCTCCATCCAGAACGCATCCCACGAACCAGCTTGGTTCGAGAGGTCGGCACGCATTTCGAAGTAACCATAGGTCTGGGAGAAATTGCCTTCCGTGGTGATCAGGCCCGACTCCCAGCTTCCGGGGTATCCTGACGAGGTTCGATCAGGCACAGCCGTAATCGATAGCGCGCCGTTCTGGACGCTGAACGGGTCGTAGCCGGAGGCCGGGTCGACGAAGGAGGACTTGCCGAAGCCGATGTCGGAATTGGCGTCAAAGCGCCACTCCGGGCGGATATCGGCATATGTAGTTCCGGCGCCGGTCTGTGAGATGCTGCGCGTATTGAACTCGTCGTCGAAGGTTAGCTTGTAACCCGTCAGATCGACCATGAATGTATTCCCCAGCCCAAGGGCAAGATGCGGTGATTTTGCCGCGTTATAAGATATCTTGCCTGTGTCGTTCAGCCTGTCGAATGCGATAGGCCGGCGTATTAGATGTGTTTTCCTATTATTAACACTGCGGAAACCCTACTTAGGTAGTTGTGTTACTGTCAAGCTTCTGCTTCTAGGCCGCCGATGCGTGCGAATGCCGCGCCGAGCCTGGCTGATCACACGCGGGCAGGGCCGCTGCTGTTCATCACGGCTGGGGTTCTGAGTACGCCACGCACCACGCGGACTGATGCGACATGGACGGGACAGGGGTGCCGCCATAGCTCTCCGCCATGGCCAAAGAGATCCCCCGCGTCGGCGACCTGCACCGCAAGTCCGAGGTGTCGGACGATGAGATCGCGGCGGCCGCTGCCGCCTACATGGAGGGGCAGGACTAGCCCGTCCCACGATGGGGCATTTTCATCATCTCAATTCTGATGCAGAAGCGGCGAGCGCGAGAGCATCTTTGGAACGAAATGCACCTGACGCGCACTGGGTGTACCGGCAGCGGCCGACGCTTCGGGCGCAGCTGCAAAATGGTGTCCCGGGGGGCGCCATAGCTCCAGGGACGGAATTTGATGCGTTGGCAAGTGATCAAGCGCTTCAGCGCAGGTCTGATCGCAGTAGGTATGACACCAGCCTATGCCGACGTGAAAGTCGAGGATGCTAAGATCACGGGCGGTTACCTGTGGGTTCTCGGGTACGCCGACGAGCCAAACAGTGAAATCACTCTCGACGGCAAATTTCCTCAGCGTACTGACGCCCGAGGCTATTTCGAATTTCGAGTGGTCTATCACCCAGCCACATGCATCGCGACGCTTCGGACACCCAAACAGTCGCACGACCTAGTGGTGAGCGGCTGCGGCCAGCTAGGGCCACAGGCTCCGGGGCTTGCAGGTCCGGCAGGGCCGCCCGGACCACGCGGCGAAGCAGGAGCGAGGGGTGAAGCAGGCCCAAAAGGTGAGGTTGGTGCGATGGGCCCGCCCGGTCCTTATGGAATGACCGGTCCCGTCGGTGCACAGGGCGAGCCTGGACCAGCAGGTCCCCAGGGGCCAGCCGGTATGGCCGGAGCAGTTGGCCCAGCCGGGCCGCCCGGACCACGAGGGCCCCAAGGGCCTCCTGGTCCGATAGGAAAGGTGGGGCCGCCCAGCACCTCACCCGCGGCAAAATCTCCGTCAGCGACGAGTTCGGTGAACAAGCGGGCAACGGCGCGTTCGCGCTCCGAGCCGGAGGCTCCCCTCGCGGTTCCCGATGAGCCTGAGCCTGGGGCAGGAGCCGCGGTTGAGGATCGCTACTGAACAAACGGCGCAAGGCTGGCGCACACCCTGGCTCTCAGAGATTTCGAAGCCGCCTACTCTGACCGTGACGCCATGTACGCAATGGTCGCCGCCGGCGCCGCTCTGCTGCTGCCGAGCGCTCAACAGATGATGAGATGAGCGACAATCCCGAGACCCTATACGAGCGCGCCGCGATCCAGCACATGATGCGGCGGTTGGACGGCTTCGCGCGCGGGCTAGGCCTGGACGAGGCGGCCACGCGGCAGGTTGTCGAGAGCGTTGTCTTCGACATGCCGGAACAGGACGCTGGCGAGCGCTTGGTCGAGGCGCGCGCCCGCATGATCCTCGCGACGGTGTAGTGCCGTGAGCGATACGGCAGATCCCCGCCACGAGATCGTTGTCGCTCGGCTGATGCGGCAGCTCGACAGGTTCGCGCACGACCTCGGTGTCGGCGAGTTCGACGTCCGCCTGATCGCGCAGCGAGTGATCGCTGACATGCCGCTGATGCCGGATGAGGACCGCTTGGCCAGAGCCCGCAACTGGCTGCTGGTCGCGTCGGCATAGCAGCATGAGCAACGAAGCCGATCCGGTCCTTGAGGCCGTCGCAGCTCTCCGCGCGCTGGGCTACACCGTTGTGCCCGACGAGGATTTCGAACGCTGGCAAGTGGACGGCGGAGAGTGGATCACGCTCGGCGATTTGCTGGCGCTGGCCTTGCGACTCGGGCTCATGGACTCGACGACGACCAAGCTGCAGTAGGCCGCGACCATGGCAGATGAAGAACGCGACCCTCCCGGCGAAGCCACCGTCGCCGGTCTGACGCGCCGCCTGCACGGCTATGCGCAGGGGCTGGGCCTTGATGACCGCGCGGTCCGCCGGATCGTGGAGGCTGTCATCGCCGCCATGCCGGATGCCGAAGACGTCGACCAGTTGGCGGTTGCCCGGAACTGGATGCTTCAAGCGGCGCGCTGACCATGCCCTCCGAACCGAAGGCCCCGGTCCGCGGCCGGCACCTCGAAGCTCTGCGCGCCTGCGCCGCCAACCCCGGCGCGCTGCGCCAGGACGGCTATCCAGCCTGTGAGCAAGCTTAACTGTTCGTTAACTATGCTCGTTAATTGATTGTAAAGGATTTCACGTCGGTCGAACGGATATGCTGGATACGGTGGTTTGGGCCGCGATCTTTGTGGCGATCTCCTGCGGCATCCTGCTGATCTGCATCGATCTGCTGGAGGAGTGGGAGCATCCGGTTGTGGGCACCAGAGATGCGCCACATGAGAGCCCGACCGTTCAGCTGAGGCGATTGGCTCAGCAACTTGAACGGACGCAGCCGAGGCGCAGTCACGTAGGCTGACGTGGGATGGCGAGGATCTGCTGCCACGCAAGCTAAGCCCCCGTCGCCCGATCTGATCACGGGCTGACGGGGTTCGGTGCCGTTCCTCACGGCCCGGCGGATGAGGGTGGATCCGCTCGCGCCCTGATCAACTACATCACTGCTGCGGCATGCGCCTGATCGCGTCGACGTTCTCAGGCGAGAGGTCCGCTTCGAGGCTCCCGTGATGGTGGACCTCGGCTCGCTTGGCTTCGCTGTGGTGCGCTTTCACGGAAGGGGCTTTCTGATCCACCGAACCGGTCGTCATCGGCACGTTGCGGTTCG
This sequence comes from Methylobacterium tardum, assembly GCF_023546765.1. Lineage (NCBI taxonomy): Bacteria > Pseudomonadati > Pseudomonadota > Alphaproteobacteria > Hyphomicrobiales > Methylobacteriaceae > Methylobacterium > Methylobacterium tardum. The sequence continues at coordinate 4,628,647 of NZ_CP097484.1, forward strand.
GCCAGTCCTCCACCTTCAGCGCCTTGGCAGGCTTCTGGTCGCCGCAGCCATCGCAGACCGAGACCAACCACGACTGCCAGAGACCGTTGGTCTTCTCCTCAGCCGACTTCGCTTGCTCACGGTGAGCGGACGCCAACGCGACTGTGTCGAGGTCCGACTGCTTTTTAGGTTCGGTCGCAGTGCGGAGCTCATCCAGTTGCACGTCGCGTCTTTCCGGCGAGCTGGTAGGAGCAGATGGTGCCGGGAGAGAACCTGTAGTGCTAGGCCCGCCTCCGCACCCGACACAGACCCTGGTGGTGATCGCGTCGTCTGCGGCCTGACGAGGTGTCAGGCGCTCAATGGGCTTGACCGAGGTTGGGCTGGCATTGCGGCTCGGTGGCCTCGTCTGCCCGACCACGGTGGTGTTGGGCGCCTTCTCGGCCGAGAGCGGGCCGCCTCCGGTCCCCGTCTGGTCTGCCTGGGCGAACACAGCACCCAGCGGCAATAAGCTCAGAATTGAGGCAGATACCAGCACGCGGAATGTTGTCATGGCTTTCTCCATGGCAACACAATCGGCTAAATCACGCTGAGTTCACTTTATGTCGGCGGCACCAGCACGAAGCGGCGGAGCGCAGGCTGGCGGGGCCACTACCGCAGTCCGGATCACGATCCCAGCTCCCGGCAACCTCTGCCGCGACGCATGCCGAAGGCTGCTTGCACCTGACACCATGCAACGGAACGCTCCGGATCGCGAGGCGTAGCCTTCAAACAGCGGAGGCGCATACCATGATCCAGGCCGACACCCCGATGCCGGGAGAGGACCCCGGCGCATTGATCGAAGACCCCTCACGCCTCGATGAGATCGAGCCATCGCCGAAGTCCGAGCCTGCCGTGCCTGAGGAGAACGACCCTGAGGTGAAGGATACCGAGGTGCAGCCGACCTAAGAGCGGCGCGCCGATCGATCATTCAGCCCCGCCGGCACCGCCGCGCGGGGTTTTTTCGGCGATTACAATTTTCACACATCCGAGATTGTTATTATTTAGCAATTTAAGGAGTGCGCGCAGCTATCGGCCATGCAAGAGTAGTGCAGCACTGGCAAGATGACGTGGGCGCCAGCGACCGCAAGATGCGGGTCATTTCGCCCCGGCCAGCGGAGAGTGGCATGCCGCGCTATTTCTTCGACATCAACGACAGCCGTAATGCTAGTGATGAAGAAGGCTTAGAGTGCGCCGACCTGCATACCGCCGTTCAGCATGCCAAGCGTGCGCTTTATCAGATTGTTCTTGATGAGGTACGCAAGGTTGGCGAGAGCCGCGCTCAGAAAATCTTGATAAGGGATGAAGATGACCGTGCCGTCTACTCGGGCATCATGACATACACTGTGGCTTGAATAACCCGGCGGCGCCTCAACCGGGTTCAGCGACTCTCTTCAGCTTCGTAATTTGCCTAAGCCCGCCAAGTCCCCGGAGTGGACTTTTTCGTACGCGCAATGCCGCTTCAATTAGGCGCAAGTCGCAACTTTTGTTTGATCCCTACGTAGTGGCACTGGCTCGGCTCCGAACGATCCGCGGTCAGCTGACGTACACAAGGGGATCCGTGTGCCTCGCTTCTTCTTCGACATTCACGACGGCGAGTTCCAGCGCGACGAGGAAGGTCTTGAATGCGAGAACGTTGAAGCCGCTCGTGACCGGGTCATGGCAAGCCTGTCCGATGTCGCGGAGCTGATCACCTCAGGCGACGGCGACAACCAAGCCGTTACGGTGACCGTCCGCGATGAAGAGGGCAGCCGGGTATACACGGGGACGCTGACCTTCACCGCATCCAGGCTGGACGAAGCGGCGTCCTGAGGCGCCTTCACTCACACGCTGGTGAGATCGGACAATTCCCCGCCCCGTGAGCAGATCGGGGCGGGGCCGATCGTGCAGAACCACGGGCGTCAGATGGCGAAGGCGGATTGAGCCTCAGCCCCGCCGGCGGCGCCGCGCGGAGCTAATTTTTTATTAACCATTCGGCGCGACGTTCAGCCTACGCGCTCGGGAGCGATCCCGGCGTTCCTCCCTAGACTCGGCCCGCCCGGTCCGCCGGCGCGGGCTTTCTTGTGCGCCTCAGCCAACCTCGCCGAGCGAGATGCGGGCCGCGAGGTTAGGGATCGATAAATCCTCGCCCTTAGCGGTGGACGTGCGCACGTGGTACCCGTCTCTCTAGTTCCTGCACTCTCTCAAGCGCTTTGGCCGCTGTCTCAGCCTGATGGACGACGCTCGGCCGCTTTGTGTTGGCGAGGTTCGCGCCAGCGATGATGTAACCCATAGACCCTCCTGCGAGGCGTCCTGCATAGGCCGGCTAGATGACAATCGCGAGGCCAGCGCCAAGCCTACGCGACGGCGGCCAACAGCGGGCAAGCGTGAGAGGATCCTCACAGACGCTCGGCAGGTTTTACATCCAGACAGGCTCCCTCAGCTAAGAGCGTGTGTCATGGATCTACGCCAGTCGCCGACCCTGAATGCCGTCTCGGAAGGGGCTCGCGCCCGTGCCGCCGGACGGCCGAAAGATGCCTGCCCTTATCCGGCCAACTCGCCCCAGCGGAAGGCGTGGTTGGAAGGCTACGACGGCACGCCCTCAGAGGACGGCCCGGATCTACCTATGACAGACGCCTGATGCCGCAGGTACGTGACGCATCTCGATAGGATAGCCGCCGGGCACATTCGGCCGGATGCACTCGCTGGCGCTGGAGAACGCGCAGAGTGCGATTGCTTAGCCGAACCCTAGCAGTACTAAGCGCCTGGAGTCCAACTGCTATTAGCCGCCCGCGTTCGGGTGCGGTGATGTCTGCGCCATTTCAAAACAACAGAAAATCGAAGCCGGCCATAATAAGAATACAAGATTGAATTATGTCGTCGTCGATGAGCAATTCTCACCCGTGCAGCATGCTCCGGCTTTACCACATGAGCAGGCACAGAAGCGGCAACAAAGGCTCTAGGTTTCGCGTTCAGGACGGCAACCGGATCGACGTAGTTAACCTTCCGGACGCGTCGGGTCTCACCGCAACCGGTGCAAAGTGAGCCGCTCAACCGACCCCAAATGACCTGCTCCCGCGCATAGAGGCGTCGATCATCGGCATTGGAGAGTTCGATAGGCTTTCCCAGCAAAGTAGATCGGTCGAAGGGCTGCAGCCGCCCGGATGGCTTGCCTAGATCATCCGGCACTTCCAGCATGGGAAGTTTGATCCGCTTCGGCCTAGCCTCGCAAATTGATGGCACGAAAAGAGAAAACGACACGAGCAGGAGGACTGACGATACAGGTGGTGAGCGCAACATCCGCCTCTTTCCGCTACGTTAATGCCGCCCGGCCGTACCAACATGACCATCCGCGTCGTCTTTGATCCTCCTCATGCAAGTTCGGCGCAATCTCGCGGTCCTTATGGTCGCGCCGGCAGAGTACGTAGCGCCCAGGCATATCTGGCGAACTGAACGCCGTCAGCGCCTCTTCCACGAGACGGGGGATGGGGTCAGACCCGCTTGCCCTGAATGCCGAGACCAACACGATCCGCAGCAGCACTTATTAGGCAGGCTGTTCCGTAAGATCCCTGAACTCGTCCGAAAGAGTTTCGTGGACGCGCGCTAACCAATGTTCCGCATGCTGAGCGCGTTCCTCAGCTGCCCGTGCGCGTGCTTCGGCAGCCTTGGCTCGCTCCTCGGCGGCCAGGATCTGGGCCTCCGCTCGTATTTGTATTTCTTGGGCTTTGAGCTCTGCGAGCCGAGCACGCTCGTTCGCGGCGCTGGTATCTTCACGTACCTCTTCCAGGATCAGCCCGACCCGCAACTCCTGCTCGCGGACCTGCGTCTGCGCCTCGCGCGATCGCCGCCCGGCCGCTTGCACCTGGTGGATGAGCGCACCCCAATCCTGCGACAATGAATGCCGTGTCGGAGCTTCTATCGGCTCGCTCACCGACGAATTGCTCCGCACGGGATCGCCCCGACCGGTCTCAGTGCCGGTGCCTGGCTCGTGCTTCGGCTTGTCCATCGGTCCCAGCCACGCATCATCCAACAGCTTGTGCAACTCGCTCACGTCCGGGCCCCACCTGCTTTAAGAAGGAACTACGGGATCTCGGATTGCCCTTGAAGCACGCCCGAATGGCACTTTCGGGATCACTTCGCCCTCAGCGCTTCCTCCACCACCCCTTGGGCAGACCCGAAGTGGCGCGGCTACCTTCCTCAAGGCCTTTCAGCGGCACGCCTGTTCTGAACCGGTCGTACTTGCGGCCGAGATCGTCGAGCTGGTCCCCGCTCACCACCATTGCGACCTGCCGGTCTGCTTCGGTGAGGACGCGCAGCAGGCGCTTGCGGAAGACAGAGTCGGGCTCGGGATCGCTCATTTCAGACAGCCCTTCGCCAACAGGTGCTCAGTCGTACGAGCTGACCGCTTCTATGCCTACCGCTCCCGGAACCGGATGCTGGCTCCGCCCCCGTTCTCGGGCATGAACTCCAGGCCGGATGTCACGACTGGTCCTTCTTGCGGAAGCCCGCGAAGAAGCGTGCCAGCCCTTCTAGGTCTGCGTCCTGCAGAGCCTCTGCTTCGGCGGTGTTATCTGCCACCTGGTCAGTGTCACGGCCCAGACCATGCAGCGCTTGGGCTAGCATCGGCCACCAAGGAAGATTGCAGTCCCGGAGAAAGAAGGCGGCCTTGATCAAGGCGGTGCTCTGCTCCTCGGGAACCGGACGACCCGCGATCTGTGCTTCGAGCACCTGATCGATAAGCGCTTCGGTGAGGCGGCGGACCTCGGTCAGGCGCTCGGGCGCCCCGGCTGCGGTGCTCACGCCGGATCCTTTCGCCGCAGCTTCACGCCCGGCTCTCCACCATTGGTGAACTCCACGCCGGCCGCCCGAAACGCGGCTTCTAGCGCGTGGAGCGTGGCCGATTTGGTGGACAGCAGTGGGCCGTCCAACTTCTCCAACCGCTTCACCGTCTCAACCGATACCCCAGCCTTCTCGGCCACGGTCGATTGCTCCCACCGGATCAGTGCTCGCGCGGCGCGTAGCTGCTCAGCCGTCAACACAAATACACCTCAGAGGTATCGCGACACCCCTCAGGTGTTGACACCTCGGGCCATTCGCATTACGCCTCAAGTGTATCAGACGCCTCTCTGAGGGCCAAGCCTATGTCCCACCGCACCGTCTCGTGGACCCGCATCGACCGCGCGGGCCGCGACGCCCGCACCACGATCCCGGCCGGTATGCTCGGCGCCCGTGCTCTCATCCAGTTCTCGGCTCGCACCCGCCCCCTCGCCACCGCTGGACGGTACGACCGCGCCGCCATAATGGCCGCCGCCTGCGCCGCCGTCTCCGGCATCATGGAGCGCTGCGGCGTCTCCCGCCGCGAGGCGATGTCCTCCGCTCTCAAGGCCGCTTGGCAGGTTGCCAAGGCCGCTTACCTCGCCGTTGCTCACTGACACCCTGAGTCCAGAAGCCGATTTCGGGACTCTGAGAGCCTGAAAGCCTAACCCGATCAGCCGCTTGTCATCGAACCGTCGTTCAACGGTGGCACGCAAGGAGTAGGGCCGGGGCTCGCAGCTCTCACGCGCCCTCAATCATGGCCTATTCCGCAATACCTCCTCGCACCGTCGCCGAGTGGTTCAACTCCGGCTACCGCGGCCTCCGCATCCCATGCTGCCCGACCTGCCGGGTCTCGACAGCGGCGACCTGGGACCAGCTCAACGCCGAGGCGGTTGAGGATGTCGTTGATGTGGCCCGGCGCTTCCGATGCTCCGAGTGCGGCCAAGTCCCGGCCGGGCTTGGCGTGGTCGCGAGCGCCGACGATGCCGCCTTCGGATCAAGAGCCCATTAGCAAAACAGAACGGCGAGGATGCCGGCTGAACATACCCTAGTACGAGCCCTGGGACCGCTCGGCCCGCATCACACTGCCGCCGCGATCGGCGCGCCTCCTGCGGGCAATGGCGGGGGCGGCCCGCCGGGTATCGAGCCGTCAGGAGTACCCTGCGTGCTGAACACGATCCTGGCTCTGCTGACCGTCCTCGCCGTTATGGCCGCCCACGCCGTCTACAAGCTGCTCCGGCTGCCCTTCCGGTTCCTCCGCGGCCTGTTCCGGCACAGCCCCAAACCGGCCCCGCTGACGGCCCGCTAACCCGCCCACAGCATGATGCTGTCGGGCCGCGTTGCGTGTCGGCTCGGCTCACACGCTGGTGAGATCGGACCCTCCCCTGCCCCGTGATCAGATCGGGGCGGGGCCGAGGGGCCGGTGCTCAACAAGGAGTGCGGTTATGCCGGCCGGGCGAGAGCGTGTGCTGTCCGACGATGCGCTGGACCGGCTCGCCCGCGAGCTGTTCGCCGAGGTGCGGGCGCAGCACCCGCAGAAGCCGTTGAGCAAGCCCTGCGGGGAGGCGACCGGCGACGTTGGCGCCGACCTGCTCGAGTGGCTGCTGGACGCCGGCGACCACGCTGGCGATGATGGTGGTGGAGATTGACGCCCCTGTATTGCGGCCATGTTCCAGTAGGGCTGCAAGAGCTGAGCGGCTATGCACAACTGAGTAGCAACCGAGACCGGGCCCGCGGCATTGAGAGAGCATAGCCGTTCGGCATCCCAAGGTTCCCCTATGTTACTGATCTCGTTCCTCGTGGCAGGCACGTTCGTGCTTGCCACATCGTTCTCGCTCATCGCTGTACTGACGGACTAAAGGCCTTCGCCGGGAACTTGCCTAACCCCCATGCCTTGGCTCCTCACAGCATCTGGGGAGGCCAGCATGGGTCAGGACGTAGACGCGGCGCGCGAGGCGTTCGGGACGGTACCGCCGGCCCCAGCGAAGCGGGAGAACAAGAACATCACGCCGGAAGCCGGCGGCAGCGGCCCGCACTCGCCCGGCAGCCCGGAGCCCGATGCCGGCGAGGGACCGGAGAGCGGCGGCTACGACAACCGGCCGGACATGCCCAGGCCCGACAACGCCAAGGGCGGTCACGGCGCCGGCTAACAGCTACGGGCAGTCCGCCCGCGCATGCGTGCGAGGGCAGGAACGGTGTCTGAGTCCCCCGGTTTCCTCCCACAAAGGAAGGAACCGATGGGCGACACAGATCCCACCAAGCCGGGTGACGAGGCACCTCCGGGCACACCTGGGACCGGCGAGAACCTGTGCCCGGCCTGCAGCGGCACGGGCAAGCTCGACGGCGAGAGCTGCCCCGAATGCAAAGGCACCGGCAAAGTCACTACCGGGATCGGCGGCGGCTGAGCCGCAGTCGCTAGCTCGGCCGGGAGCTGCCTTAGCTTCATCGGGTAGACGGTACCGCCGCGCTCGACCGTGCGGGGCGCGTCTGCGGAAATCCGCAGATGATGCTGGCCAAGCTCCTCGCGCAGCCGCGTGACCGTTTTTCCATCCACGGCGCACTGGCGGCCGATCTCGCAATCTGACCACTGCGCCCATTCCTCGTCCTGCAGGAGCATCAGCACGGCGCAGCGTCAGCACTGCCGTTCCTCCTTCAAAATCAGTACTGCTCCACAGAGACAGGTGTGGCATTTCGGTATTAGTGTGCGGGCGGGCGTATCTCTGCCGCCCAGGATTGACTTCAATGCAGCCCGAAGTTTTGGCCGACCCGCGCGGACGCGGGCTGGCTCTCGATCGTCGTGCCGTGGCTCTCGGCAATGTGCGATGGTTTCGTGCCATGGCATGGCGCGCTCTACGCGATGGCCAACCGCACGGCGGGCTGCGTGCAACCCATGCCCGTGCAGCGGCGCGCATCGTGCTCCGTCAGGCAAAACGGGACGCCTTGGTCAATCGGCTGGCGACGAACGCCTTGGCGGTTGGCGGATAAGACAGCGGGTTGCGGTCTCGACGCGTTAGAGCGTTTTCGATTTAATCTGGCTCATATCCTGCGGCTCTGAAGAAGTTGGCACATTCGTCAGGTGTGATGGTGTCGATGAGCTGGCCGATGGCTGTCCATAATCCCTCGACGGTGCGCTCAGCGGCCTTGCGCAGCAGCGCCTTGAGCTTGGAGAAGGCCATTTCGATCGGGTTGAAGTCGGGCGAGTAGGGCGGGAGGAAGAGCAGCCGCGCGCCGGCCGCCTCGATAGCCGCGCGCACGGCCGGCCCTTTATGGCTGCCGAGGTTGTCCATCACGACGGTGTCGCCGGGAGTGAGTTCGGGCACCAGCACGCGCTCGACGTAAGTCTGGAAGGCGTCGCGGTTGATCGGCCCGTCCAGCACGAACGGCGCCGAGAGACCCGACAGGCGCAGGCCTGCCACGAAGGTTGTGGTCTTCCAATGACCGTGCGGCACGCCCGAACGAAGCCGTTCGCCGCGCGGGGCACGCCCGCGGGTGCGGGCCATGTTGGTCGAGGTCCAAGTCTCGTCAAGGAACACGAGGCGGGCGGGGTCGAGGTCGGGCTGGTCCTGGAACCACGCCTCGCGGGCGGCCTTCACGTCCGGGCGGTCCTGCTCCGTGGCGTGAGCTGTCTTTTTGTATGTCAGGCCGCGCGCGTCGAGGAAGCTCCACAGCGTGCCCAGCCCGACTGGGAGAGCGCGCTCCTCCCGCAGGCGGACCCGCATCTCCTCCAGGGTGACGTCATCCCGCTCGGCGATCAGGGCGCGCAGGAACGCCTCGTGCGGATCGAGCTTGGAGCGGCGTGCCCGACCTTGCGGACGGGCCGCCACCGTCCCGGTCGTGGCCAGCGCCGCCATCCAGCGGATCGCGGTCGCAGCCCCCACCCCGAAGCGCTTGGCCGCTTGCCGGCGCGACGTCGCGCCTGCGGCGTCCACCACCCGCTCACGCAGATCCTGGCTGTAGGGTCGGCCCATGACGTGCTCCTCACAGGAAGCGCGCAATGAATCAGCCCAAATGCCCTGCGTGAACCCCAACAGTCCGACTCAGCTCATTCCGAAAACGCTCTAGCCCCGGATTTCCTCGACGTGGAGGCCACCGGCCCGGAGGTGTTCCGGGATGTCGCTGTGGTCGTAGTACCCGGCCTCATGCGCCATGGCATCCAGGGCGCCCAGCGGATCCGTCGCCGAGCCGGTCCAGAGGATTGTCCCGGTGACGCTCTGCCGGACTTGATAAACCCTCATTACGGCCACTCCTTGGTTTGACCATCAATCATCAACCCAGGACTCGAGCACGTCCCGTAGCGAGTCTGTATAGGCCGCGGTTTAGCCGCATGGAGTGAGAAAGATCACCTCCGCGTCGCGCAGCTGTTGGGCCTCGTGGATCGCCTTCGGCGAAATCAGCTCTGCGCCGCTCATCTTTTCCGGCGCGGAGAAGCTCCGCTCACCGTTGGACCTGATCTCGCCCCGTTGCCGAGCGGCGTCGTAGTCAACCTCGAGCCGGCGCATGAACTGGATTATTTACTTACCGGCATCTGTATCGCCCTTTGTCTCTGCACGACGGCCTAGTGCCGTTTTAAGGCGCGCTGGGTCGATCCGGGTCACGAGCACGGATTGGTCGTCGGAGTAGCCGAAGCTCGCGAAGTAGAAGCGCCCTTGCGCATCCCAGGCGTTGTACCCGGTATGGACGTGGCTGTGCGCGAGCGCCGGATCGAGCTCGGCTAGGGCACAGATCCGCTGCGTTCGACCGCTCGCAAGGTCAAATTCGTAGAGCGCTGTGTCGGCGCTTGGCCGCGGCGAGGTGCTGGTGGCGACGTAAACGCTCTTGCCGCCCGGCGCCACAGCAAAGAGCCAGAACTCCACACCATCCCACCCGGCCTTTTTACCCGTTTCCACTTGGCCCAGATAAGTCCACGTATGCGCGTCTTGATCGAAGCGGTAGACATGGCCGCGGTCGTCGCCGAACACGCACCATTTGCCGCCTTCCATGCACTGGCCCGTCTCCAGGGCCATGCCGTCCTTCAGCAGCCAGTCCTTCTCCTCGCCAAAGCCGGTCTCCGGGTCGTAGTAGTGCACGTGGTCGTGCACGGCGGGCTCGTCCCAGTTGCTAGCTGTGAAGTAGAGGCGGCCGCGTGCGTCCACCCACATCACCCGCCCCGTGTAGACGTAGGGCTGCTTGTATGAGGCTGGGCGGCCGAGATCCTGGGTGCGCCCGCTGGCGACGTCGTATCGGTAGATCGCCCCTGTCGGCACGCCCGCGCCGTAGATGACGTTATGGATTGAGTCGGAGGCGAGGGTGACGAGGTTGCCGTGGGGCACTGCGGTCCCGCCGGGCTCGGACGCGCTCAGGTCTGTGAAGCTGTCGTGGGCTGGATCGTAGGCGTACCAGTGAAAGCCGCGCCGATCGAGGTAGCCCGGGTTAAGGTCCGAGCGGTCCATGGTCGCGACGTAGATCTTGCCGTTGTGCCAGAGCGGCCGGGTGTGGAACTTCTGCGCGGTCTCGCCGGGCAGCCAGTTATGGGCGGCCTCGGAGGCGGAACGCGCATCACCGACGTGGCGCAGTGTGCCCGCCCGCGCGTCGATGCGGTAGAGAGCAGCGTTTGTCTTGTGATCCATGCCGCCGACGTAAATGTCACCATCGGGCGCTGAGCCCGTAGCGTGCCAGCTCTGGGTCGGATGCAGACCGTTTGGCGTGTCCGGCAACCGCCAGTTCCATGTGCCGTCGAGCGTTCCGGCCCAGCCCTTCTCGACCTTCACAGATTGCGGGTTCTGCTGGTCGGCAGTTTGACCTACGGCAGGCATGGCGCAGAAGGCGAGCACCACGCCGAGGTGGACGAGCTGACGCATCATGGTCTCCGCTCCCGAGAAGCGCAGCACACTCCATCTGCTGCGCTTCCGATAATGTCGGAAGGCCAACAGCCGCTTGCATGACCCGTTCCTGCGGCGCGGATCAGCGCCGCAACGCCTCGATCCAGGCCCTCACTGGATCCACCACGAACGACACGTACGCTGCCCAGGTCCGCGCCCAGCCACCCAGCGGCAGATCGGCATCTGGGTGGGTTGCCATCAGAGCGGCCACGTACCGGTCCTCGTGGGGCTTGCACCCGTCCAGAGCGTTGCGCTCCCGGCCGGGTCGGCTGCCGCGGTCCTGCTGGCTGTCGTAGGCCTCGCGCACGCACCCGTGCCACGCCCGTTCCAGCGCAGGCAGGTCGGCCGGCTCGGCCGCCAGGGCCGAGACCGGCACGGTACCCGCAAGCGTAAGGAGCAGGGCCAAGCCTTGAAGCTGCACCGCCCGGCTATTCATTGGAGACGGCGGCCACCGCAAAGGCCATCTCGCTAGTGGCTCTTTGCAGCTCATGGCGGGCCACGCCATCCGCCAGCGTGATCAGGCCGGCGAGCATGAGACCGAGCAGCATGCAACGGCGGACAGTGAGCTTGGGGATCAGCATGGAGGCGCCTCAAGGAGACGCCTGCACCGTAGCTGAGCCGTTGGGCACCGGCTGCCGCGCCGCCGCAACAGCGGGTACGAAAAGCGAACGGCAGCTGCACCGGGGCGGTGTTGAACTACTCGCAGACGCGCACGCGCCGGATGTGCTCAACGCCGTAGGCGTCGATGAAGCCGCGCCGCTCGACGTGGCAGACTTCCTCGACATAGGCAGGCGGGGGTGCGACGTAGACCGGCCGGCCCGGGTAGTAGCCGTTGTTGGCCGAGGCGATGGCGCTGCCGGCCACGACGCCACCGAGAGCGCCGAGGGCCACAGCACCACCAACTCCGATGCCATCACGGGCTTGGGCAGCTGGCTGGGCGCCGCACAGGACGAGGGCAGCCACGGCAGCTGTGCCGCCGGTCCGCAGAAGAGACTTACGCATGCTGACCTCCGATACCGCGCAGAGGACACCACAGGTACGTAAACGCAGGATTTCTGCCGGTCAGAGGTGACGCCGACTCTGCCAGCTATGCGTAGGGCCCGCCGAACAGGTCACCGAGCGCCTTCCTCCGGAACAGCGTGTGCCAGCGTCGCCGCTGATGCTCCGGCCGGTCGTGGATCATGTGGCACCTCTGGCAGAAGGCCGCGAGGTTGGCAGCCGTGTTGTTCGAGGTGTCGTGATCCCGATGGGCGGCGGCCAGAACGACGCGGGTCCGGCGCACGTGACCGAGGATGTCGGCTTCTGTTGCGATCCGGATCCGCCTGCCCCAACCGTCTCGCCAGCGGCCGGCTTCAGCGTCCCACCAGCGGCCATCACCGAAGTGGTAGATCATCCGCCCGTGCGGTCGCCCGCAGCCCTCACAGCAGCCTTTCGCCCGGCCGAACCGGATCACGGCCGAGAGCTGCGGCCAGTCGATGGGGTAGAAGAAGCGGTGCTCGGGCCGGATCGGCATAGGGCCGCACTGTGCCACCTGTCATGAAGAAAGCGTAGCGGTAGGGCCAACCGCGTATTGGAAATGGATCGGTCGGACCTGAAGTTCTGGGCCTTTCTCGCGGAGGCGACCTTATACCTGCAGCCGGCCGCGCGGCGCTGGCACCCGTCGAGTAAGGCGCCCAAACAGCCAGTAATTAATTTCGATTAGGAATAGCTTATAAATTCTTAGCAAAGCGGGGCCGATTAACGGCTCATTAACCATGTCCGAGGCTCTGTCAGGACTTATTCCCTCCCCGGCAGGGCAAAATCAGCATGGTCGCGGCCCCAACAGCCTCCTGGTCCCATATCCTGACGCAGGTCGCGGAAAGTCTCGATAAGATCGTCGAGAGGCCGACTGCCGAGGTGTTGAGGCTGAAGCCCTCGTTCAGCACATCGGAAGCGCCAGCCCTGTGCTCGGAGACAAAGGCTGCCGGCAATGATCCTGCGCCGGTCCTGCCAGATGAAGCGGCCAACGATGCCGTATCGGTACCGGTCCACTCTGAGCCGGAGGTCGACGGTGTGTCAGACTGGATGAGCACGCTCGACATCATCAACGGCATGGTCGGTCTCGCCGACGAGCAGAAGAAGCGCCTCAGGGAGCAGAGCGTGTCACACGAAGCCGCGCTCGAAGCTTTGCAGCGGGAACTGAAGGAGACACGGCAGCGCCTCCAGCTCTCCGAGATGCGCGCTCACGAGATCCAAACGCGTGCCGACATCCGTCTGCAAATGGTTCAGGCAGATGCAGATGCGCAGGTTCAGGAGATCCGTGCCGAGGCGGAGGCGCGGGTGCGGACGCTTCGAGCCGAGTCGGAGACCTGGGTAAGAGCGGCCGAGGAGCAGGTGCGGGTTGCCGACCTCAGGGCGGACACGGCTGAGCGATGGCTGCAACGCATCGACGCGGCCGCCAAGGCTCTGCTGCTTGGTGGCCACATGAGCCCTGTCAGGGCATCGGCCTGAAGCGGCGAGACTTGCACCTAGGACCGACCATGGAACAATCAGGACAGATCCCGTCAGATCAGCCGCACACGAGCGAGCTGACATCCGCGGCCGCCTGGGACGAAGTCGCAGCGGCATCGCCTCAGAAGGTTGTGGTCTTGGCCTCGGTTGCCGCTGGCCAGTCGTCAGCGCGTCCTTCGGCAGAGACGGCCTCAGCGAAGTGGACGGGTGTGCTGGAGCGGGTGCGCGGGGCGGCCCAGTACATCCGGGAGGTAGAGGACCGCACGCAGGAGTACGAGCTGCGCGTCCAGGAAGTGTTGGAGCAGGTGCGCGCCGACTTGCGGGATGCCGACGCCAAGGTTCGCACCGCTGAGCAGCGCGCCCAAGAGGCCGAGGCGCGAGCGCGGGCTGCCGAGGAACGTGCCGCAGCAGCCGAGAGGTGGCTGCAGCAGATTTCCGAGGCGATCGAGTCCGAATTTGTGGTTGAGCGCGCCGCTCCGCAGAAGACTGGTACGCTGGGCGCGTAGCAGCGCTGTCACAACGACCTCTTCAGGACAGATCCAGGAAAAGGGACTAGAGATGGCGGGGATGGACGAGGCCTTCTGGGCCGACCTCGATGCGCAGATCATCGCGAACCGCCCGGATGGCCAGGGCCGACCGTCGACGGCAGCGATCCCGACGGGAGCTTCTGTGACTGCCGGCACGGCAGATAACACCTTCGCTGTCCCGCCCTCTCGGGCCGCATCGGATTGGACGGGCGTGCTTGACACTCTCACCGCGGCCAAGAGCGCCTCTCAGCAACAGGAGGCACGTCTGCGCGAACAGGCTGCGGGGCAGGCCGCGTTGCTTGAGGAGCTGAAGCGTACGCAGCAGCAAGTCCGCGCTTTCGAAGTCCTGCTGCGCGAGGTCCGGGCGCAGGCGGACACGAAGATTGAGGAGCTTCAAGGTCAGGTTGAGACGCGCGTCCGGGATCTCCAGGCTGAGGCGGCGGCGCAACTGCAGACCATGGAGGCGCGGGCGCACGCTGCCGAAGCGCGGGCTGAAGCTGCCGAGGACTGGCTGAAGCGGATCGAGCAGGCAAGCCAAGCTCTGCTTCCGGTCGATCAACGGGCAGCGGCCTGAGTGCGGGTGCAACTGTCCTGATTGAATGATCTCGTGAGCACCGCCGGCCCTCTAATCCGATCTCTGCGCGTGCTTTTCATGGCGGGCTCGCTCGCGCTGCTGCTCGGCGGGTGCCTTTCCGCGCAGGACGGGCCGCTCGACCAAATAGCCCTCGACCAAATCCCCCGGGCTGAGCTGGCCGTCTCGCGCGATGGTCCGGTGGACACCGCGGATCTCAAAGCATGGGGACTGCGGCTGACATCTCTGTAGGGGAGCGGTGGATCGGGCATCTTCTGGCGAAGCGACGCGTGTCACCGCCGGGCCACATGCGGGCGGTATGTGCTCGGGCACACCTCGCGGAAGCTGAGCTAGGCGTATTCATCCCTCACGGCCGTCATCGCCCCCTCGGCGGCCCGATCCTGCGGCGCAGCGCCTTCCCAGGTTGCTGCGCCGTTGTCGTTTGAAGCCGCCCCTACGCTCCTCGCCTACCAGCCGAGCCCCAGCCCCTGCGCTCGCGCGTTCGGTCGCGCTTCACACAGCAGCACGATCAAAGTTTCGAGCGCGCGCAGAGCATCAGATCGGGCTTCGGACGCAACCGCGTTTTCCTTGTCCAGCTCGACAGCCAAAATCGCCGAGGTAGACATTGCTGCCGCGAGACACCGTTCGATCGGTGGTAGCATGACGACGCGGCGCCAAAGGCTCACAGAGGCATTCTCCGCCGTCACCCGCACGTTCTCGCCCATGCCGGGCAATGCAGTTTCCAGAACGCCACCCCAAGGCCGCATGATTAGCGCAAGGGGCGTGGATAGCCCGGATACGTCGATGGTGACAGGCATCTGTCTCGAAGCGCACTCTCTGTTTAGTGAGCCAATCGGGACCAAAAGCAGTCTATTCGCAAATCCTAAGCCGGTTCTTCCGAGAACTGCCTCTAAGGGATACCTGTGAACGAGCCGCTTACAGCAGCGACGATTGACACCAAGACGGCTCACATGAGCCCCGCCATCAGGCTGCGGTCGCGACCCTGCAAGGGTTCGCCGCGGGCCTGCCAACCTGTAGCCGCCAGACGAAGGCTCAACAATCGGACACGATTACCATATGGCGCGCTTCTTTGCTCTCAATCAACGCCGTTAACCATTTCATAACAAAGGTTAATCGCTCGTTGACGCGATGCAGCAATTTGTGAGGAAATGCGTAGGCGAGTTAGGGCTCGCGGCGTCCTCCGAGGTCATCATGGTTCGGTTTTCGGCGCCCAGGCTCTCGCTTCGCCTGGGGATGCGCACGCTTGCGAGCTTCGCCGCGCCGCCGTTGCTCCTCCTGGCTGGGACAGGCTCGGCCAGCGCACACGTGAAGTGGTTCTGCACCTACGACGTCGCCGGGCAGCCGCGCGGCCTCGAACAGGTGCTCTGCACCGACTTCGAGTGGCTAACCGGCCTCGCCCTGGTCTGCCTGATGGTCGGCTGCCTGGCCGAGGGTACCCCACTCGGGACGGCTTTGCTCAACGCTCTGGATCGCGTCACTTCCCGCATCCGCACGGACACCGAACTGCTGGTCCGCTGCACGCTGGGCTTCTTCCTGGTCTCGCTATGGGGGCTCGGCGGCATAATCCTGACGCCTGAGTTGAAAACCGACGCCAGCTGGATCTCCTGGCTGCAGCTCGCCATGGCCACCTGCCTGATCTGGCGCCGGACCATGCCGCTCACCGGCCTCGGCATCGCCTTCCTCTACGGGTTCGCCACAGCCCAGTACGGCTTCTTCCACCTGGCCGACTATCCCGTGTTCCTCGGCGTGGCCGCCTACCTCGTCCTGAGCGGCCTCGGCATCAGCCCGCTCGGCCTGCGTCCACTCGACCTCGTGCGCTATGCCGCTGCCGTCACGCTGATGTGGGCGTCCGTGGAGAAGTGGGCCTACCCAGAATGGACCGCCCCGTTGCTGGCCGCCAAGCCGCAGATGACCATGGGCGCCTCGCCCGAGTTGTTCATGCAGTCGGCAGGCGTGATCGAGTTCACTCTCGCCTTCTCGCTGATCTGGACGCCGCTGGTGCGGCGCGTGGCGGCGCTGATCCTGACGGGGATCTTCATCTCGGCCGTGTTCGAGTTCGGCAAGGTGGACGCGATCGGACACTCTGGCATCATCGTCGTACTGCTCGGGATTGCCGCTGATGACGCCCGGCGTGCCGTGCGGATCCGCGACGTCGTGGCTGCGCCGGCTTGGTTCGGAGGTGCGCTGGCGGCCTTCCTGGCGCTTTACTATCTCGGCCACGAGGTCCTGTTCGGGACCGCGATCATACAGGGCAGCTGGCCGGTGATCTGAAGGGACCGCGCTGACGGCAGTGCCCATGTCACTGAACGTGGATGGTGAGCTTCATCTTCGGGTGGATGCCGCACTGAATGATGAAGTCGCCGGGCTCCTTGAGCGTCAGGGTCGCGTGCTTGCCGGGCTCCTGGTCGCCGGCATCGAACGCGAACCTGTCCGCCTCAATGAAGGCGTGGTGGACGGAGTTATCGTCGCCGTTGACGAGGGTGATGGTGTCACCCTTACGCAGGAACAGGTCGGTGGGATCGTAGTGCCGGCCCTTCTGCAGCACGATGCTGATGGCGCTGGAGAGGCTGGCTTGAGCTGACCCGAGTGCCAGCAACGCTGCCACAAGCGCGATGGGGGTGCCGCGGAGAAGCGAGCAGCGCAGATTGTAAATGGACACAAATGCAACTTCTATAAATCAGCTAATCTGGATCTGAATGTAGCATTGATCGGCTGCCCATAGCCTAACTTGGATCGATATGGTCCCGTAATTCTACTCCTGCTTCGCACATCATCTGCGATATGGATTGCATCTGCGATATGCCCGCAACCAATTGTTCATGAATGAGGATCCTGGCGCCGTGCGTCGGGCTTGGTTCCGGCGCAGGAGATCCAGCCGGATCACCGCACGGGGTCCGTACTGCGGCATGAGGATGAAGGCGGTGTTCATGGCGTTCTCCGCGAGGGTTACCCGCTGATGCAACCTGCTCGGAGACGGCTCCGATCTCCACCTCACCTGAAGGCTCCGGCCGCGTAACAAAGGTGGGATCGTTGGCCCTCTGGCCACTGTTATAAGATGAGGGAAATGGCGGAGAGTTGGCTGTGAGGTTCAAGACAAGCTTAGCGGTTACCGCTCTTGTCGCCGGGCTGGTAGGACCGGCTCCTGCTTGGGCTTGGACTTCACCAGGCTGCACCAATCTCCCGGAATATGAGCGAGCCCTCGGCGCTCTCCAGGGTATGTCGAGCGCCTGCGATATGAGCATCGAAAAGGCGAATAGGATCGTAGCCGCTCAAGGATATAGACCCGGAGGATTGTTCGGTGCGCTCTTGAGCGGCCCGACCCAGCCGGTATCTGAAGCGGTTCCGATCTCGGGCTACTCCCAGAGCTGCGCACCCCAACCGTACCACCGCCGCGCTCACCGCAGCGCCGCTCATAGCGGCGAAGCCGTCATTCGCTGAACTGCACCCGCTTGAGCAGCATGGCCACATGCACGCCCGCATCGGAGCGTTGTAGGCCGAGCGGATGCGGCATCGTCGGACACAGATGGCCTGATATCTCGACAGCCCGCCTAGCGCCCGCCATTTTTGAGCTCATACTTGCGCAGCACGGCCAGACCTACGGTCCGCAGGAGGAGCCGGCGCCCCGGAGCGGTTGATGAGCATCGGCGGACGGCTTTGCGACCGTCAGCTGCCGGGATAGCTTGACCGTCCAGCCCCGCTTCGGGCTCGGAGACGCTCCTTATGTCCCGCCCCCTGCTGTCTACCACTCTCCTCGCCCTCGGCTTGGGCGCCCTCGCTACGCCTGCCGCAGCCCTGTCCACCAAGGACTGCTCGGTAAAGTACCAAGCCGCCAAGCAGGCCGGGACGCTGAACGGCCAGAAGTGGAACGACTTCCGCAAGGCTGAGTGTGGTGCCCCGCCGGATGCGGCGACCTCCACGGTGCCGAACCCCTTGGCGCCGAGCGCCGCGAAGCCTGCCGCTCCGACCCCAACCCCAAACACGACATCCGCGCGACCGACAGCTGCTCCAGTGCCGTCCGCGGTCGGCACAGCTGCATACCCGTCCGCCGTCGATCCGAAGTACGCCAAGGAGTCAGCCGGCAAGGCGCGGATGCACACCTGCCTGGACAGCTACAACGCCGCCAAGGTGGCCGGCACTCTCGGCGATGCTAAATGGATCCAGAAGGGCGGCGGCTATTACAGCGTGTGCAACAAGCGCCTAAAGGGCTGAGGCTCAGTCTAGCCCACCGCGGCGACGCGGAGCCGTCCGAGCTAGCAACAGGTGTTGCTGGCGGAGACCCAGCACCCCACGCCGCGGTGATGTGAGCACGTGCCCTGCCGGTGCTGACTGAAGCTCCAGCCGCCATCGCGGCAGCGCGCGGTCGCCTCCGGCGGCTTGGCGCAACCGGACCCCTTTGGTTGCTCCGGGCGCGGGACCTCGCAACCATCCCGGTTCGTGTAGGTGCCCTGCGAAAGCTCCTCCGGCGGGAACAGCTTGCACGACCCGCGCGCTGAGGCCTCGCTCGATATGTTGAGCAGCGCGGCGAGCACGACGAGGGCGAGGATTAGAACCGGCGTCCGTCTACGATCGCGCAAGGTC